>JAFGKA010000435.1 GCA_016928855.1 Phycisphaerae bacterium
CTGCTCACCTGTTCTCCTGTTCAAGTCTTTGGGGTTGGCGATGGCTTTCCTGTTCGAGAACCTGCACGTTTACCAGAAGTCGGTCGATCTGGCCGACCATGTCGCGTCTTTGACTGAAGGTTTCCCGCGAGGCTACTACTTTCTTGTCGATCAACTGAACCGAGCCGCCCTTTCCATCGCGACCAACCTCGCCGAGGGCAACGGGCGGTTCACGAAGGCCGACCGAAAGAACTTCTTCACCATCGCCCGCGGTTCGGCGCAGGAGTGCGTTCCGCTGCTGGAGATTGCTCGGCGCAGACGGTTCATCGACGAAGGACAGCACAGCGAACTGCGTGCCGCCCTCGAAGAAATCGCCAAGATGCTCTCCGGCCTGATCAACGGCTTGGACAAACGAGAAGCTTAACCTTCCGCCGACGAACGGAAGACTTTCTTCGTGTGCGGGCGGGGCTTACACTCGGAGCCTTCGAGAGCCCGGCTCAAGCTCGCCGGGGAGGTGACTGGGTTTACGAACCGTAAAGGGCGGGCGCAGATCGGAGTTCCCATGAAAGCGTTGATTCCACGATCGGAAGGTGAGCTTGGCGGGCCGTTCATCACGGTCGAGGATGATCGGTTCCATGTTCTCGCTGAACGAGAAGAGGCACTCGTCATCGAGTTCAGTGATGCGCCCCCGGAGATCGCGTGGCTGGACGATTTCGAAATGCTGTACTGCCAGAGGCAGCATGATTCGGGGACTATCAAGGTGATCCGCAAAGCGACCGAGGAGGAGCGGAAACGCTTCCGGATACCCCTGTGGATTCAAGGTGAAGATGTGCCCGAGTGCTGCGGACAGCCGATGCACTTCGTGGGTCAGATCGATGACGACAACATCTGTGCCGAGCGTCCGGAGGGGGCGGAGCTGTGGTGGCACGACGTCGCCAGCTTCTACGTGTTTAGCTGCGCGAAATGCTTGGGGTGCAAAGCGGTCGGTCAGCAGTACTGAGTCGCCAAAGATACCACAAGCCGCATCGTGTCGCTCACGGGAAGGTGCCGGAAGTCTGGCGGTTTCCTGCATTTACGAGCCGTTCAAACTTCGGCCGGTCGCCTCTCAGTTTGAACCGATCTCCCTTTCCTGGTTTGCCTCCGGGTGTGGCGGTGAGGATATTCATAGGGGAGGATATGTTATGACACAAACGTTGACGGCGGTACTTCACAAGGAGGGCGACCTGTTCGTGGCCGAATGCCCCGAAGTCGGAACCGTCAGTCAGGGCGTCGATATCGAGGGCGTCTCATGCAACCACCCAGGATTCGCCGCCTTTTTATTCGCGCCATCTACAAGAATTGGTCATGCCTCATTGAACCGGGAGAATCTGCAGTTGCTCGTTCTGAGCAGTACGCTATAGTGTCCGGCTCGAAGTCAAGGGACGAGGAGATGTCTCATGCGTGACATTCGCGTCGGTGCGGCCCAGTTCGAGGCTCGCGACAACGACAAGGAGTACAACCTCGCTCGCATTGCCGAACTGACCCGCCGGGCGGTTGACCAGGGTGCCGAGATCGTCAGTTTCCACGAGTGTTCCATCAGCGGCTATACCTTCCTTCAAACGCTCGACCGGCAACAGATGGCCGACCTGGCCGAGGCCGTGCCGGACGGGCCGTCCACGCGCCGGCTGATCGACATCGCGGCCGAGTACTCGGCCGTCGTCATGGCCGGGCTCGTCGAGGCGGCCGAGGGGAAGCTCTACAACACCTACGTCACCGTCTCCCCGGACGGGTACATCACCAAGTTCTCCAAGCTGCACCCGTTCATCAGCCCACACCTCGCCCCCGGCGGCGGCTACAATGTGATCGACCTGTGCGGCGCAAAGGTGGGTTTTCTGATCTGCTACGATAACAACCTGTGCGAGAACGCGCGCATCACGGCCCTGATGGGTGCCGAAGTCATCTTCATGCCGCACGTGACGGGTTGCCTGCCCTCCCTGATGCCCGGGCGCGGGCCGGTGGACAAGGCCCTCTGGGACAACCGTGACCGCGACCCGGTCCGGCTGCGGATGGAGTTCCTGGGCCCCAAGGGCCTGGAGTGGCTCAAGAAGTTCATACCCACTCGCTGCTTCGAGAATGGTGTGTACGGTGTGTTCAGCAACCCGGTCGGCGTGGATCACGACACGATCAAGCCGGGCCTGGCGATGATCATCGACCCGTTCGGTGAGATCCAGGAGCTTTGTACCACCCTCGGCGACGATGTTGTCGTCGGCCTGCTGACGGATGAGAAGCTCCAGCAGGCCTCGGGACGGCAGAGGTATATCCCCGCCCGCCGGCCCGACCTGTACGGCAAACTGGTCGAGCCGCCTCCCGGCGGCGCTGCCCCAGTCACTCGGCCGGGGTGGAAACGCACCTTCGATCAGGGCCAGGCCACGGGGTAGGCCAGAGCCCTCCATCATCGCCCGCCGAATTCTTCCCCGCGCGTGGACCACTCGCGCAGTTTTATCCGCTGCAGCGAATCTGGCAAAAGGCAACGGGCGTTTTGCCAAGGCCGACGGAAGGAACTTCTTCACCATCGCCCGCGGCAGCGTGCACGAATGCGTGCCGCTGCTGGAGCCCGCGCGATGACGCGCATTCATTGGCGCGGGCCCACACATCGAGTGTCGTACGGCGTTGGCCGTCCTGTTCTGGATGTCCAGTTCAGCTCTTCCGCGATCGGACGCGCCCGCGCGCAATGTTGCGGATGACTACGGGATCTGCGATACTGTCTCGACTTCGCAGGGAGTCGGGGATGATCTCGAAACAAACGCACCTGGCCGAACACCGGATTCATCTGCGCGTGCGGTACAGTGAAACTGACCAGATGGGGACGTTCTATAACTCCCGTGCCCTGGAGTGGTTCGAGTGCGGACGGACCGAGCTTCTTCGCGCCGCCGGCGTTCCTTACGCGGAGATGGAAGCGCGTGGCGTGTTGCTGCCGCTGATTGAAGCGCACGTGGAATATTTCGGCCGTGCCCGGTATGACGACCTGCTGGAGATGACCACCCGAGCCGCGTTCTGTGGCAAGGCCCGGCTGCGGTTCGACGTTGAGATCGTCCACGCCCCAAGCGAACAGAGCCGCGCAGATTGTGCACCTGCTGCCCGGCGGATTGCTCGCGGGTACACGGTTCACGCGATTTCCGATGCCGCCGGCAAGCCGATTCGGCCACCGGACTGGCTGCTCACGGCACTGCCCCAGGAGGGCCGGGCATGAACGCGCCCGTGCTGCTCAGTGGCAATGAAGCCGTCGCCCGCGCGGCGCTGGCCGCCGGCGTCGTCTTGGGGACCGGCTATCCCGGCACGCCTTCCACCGAGATTCTGGAACAGCTTAGCGCATTCGGCGGCCGTGCCCAGTGGGCGCCCAACGAGAAGGTGGCGTTGGAGGTCGGCATGGGCGCAACGTATGCCCACGGCCGGGCCCTCGTTACGATGAAGCACGTCGGCGTGAACGTGGCCGCAGACCCGTTGTTCACCATCGCCTACAGCGGGATCAGCGGCGCGCTGGTGCTGGTCAGCGCGGATGATCCCGGTGCTGCTTCCAGCCAGAACGAACAGGACAACCGACGATACGCCGTGGCGGCGGGCGTGCCCATGCTCGAACCCGCCGACTCGCAGGAAGCCTACGACTTCACGCTCGCGGCCTTCGAGATTTCCGAACATTGGCAGATCCCCGTCATGCTTCGGATGACCACGCGGGTGTGCCACTGTAAGAGCATCGTTCGACCCGAGCGGCGAATGGCGCCTCCGCCTCCGCCGGCGTTCGAGCGGGACATTCCTGCACGGGTGATGATCCCCGCCCACGCGCGTCCGGCCCATCGTCGGCTGCGGGCGAAGCTGGCCGAGATTGCGGAATGGAATGAGACGGCGACGTGGAACGATGCACGCGCGCGCGGGGGAACTGACGTAAATAAGTCATCCGCGGCGGTTGGTCCCGAGCCCGTTGTACTCAACCGGGTTTTCAGCGGCGCCGGCGAACTTGGGATCGTGACGTCCAATGTGACGAGCCTGCATGTGCGTGAGGCGGCGGGTGGACCCGGTGCCGAGGGCGTTGCCGGCGCGAGCATCCTCAAGCTGGGGATGACCTATCCACTGCCGATCGCGCGCCTGCGGGAATTCGCGGCTGGAGTAAGCCGCTGCCTGGCAATCGAGGAAGGTGACCCGTATCTGCTCGAACAGATGCGGACCGCGGGGATTCGCGTCGACGGTAAGCCAGAGATGTACCGCTTCGGCGAGCTGAACGTCGGCCGGGTCCGCCGGATCCTGGCCGGTGACCTCTCGCCCGAGCCGGCGCCGCCCGTTGGTAAGCCACCGGCGCTGTGTCCGGGATGCCCGCATCGAGTGGTGTTCGAGACGCTGCGGCAGCTCGACTGCATCGTCTCGGGCGACATCGGCTGTTACACGCTCGGGGCCCTGCCGCCGTTTGAGGCCATGGACAGCCAGACCTGTATGGGCGCCAGCATCGGCGTCGGGTTGGGGCTGCGGCATACTCTTCCACCGGAACAGGCTGCCCGCGTTGTCAGCGTGATCGGCGACAGCACGTTTGTGCATAGTGGCATCACCGGGCTGGTGGAGATGGTGTACAACCCGCCGCCGACCGGGCACGTGGTGCTGATCCTCGACAACATGACGACGGCGATGACCGGCCTGCAGGAGCATCCCGGGACGGGACGTCGGCTCGATCACCAGCCCTCCGGCCGGGTGTGCTTCGAGGACCTTATCCGCGCACTGGGCATCGTTGACGTGCGTGTGGTCGATCCGACCACGGATCGCGAAGGCTTCGCCGCGTTGCTGCAGCGGAGCCTGGCCGGCCGTGCGTTGACGGTGATCCTTGTGCGGCGGCCCTGCTTGCTGGTTGCCGCCAGGCTCCGCGACTATGAGCGCGCGGCACAGACCGGGCGCGCTTCGGAATGCGCCCCGCAGTGCAGCTCCTCGGCGGAACAGGACACCGGGACATACTCCGGCGAGGCAGAACTCGACCGCTCGAACGAGATACCGGGCGGCGGTGTTACTAACATCACGATTTCCGGCCTGGGGGGCCAAGGGGTTATCAAGGCCTCGGATGTTCTGGCGGATGCGGCCTTTCGCGCCGGGCTTGACGTCAAGAAGAGCGAGCTACACGGTATGAGCCAGCGCGGCGGGTCGGTCTTCAGCGACGTGCGCATCGGCCGAGAGGTGCTCAGTCCGATGATCCCGGGCGGTGCGGCCGATTACCTCGTGGTGATAGCCGCCGACCAGGTCGAGTTGAATCGCACCCGACTCCGGCCAGGGGGGCGGCTGATTGCTCCGTGCGACCTGCCTGAAGCGATCTTGCCCAGCAAGAAGGCCCTGAATATGGCATTGCTGGGCGTGTTGAGCCGGCACGTGAGCATTCCCCAGGCGTGCTGGACCGCGGCGATCCGGGCGAGCTTGCCGGAGAAGCATTGGGACACCAACCTCAAGGCCTTCTCGCTCGGGTGCGGCGCCGGGTCGGAGGCCTGAGGGTCAGTGGAAAGGCGGGATTCGCTTGCGGCGGAACGTGGCGTTCGAGCGCGTCGCCGGGCGGGACGGAGCGGTACACCCAGAGGAGGGTGGTATGGAGGAACAGTGGAACGACTCGCCGGGCGGTTTTCACCCCGCCAGCGCGCCGGACTACCTCCCGGTGGCTCAGCTACGCGCGCTGCAACTGCACCGGCTGCGCGGCGTGGTCCGGCGGGCCTATGAGCATGTGCCCCTGTTTCGCCAACGGATGCAGGAGCGCGACTTGACCCCCGAGTGCCTCGCCGGGCTCGAAGACGTGCAGCGGCTTCCTTTTACCCAGAAGAGTGACCTGCGCGACACCTATCCCTTCGGGTTGTTCGCCAGCCCGATGAGCGACATCGTCCGACTGCATGCGTCCAGCGGGACCACAGGCAAGCCCATCGTCGTCGCGTACACGAAGGAGGACCTTGCCGTCTGGGCGGAGGTGATGGTGCGGTGCTTCGCCGCCTGCGGACTGCATCGTGGCGACGTCATCCAGAACGCGTACGGCTACGGCCTGTTCACCGGCGGGCTGGGCGCCCACTACGGCGCCGAAGCGCTCGGCGCGACCGTGATCCCCGTTTCCGGCGGCAACACCGATCGCCAGATCATGGTCATGAGGGATTTCGGGGTTACCGCGATCTGCTGCACGCCCAGCTATTTCGTGCACCTGGTCGAGCGGGCGGCCGAGCTTGGCGTGGATATTCGGCAGCTCAAATGCAAGGTCGGCGTATTCGGGGCGGAGCCGTGGACGGAAGGTCTTCGGCAGCACATTGAGGCCGAAAGCGGCATCAAGGCGTACGACATCTACGGCTTGTCCGAGATCATCGGCCCGGGCGTGGGAATCGAATGTCCCTGCCAGAACGGGCTGCATATCTTCGATGATCACTTCCTGGTCGAGATTGTCGACCCGCGCACGGGCGAGCCGTGCCCCGATGGCCGGGAGGGCGAGTTGGTTCTCACCACCTTGAGCAAGCAGGCCATGCCGATGGTCCGCTATCGCACGCGGGATATCACCTGCATCATCCCCGAGCCGTGCGCCTGCGGCCGCACCCTTCGGCGGATTCATCGCATCGCGCGGCGCAGCGACGACATGTTCATTATTCGCGGGGTCAATCTGTTCCCCTCGCAGATCGAGACCGCGCTCATGGGCATCGCTGGTACGCTTCCACACTACCAGATCATTCTCACGCGACACAAGGGCCTCGATGAACTCGCGGTGGAGGTCGAGGTCACCCCGGAGTTGCTCAGCGACCAGATCTCGGCAATGGAAGACTTGCAGACCCAGTTGGCCGCCGCGATCGAGAAGACCGTCGGGCTGCGCGCGATCATTCGGCTTGTGGAGCCGCATACCATCGAGCGGAGCGAGGGTAAGGCCAAGAGGGTGATCGATCGGAGGAGCCTGTAGCCATGACACTGCAACAACTGTCCATCTTCCTGGAGAATCGCCCCGGGCACCTGATCACGCCTTGCCGGGTGCTCGCCGAGGCGGGCATCAACATCCTGACGCTCTCGCTCGCCGATACGCAGCAGTTCGGCATCCTGCGGCTGATCGTGCGTGACTGGCAGCGGGCCAAGGCCGTGCTGGAGGCGGCCGGCTGCGTGGTCAAGGTGACTCCGGTGGTCGCCGTTGAAGTGTCGGATCGTCCCGGCGGGCTGGCAGACATCCTGGCGGCCCTTGAGAAGACCGAGGCCAACGTTGCGTATCTCTACGCATTTACCTTGAAGTGCGGCACGCGCGGCGTGATGGTCTTCCGCTTCGATCAGCCCGACCAGGCCATCGCCGCCCTCGCGGCCGCGGGTATCAAGATTGTCAGCAGCGACGAGATCTTCAGCCTGCTGGAGAACGATACTACCGATGGTCCCGTTCTCTGCTGAAACGGGAAACGGCCGCGTGGCCAGGGCGGATCGGTGGCGTCGCTTCGGCATCGTCCGGGGGCAGGTACAGGAGTGCGCTCTGCGGCTGGAACTCGCGGGCCGTCAAGACTTGCTGCCGGTTTGAACGAACGGCTCAGACGCGATCTTGAAGAGTCGGCTCGCACGCTTTCCGGCCTCATCAACTGTTGGGCGAGGTGATTGCAGATGAAGGGTCCGATCGGTGGCAAATCGGTTCACCTGCGGTCTCCTGCTCCAGTCTTTGGGGTAGCACACAGTCACTCCCGTGATGGGCTCGCCCGCGGCAGTTGATCTCCGCCCGAACTTCGATGACGCTTCTCGCGCAGGCTTGACGGCTGGCCTGCGGTTCATGGATGAGAAGGTAGGTAATGTGTGTTCGTCTGCTCTGCTTGCTGGCCGCGTTCGGTGTTGCGACTGATTCGGAATCCGGGTCGACGACGTTGCCGGCTTCGTCTCGAATGGTGTCGGCTTCGGCATGCAGGTTTTCATCCGACCGGATGCGGGCGCGCACGCGGCTCGGCGCGGGACCGGAGCCCGTGAAACGTACCATCAGGGTCCCTCGCTGGGCGTACGGTGGTTCGACGGGCGCAAATGCCTCTTCTCGGTAGATGATCCCATTATGAGGGTAGCTCATCTGCACGACAGGCAGGTATCCGTCCAGATATCGCGGACCGTCCAGGTGGGGGAAATCATGGCCGAAGGGCTCATCGCTCTTACCAACGTGGAAGGTGACCGGCGTGCCAAGCTCGGACCACATTCTCGTTTCGTTCGCACGCGGATTCACGGCGCTGCCGTTGCTGACCAGCCTGGCCTTCTGGTCGCTTCGCGGCGCGCTCAGCATCAGCGGGTAATAGCGAAAGTCCGTGTTGACATACAGCAAGGGCGGCAACAGATCCCGGAAGAACGTATAGCTCGCGCCGTCGGGAAGGCGTGCGGCGGCTTCGCCCCAGACATCCGTTTGGGCCTCCGCCATCTGTTGGACCGAGGGCAGCCGAGCCTTGACAGTGTCATTGGGACCGACCTGTCCGGCGGCGAGAGAAGCTGTTATGGCGACGAATACGCTTGCCGAGCCGGCGCGAAACAGTGACGAAACAGCGCGACGCGGCCACCTGAGCGCCGCCGCTGGCTTGTTCGCGGTTACGTTCTGCATGTCTGGTCCTTCATCAGCCGGGAGAGAAACACAGCATTTTATGCCGCGCTCACCGTGGTCGGCTTACCGGGGCCACAGCGACCGGGCGATGTTTACCGCACCAACCGCGACGACCACGACGAGAATCACTTGCCGAAAGAAGGTTTCGCTGGCCCTGTCCTTGAACCGCACTCCGCACATTGAGGCAAGGAATGCCGGCACGATCGCCACGGCGAACGTAGTCAGGCTTTTCACGGTGAACAGGCCGAGTCCCCCGTAGGTTGCGATGGCCAGGAGCCGCAGGCACGCGAAATGGGCCAGCAACGTCGCCCGGAATGCGTTCTTGTCCCAGTTGCGGGCAAGACCGTAGATCACGACCGGCGGCCCAGCCTGGGCGATACTGCCCCCGAGGAAGCCGCTCAGCAGGCCCACGCCGACCTGTGTGCCGGTGGTGTCGTTCATGCGGATCTTGATTTTCAGGAGAAAGAAGACCGCGAACACGGAAGTCATGATGCCGATGGCCAGGTTGAGGATATCGGTCGAGAGGTACTTGAGGCCACAGGCACCGATCGGAACGCCGATGAAGCCGCCCAGCAACAGCCTGCCGACTCGGCCCCATTGGATATGCCGCCGGGCCTCGAATACCAGCCAGAGGTCGATCAGGATCATGACCAGGTTGTATGTCGGGATCGCCTCCTTTGGCGACAGGAAGAGGGCGAACAGCGGTACGGCGGTCAGTGCCCCCCCGAAACCGACGAAGGATTGCACCAGTATGCCCAGACAGGCGACGGCAGTGAAAAGGGCGATTTCCTGCATACGGTCTTCCGGTTGCGTTGGGGTCCATCCACGATTGCCGCCGAGATCGTAGCGGGTCTGTCTTTGAAATGATAGCGGTCCGGACGACAGGGGCTGTTCTTGGCAGCGAGCACGTCTTGCGTTGTGCGTGTCTGCGTTGCGTGAGGCGGTGGACATGGCGTGGGGAATGAGATACGTTGCGCTGCCTTCTCGACGAGGATCAAGCGGCGCTGGGCAGGCGTTTTGGGCCCGGCAGGAGTATTCGCCGTGACGATGCTGGCGGCAACCATTCTGAAGGGGCCGGACTACTTCATCCTGACCGGCTACTTTGTCCTGATGCTGGCGATCGGCGCGTACTTCTTTCGCTTCATGCGCGGCATGAAAGACTATTTCAGCGGCGCGAATCGCGTTCCCTGGTGGCTGAGCGGCACGTCGTTCTACATGTCCAGCTTCAGCGCCTTCGCTTTCATCTTCTACTCGGCCCTGGCGTACAAATACGGGTGGGTGGGCGTGACGCTGTTCTGGGTCAGCGTGCCCGCTACTCTGGTCAGCGTGACGTTCTTCTCGGCTCGCTGGCGACGCGCACGCATCGACAGCCCGGTAGAGTATCTCGAGTCGAGATACAGCCCCATCTTGCGCCAATCGTTCGCCTGGCATGGTGTGGTGGTCCGTCTGTTCGATGATGCCCTCAAGTTGATCGCGGTCGGGACGTTCCTGGCCGTTGGCCTGGATATCGATGTGACAACGAGCATGATCGCATCCGGCCTGATCATCCTGTCGTATACGTTCATGGGGGGGCTATGGGCCGTTATCGTGACCGACTTCGTGCAGTTTGTCGTGTTGACGGGCGCGATCATCGTCATACTGCCCCTGTCGATCATCGAGGCGGGCGGCCTGGCGAGCATTATTCGCGACGCGCCCGCGGGCTTCTTTCATTTGACCGCGTCCGAGTTCAACTGGGTCTATGTGGGTTCGTCCGTCGTCCTGTCATCTCTCTGCTACAGCGCACTGCACTGGCCCCTCGTTCAACGCTACTACTGCGTAGCTAATGAGAAGGAAGCGCGCAAAGTGGGCTGGCTCGTCGTCATCCTGAACATCATCGGTCCGCCGGTGATGTTCTTCCCGGCCATGGCGGCGCGGAGCTTCTTGGGGACGCTCACCGATGAGGCTCAGGTTTATCCTCTGCTCTGTGCCCGGCTGCTGCCCGCGGGTATGTTCGGGCTCATGGTCGCGGCCATGTTCTCTGCGACCATGTCGATGCTCAGCAGTGACTACAATGTCTGTGCGAACGTGCTGACGTCCGACGTGTATCGCCGCTACATCCGTTCGGGTGCATCGCAGCGCGAGTTGTTGCTCGTCGGGCGGATCACGACTGTGCTCGTCGGTCTCGGTTCGCTTGGCCTGGCGCTGTTGCTGGCTGGCGGAAGCGGCGAGAAACAGTTCCGGAACATGGTGACGCTGTTCAGCACCATGGCCGCGCCGGTTGCGA
Organism: Phycisphaerae bacterium; assembly: GCA_016928855.1. GTDB lineage: Bacteria > Planctomycetota > Phycisphaerae > UBA1845 > PWPN01 > JAFGKA01. The sequence goes on from JAFGKA010000435.1 coordinate 10,800, forward strand.
TTCCGATGCTGCTGGGCCTGGTCTGGAAGCGGGCGACGAATGCGGCTGCGCTGGCAGGCTTCCTGACGGGCAGCGTCGTGGGGGTCGTTCTGTTCTGGTGGGCGCCGGATGCCTTCGTCTTCCTCGGTGCCGGCTGGAAGCGGGAGAACCTGATCCTCGTCTGCACGTGCCTGGCTACGCTCGGTCCGATTGTTGCCGTGAGCCGATTCGGCCGGACGGGCGAGCGGAATCGCGAGCGGACGAGGGATTTCTTTCAGCGACTGGCGACGCCCATTGGCGGGTTGACCGAGGATGCACCGCCCGTGCCGACGGGCGACGATGCGGTGATCTCGCCGTTCCGGGTCGTCGGCATTTGTGTCGTTTTCATCGGTTTGATGATGCTGGCGATCTATCCGTGGATCCATGGACGCCTCCTGACCGAGTTGAATCTCGTGCTGGGCGGCCTCGCGGTCGTGATCGGTGGTCTGATGGCCTGGCGAGGTGGTCGCGAGCCGCCAACCGGCGAGGCGTGACTCGTCGGGCCGGAACGGCTCGTGTATGCTTCTCCGTGCGGAGCGAACGGATATCCCGAACGAGGTAGTGTCGCAGAAGGACGATGATCTATGAGTAAGCTTGCACTGCTTGGTGGAAGCAAGGCGGTGACCCGCGCGGTACCGGACTGGCCCGTCTACGATACGGGTGAGGCGGACGCCCTGAATCGCGTTCTCAACAGCGGCAAGTGGTGGCTCTACGCTTACGGCGGCGGTCCGACGCCGGACGGGACGACTTCGGCGGATATCTCGGAGGTCGAGCAGTTCGAGCGCGAGTTCGCGGCCGCGCATTTCGTCAAACATTGCTACGCGGTTCCGACCGGCACGTGCGCGCTCGAGCTTGCGCTCAAGGCGTGCGGCGTCGGCCCCGGCGATGAGGTCATCACCACGGGCTACACGTTTATCGCCACGTCCTCGGCCGTGTTCAGCCTCTGTGCGCTGCCGGTATACGTCGATATCGATCCCGATACATACAACATCGATCCGGCGCGCATCGAGGAAGCCATTACCCCAAAGACCCGCGCGATTCTGGTCGTGCACCTTGGCGGCGAGATCTGCGACATGGATGCCATTCTGGCGATCGCGCGGAAGCGCGGACTCGCGGTGATCGAAGACGCCGCCCAGGCTACCGGTTCAATCCTCGAAGGCGACCGGGCCGCCGGTGGCATAGGCGACGCGGGCATATACAGCTTTCAGGCCAAGAAGGTGATGACGGCCGGCGAGGGAGGAGCCTGCGCCACACAGGATGACCGCATCGCCGAGTTGATCTGGTCCTACCGCAATTGCGGCCGCTCGAGGACGGGCTTGTGGTATGAGCACCTGCGCATGGGGCATAACAATCGCATGGGCGAGTTCCAGGGTGCCGTGCTTCGCCATCAGCTTCGAAGACTCGCTTCGCAGTGTCGGACGAGAGAACGCAACTACGATGCGCTCCTGGCGAAGCTGGCCGGTATTCCCGGCATACGCGTCCGGAGACTGCGGGCGGATGCGACACAGCGGTGCCTATCCATCGTGATTCTGACGTTCACCGGCGAAGGCTGGGACGGCATCTCTCGTGACGTGGTGATCAAGGCGTTGCAGGCGGAAGGCGTGCCCGCGACGATCGGCTACGGCTGGGCGAACTACAGCAATCCGGCCTTCGCGGACATGCAGGAGGCTTTGGGACACCGAGCGTTTGCCTTCGGCGTAGAGAAGTTCCCTGATTGGAGCCAGTATGTGCAGCGCTGTCCTGCGACCGAGCAAGCATGCAGCCAGCGGGCCATCTTTATGCCTCATTCGATCCTGCTTGGCGACGAGGCGTACGTCGAGCTGCTCGCAGATGCGTTTGCCAAGGTCTACGAGCATAGGACGGACCTGATGAAAGGCGGATTCTGATATGCGTTCCGCCGAACGGCCCATGGTCTTGTCCGGGCGGCTGTTTCCGGACGGTTCGCCCACTCAGATCGAAGTGGTCGACGGTTTGATCCAGAGCGTCAAGTCTGCCGATGCGCTGGATGAGCCTGACGGGACCGAGCGGTGGATCGTGTCGGGCTTTTTCGATCTGCAGGTCAACGGTTCCATGGGTCGGAGCTTCGCAGCTCCGCAGCTTTGTATCGAGGACGTAGAATTCATCGCCCGCGCCGTGCTGAAGACCGGCGTGACGCGTCTTCTCCCGACGGTGGTCTCCGCGGACTTGGATGTCCTCACGCATCAACTGTCAGTGATTGCCGAGGCCATGGAGCGGTCTCCGCTGGCCGCGGCGATGTGTCCGGGCATTCACATCGAGGGTCCGTTCATTCATCCGGACGACGGACCGCGCGGCGCCCATCGGCGCCAGTATGTTCGTGATCCGAGCATCGCCGACTATGAACGCCTGCAGACGGCCAGCCGCGGCAGGGTTGTCATGCTCACCCTCGCGCCGGAACGACCGGGCGGGATCGAGTTGATCCGGCATGTCTCTGCACAGGGCGTCGTTGTCGGGCTGGGGCATCATCGGGCGGATGCCGAATCGCTGGAGGAGGCTGTTGTCGCCGGCGCCCGCATCAGCACGCATCTCGGCAATGGAGCCGACGCGATGCTGCCTCGGCTCCACGGTAACTACATCTGGCAGCAACTTGGTGAGGATCGGCTCTGGGCGAGCTTCATCGCCGACGGCCATCACCTGCCTGCGGCGGCGCTGCGTTGCATGTTGAGGGCTAAGACGCTGGCGCGCAGTGTTCTGGTGACGGACGCAAACGAGTTGGCCGGGATGCCTCCGGGGCGATATTCGCACCACGGATCGGAGGTCGAACTGACGGCGGACGGCAGAATCACGATTCCGGGCACCCCGTACCTGGCCGGCTCTGCGGCGAGTATGCCTCTTCTGATCGGTCGGGCCGTGGCTGATGCGGGTCTGACCCTGACGGAGGCAGTAAACCTGGCCACACGGCAGCCCGAAGCGATCATGCGTAACCACGTGACCGGCGGGTCACTTGAAGCAGGACAGCCGGCCAACCTCGTTGAACTGACATGGCGTCCGCACGAGGCAACGATTGACGTTCATCGCGCTGTGATTGGCCCATTCAGCGCGGCGGTCGCGTGTTGACGCCGAATGCTCACGGCATCGAAGTGCCGGAGTGGGCGACATTCGTGTACCGCCTACAATTGCAGAGTGCCGGTGTCCTGGGACGCTGCCGTCAGGGCATCGCGTCTCTTCATACGGAGGTTCGATGATGAAGGCCTTGCGAATGGTGACCTGCTGGGTCGTACTATACGCTGCGGCGATTCCGACGATGACAGCCTGTGCTGAGCCGCTTTCCGTTGCCACTTTCCAGGCCGACGTCACGCCGCCGCTCGGCTCACCGCTGTTCTTCGGCATCGTGCCAAAGGCCAAGCGCGTTGTGGATCCCCTGACCGCCCGGGGCGTGGTGTTGCTTGTGAAGCCCAAGCCCATCGTTCTGTGTGCGGTGGACTGGATTGGCATCGCCAACGACAGTTACGACACGTGGCGCTCTGCCCTGGCGGAGGCAGCCGGTACGACACCTGACCATGTGGCCCTGCAGGTGGTGCACCAGCACGAGGCGCCGGGGTCTGATGTACAGGTGGAGGCGCTTCTCGCCGCCCGGGGGCTAAGTGGTCGGATGTACGACCCGGCGTTTGACCATGAAGCATTGGCGAGAGCGGCTCGGGCGATCCGTGCATGCCTTCGCGAGCCTCAAACGGTGACGACTCTCGGCATCGGCATGGCCAAGGTCGACAAGGTCGCATCGAGTCGACGCCTTCTCGCACCGGACGGCACACTCAAATGCGAGCGCTTGAGCTGGTGCGAAGACCCTGAGATCCGCGCCGCGGAGGAAGGTCTGATCGACCCCTACGTGCGGCTTGTCAGTTTCTGGGACAACGATCGGCCCGTTGCCTCATTGATGTACTACGCCTGCCACCCCCAGAGTTTCTATCGGCGCGGGGCAATCAACGCGGACTTCGTGGGCCTGGCCCGAGGGCTGCGTCAATCCACCATTCCCGATGCGCTACACGTCTATTTTACGGGCGCCGCAGGCAACGTCGCGACTGGCAAGTACAACGACGGCGGATCGCCGCCTCGACGGTTCGATTTCGCCGCGCGTCTGGCCGACGGCATGACGCGCGCGTGGGAGGCCCAGGAGAAGTATCCGATTGCGTCGGCGGACGTACAGTGGAAGGTTCGCACCGTCCGCGTACCGCTCCGCGAAGGGTGGACCGAAACGTCGTTTTTGAAGGAGCTGGATGATGAAGGCCTCGACGTGCCTCTTCGGATTCGCGCCGCACGCAACCTCGTCTGGGTGCGACGCTGCGAAGAGGAGGGCGCCGTGATCGACCTGACTTGTCTTCACGTCGGCGAGGCGAAGATATTGCACCTGCCCGGCGAGCCGTTCGTCGAATACCAACTTGCGGCACAGAAGATGAGCCCGGAGGCGTTTGTGTGCGTGGCCGGCTACGGCGACTACGGCCCGGGCTATATCGGCACGGCCGTGGCCTACGAGCAGGGCGGCTACGAGACAGGGCCGGTCTCGCGCGTGGCACCCGGGGTGGAATCCATTCTGATGTCGGCCATGCGGGAGCTGTTGCGATGATTCCTTCTGCGGCGGTTGATCTCCACCCGAACTTCGACGATGCTTCCCGTGCGGGCTTGACGGCTGGCCTGCGGTTCATGGATGAGAAGGTAGGTCATGTGCGTTCATCTGCTCTGTTTGCTGGCCGCGTTCGGTGTTGCGACTGATTCGGAATCCGTGTCGACGACGGTGCCGGCGGGCGAGGATTGCCATGCGCTCACCACCACGGGCGATGACTACGGTCTGCGGCGCGCGGCGTTCAAGAGGCTCGATGCACGGAGGCGGCGGGTGCCCACGATTCCGCCGAAGGATCAGAAGCTGCGTGTCGTTATCGACACGGACGCGCGGAACGAGATCGATGATGTCTGGGCGATTGCCCTGGCGCTGCAGTGCCCGGATCGTTTCGAGATCGAGGGTTTCGTCGCTGCGAACTACGACAACGAGAATCCCGGCGCGGGCCCGGCCAGTATCGAGACTTCCGCCCGTATGATCGAGACGATTTGCGACAAGGCCGGGCTTGCCGGACGCTTTCCGATCAAACACGGTTCGCCGCCGATGCGCTATCAGTTCGAACCGTCGGAGTCCGAGGGTGTCAACTTCATCATCGACAAGGCCATGGCTTCGACGCCCGAGGATCCGTTGTGGGTCATCGGCCTGGGCGCGGCGACAGATATCGCGTCGGCGTACCTCGCGGAGCCGCGCATCGCCGAGCGCATCGTCGTCTTCTGGCACTTCCGTACCGAGTGGCCGAAACGCTGCTGGAACTTCAACGTCATCGGCGACGTGCGGGCCACACGCATCGTGTTTCATTCCAACCTCTCCTTTGTGCTGTTTGACACCGGTGCGCATCTGACCTGCCCGATGGAGCAGTCGGCGCGATGGGTGGATTACAGCCCGTTGGGGCAATTCCTGCACGAGTTTCGTCGGGAGCAGGAATGGTATCAAAGCCCGAAGAAGGGCTTCTACGACCTGGGCGATATCGCTGCCCTGGTCGATCCGTCGCTGGCGACCTGGGAAGTGGTGGATTGCCCCGAGGTCGATTGGGACCTGAGTTACCGGTTTAAGGGCACCAAAGGCCGGATCCTGCGCTGTGCCGACATGGATCGGGACGGGACCTTTGCGTTGTTCGAAGCCCGACTACGAGACTGACGGCACGCTGCATCGGAACAAGGCGTTACGGGGATTGCAGGGGGATCTCCGTAATGCCACAATACCCTTGCTGCCCCCGGGGCAGTTGATCTCCAGGCGAACATCGGAGATGCTTCCTTCGCGAGTTCGGCGGTGAGCTCGTGGACTTCGGAACAAGGAGTGTGTCATGCGCGGTTGGGTACTCTCTTTTGTCATGGCTTTCGGCCTCCTGCTCGGCTCGCCGTTCGTCACATCGCCGGCGCAGGCTGCTGAGAAACTTAACGTCCTCATGATCGCCGTCGATGACCTGCGGCCGCAGATCGGTTGCTACGGCGACAAGCTGGCGCGCACGCCGAATCTGGACCGGCTGGCCAGTCGCGGCGTTGTCTTCAACCGGGCCTATTGCCAGCAGGCGGTCTGCAGTCCGTCGCGCACGTCGCTGATGACCGGCTGCCGGCCGGACACGACGAAGGTCTGGGACCTCAAGACCCATTTTCGCAAGAACATCCCGGATGTCGTGACGCTGGGGCAGTGCTTCAAGAACAACGGCTACCACACGCAGTCGCTCAGCAAGATCTTCCACAGCGGATTTGACGACCCGCCGTCCTGGAGCGTGCCGGCGTGGTTTCCGAAGAACAAGAACTACGGCGACCCGGGACTCCTTCGGAAGCTTGACGAGGCGAAGCGTGTGAAGGGCCCGGCGTGGGAGTCGCCCGACGTGGCCGACAACGCTCTGCGCGACGGCGAGACGGCGGACAAGGCAGTCGAGGTGCTGCGCGAGGTGAAGGACAAGCCATTCTTCCTGGCGGTCGGGTTCTACAAGCCGCACCTGCCGTTCGTGGCGCCGAAGAAGTACTTCGAGATGTTTCCGCTGGAGAGCATCCGCCTGCCGGACAACCCGAATCCGCCCAAGGACGTGCCCGAGCTGGCGTTGACAGACTGGGGTGAGCTTCGCGGCTACATGGATGTTCCGCAGTCCGGCCCGCTGTCGGACGAGATGACCCGGAAGTTGATTCAGGCTTATTATGCTGCGGCCGCCTACGCCGACGCGCAGATTGGCAAGGTGCTGGCCGAGCTGGAGCGGCTGGGGTTGGCGGA
>JAFGKA010000057.1 GCA_016928855.1 Phycisphaerae bacterium
CGGTCCGCCGGTTGTTTTTCACGTCGCACCGATAAACGCGTGAAGACACCATCGCCACTGGGTCGATAAACAATCACGGATTATCGGACAGAGTCCAAACGACTCGCGGGACGGAGAGCTTAACCCGCCAGATCCTGGTGCCGATAAATCGTCTGCGGTTCACCGTTCGTTGCGGAAAAGGATTGAGGATGACCAGAGTGCGTCAGGCGTTGTGCGTTGTCACCGGGGTCGCTCTCGTTGCCGCCGGCGGGCTCCTTGGGGCTACGGCCGGTTGTGCGTCGTGGTCACAACAGGCCAAGGAATCCCAATTGGTTGGCGGGCAGGCGTCCTCATCCGAGTCCGACCCGAGTCTTCCGGCGCAGCCGGCCGTCTCAACGCAATCGGCGACGCAGAGCCAGCCGGTTGGTCTTTTCGGCGAGTTCCCGAATCGCGAGGAAATCCCGTTTGAGGCGGGCCCGGCGCAGTCGCTGGTTCAGCACACACGTGCCACCGAAGGTGCCGACTTCGACCCGGCGATGGATCCAACGGGCAAGCTCCTGGCGTTTGCCTCGACCCGGCACACCCGCGAGCCGGATCTGTACATCAAGACGGCCGGCGGTTCGGCCGTGACGCAGGTGACGTCGGGGTCTGCGGCGGACATCCAGCCGGAGTTTTCGCCCGATGGCGCACGCCTGGCGTTCGCGAGCAACCGGGCTGGGAACTTCGACATCTGGATGATCGGAGTCGACGGTCAGGGCGCGACGCAACTGACGGATTCGCCCGCGGAAGAGGTTCGGCCGACCTGGGCGCCGGACGGCCAGCGCCTCGCGTACTCGAGCCTGAATCCGCAATCCGGACAGTGGGAATTGTGGCTTCTGGACCTGCGCCAGCCGGGCACGCGAAAGTTCATTGGCTACGGCCTGTATCCGCAATGGTCGCCCGTGGATGAATTAATTGTATATCAACGGGCGCGACAGCGTGGACAACAATGGTTCAGTGTGTGGACGTTGCGTCTCGTGGACGGCGAGCCGCGTTTTCCGACCGAGGTGGCCGCCAGCTCGACCGAGGCATACATCCTGCCGGCATTCTCGCCGGACGGCCAGCGGATCGTTTTTTGCGCGGTCGGCGGTTCAACCGCCGGCAAGAGCGAAAACGCGATGGGGGGGGCCGCAGATTTATGGGTAATTGATGTTGACGGCAGCCAGCCGATCCGTCTGACAGAGGGCCAACAGGCGAATTACGGCCCGAGATGGGCGAAGGACGGCCGGGTCTATTACAGCAGCGTTCGTAGTGGGTCCGAAAATATCTGGTCCGTACGTCCGCCACCGGCAGGGATTCGCGACGAATCGGCTCCGAGCGACCAGGTGTGGGAGCATCTGGCGCTACGCCGAGGCCTTGGGGGCCCGGTTAGCGACGAGGGTCGGTGAATATGGGCTGTTGGTCTTTCTGATGTCTCAAGAGGCTGCCCCAAATAGACGAAGAATACCGGGACCGGCCCTGCCGGACCCGAAAAAATGCCGACTGACTAGGCTCCAAGGTGGCCGCGGAGCGGCGCCGCCTGGGCGAAGCCGGACAGACAATGGAGTGTGAGGTAGATCAAGGATGATCAGAGCTGGAGTCCGACAAGCCGTTCCACGCGCCGGAGGTTGCGCGGGTGTCCTCTCGCGAGGAGACTCGGTGGCTCTGGCTGTCGGGCTGATGAGTTTTGCGCTCGTGGGTTGTGCTGAGCCCAGTGTCCCTGCGGTGGAACTGGTGGCTCCGTACTCCCGGCCGTTGGTTGTCGCCGTGGCGCCCGCGTTGAATTTCAGCGGTTCGCCGCATGTGGATCCCGTGCGGGTCGGCGACTGGATGGCCAGCGAACTGTCGCAGGTGTCGTCAATCAACGTGGTGGGGGTGAACCGGGTAATGGCCGTGCTGGCCCGTCAGGGTCGCGAGGTCGTCGAGTCCCCGGCTCATGCGTTGGAGATTTGTGAGCAACTCGGGGCCGACGCGATTCTGGTCTTTGCGATCGAAGAATACGACCCCTACTCGCCGCCGGTCGTTGGAATGGCCGCTCAGTTGTATGGGCCGCGACCGCGAGATCGGGGTTTCGACCCTGTGACGACCTCCCGGCAGGCGCGTCCGTTTGCGACGGACGGGCTCGGGGAGGAGGCCCTGCGGCCGTGGGCACAGGTGCAGCGTACGTTCAACGCCGCGCATCATTCGGTCGTGGGCAAGGTTGAAGCTTACGGCCGCCAGCGCGACGCCGAGCAGAGCCCCATGGGCTGGCGGAAGTACCTGGCCAGCCAGGAGTGCTACATGCGTTTCTGCTGCTACAGCACGATTTTCGAGTTGATGGAGCAGGAACAGCATCGCCTGATCGGCGGGTATGTCGCCATGAAGGAGGCGACTCCATGAATACGACCCGGCAATTGTCTCTGGTAAAGGGACATCATCGGTATGTGTTTCGGTATCGGTCGGGACGCGAGCCCGACATCATTGCCGCCTTTGCGTCGATGGCCTCTGACCCAGGCAGCGACTTCGATTGGTTCGATGCGGCGGTGCTGAGTTACCAGATGGGTCGCCGGCTTGAGATGGAACTCGAGACTACAACCACATGACGGAGGCCCTGCTCGGATGTGGGGTAGGTCGTCTCGAGCCAGGTTGAGAAGGATTGTTACCGTTCGCCGCTGGTGTGTCCGCAATCATGACGGAAAACCCATTGATTGAAGAGTTCTTGAATTACCTGCGGTACGAAAGGCACTTCTCCCCGCATACGGCCAAGTGCTACGCCGCCGATTTACACCAATACGTCGAGTTCCTGATCAGGACGGGACACGGCGTTGGTGCGGGGACGGAAGCGGCGTATCCGAGTGCGGGCGGAGGGACGGCGGTGGCCACGGCGCCTACGGCGTCGGCAGCCGTCGCGGCCACGTTGTCACGCGAGACGCTGCTCAGCGTCGAAACGGACGACGTGCGGACATTCCTGGCATTCCTGAAAGAGCAGGAATACTCGAAGTCCACGACCGCGCGGAAACTGGCCACGTTGCGCAGCTTCTACAAGTTCTGCCTGAAGCGATCGTATCTTTCCGCCAATCCGGTGGCAACGATCCGCACGCCGAAGCAGGAGAAGCGCCTGCCGAAATTCCTCGAGCTGTCGCAGGTTACGCAGTTGCTCGAGACGCCGGACGCGACGACCGTCCTGGGTGCACGGGATCGAGCCATGCTCGAGACGATGTACTCCACCGGTGTGCGCGTCAGCGAACTCGTGGCGCTCAACATTGACGACGTGGATACCCTGGGCGAGGCACTTCACGTGCGAGGCAAGGGCCGGAAGGAACGGGTCACCCCGATCTCGAAAGCCGCCCTTGATTCGATCCGCCGCTATCTGGAGATGCGCAAGGGCAATCAGCAATCGCCTGACCACGATGCCGAGGCGCTGTTCGTGAACAAGCACGGCCGGCGGCTCAGCACGCGAAGCGTCCGGCGCAAACTCGACAAGTACCTGCTGCAATGCGGCATGGATCCGTCCATCAGCCCGCATACCCTGCGGCACACCTTTGCCACGCATATGCTCAACAACGGCGCGGATCTGCGCAGCGTGCAAGAGTTGCTCGGGCACCAGTCGTTGTCCACGACGCAGGTCTACACGCAGGTGACGACGCAACGTTTGAAGGATGCCTACGACGAGGCGCATCCGCGGTCGTGACGCACGCAATGGCGTGCGACAAGTTGCTGGTCCGTATCGAGGCGCCCTTCGCGGCGCCTCGTTTTTTGCGCCGGCGGGGCGTGCTCAGACGGCCCGCGGGCCTACAATTCAATGAGCATGCGGGCCGCGAGGTGAAAAGGCGATGAAACTCGATCGACTGGTGGCGGTGGCGGCGGGGCGTGAGAAGGCCGATCTCGTGCTGCGAGGCGGGCGCGTGGTCAACGTGTGTACGCATGAGATCCAGAACACCGATGTGGCCATCGCCGAGCAACACATCGCGGCGGTCGGCGGGCCGTTCAACGGGGTTGAGGTCATCAACTGCACGGGCTTGATCCTCTGCCCGGGTTTCGTTGACGCGCACGTGCACATCGAATCGAGCATGCTCAGCGTGGCGGAGTTCGCCCGGACCGTCGTTACGCACGGCACGGTGGCGGTCATCGCGGATCCGCACGAACTCGCCAACGTGATGGGCGCCGAAGGCATCCGCTACGTTCTGCGGTCGAGCAAGTACGCGCCGATCCAGGTGTACGTGATGCTCAGTTCGTGTGTTCCGGCGTCGCAGTGGGAGAGTTCCGGCGCCGAGTTGGGGGCGGTGGATCTGCTGCCGTTTCTGGCGGATCCGTGGGTGCTCGGGCTGGCTGAGATCATGGACTACCCCGGTGTAATCGGCGGCCGGGCGGACGTGCTGGACAAGCTTCGCGTGGCCGAGAACCGGCTGATCGACGGCCACGCTCCGGGGCTGGCCGGCGCGGATTTACAGGCCTACGCGGCATCCGGTGTCCAGAGCGATCACGAATGCACCACGGCCGATGAGGCGATGGACAAGCTGCGCGCCGGCATGCACATCATGATTCGCGAGGGCACGGCGGCCCGGAACCTGGACGCGCTCATCGGTCTGGTCACGCCAGCGAACGCCGCCCAGTTCATGTTCTGCACGGACGACAAGCATGTGGACGACCTGCTCTCCGAAGGGCAGATCGACTGCATGGTGCGGCGGGCGATTCAGCTCGGGCTCGACCCGATGCTGGCGCTTCGGCTCGCGACGCTGAGCCCGGCGCGATACTGCAACCTGCGCCGGCTTGGCGCGATTGCGCCGGGTTATCGCGCGTCGATCGTGGCCCTCGACAACCTCACGGACTGCCGGGTGCGCAAGGTCTGGTCGAGCGGCCGGCTGGCGGCGGAAGACGGCGTGTGCGTGGCCGAACGCGTCGAACTGCCGGGTCGTCCGCTTTTGCGCGGCAGCATCAACACGCATTGGCTCGACGTCGAGGACTTCGCGATTCCCGCTCCGGCGCCGGACGGCGCCCGTATCAACGTGATCGAACTCATCGAGAACCAGCTTGCCACGCGCAAGCTCGTCGTGCCGCCGACGGTGCGTGATGGGCGTCTTGTGGCCGATCCGCAACGGGACCTGGCCAAGCTCGCGGTCGTGGAGCGCCATGCGGCCAGTGGCCGGGTCGGGCTCGGCTTCGTCAAGGGGCTTGGCCTGCGGCGTGGGGCCCTGGCGTCGACCGTGGCCCATGACGCGCACAATCTCATCGTCGCCGGCATCGAGGATTCGGACATCCTGGCGGCCGCGATTCATTTGGTTAAGATCAGGGGCGGACTCTGTGTCGTTGCCGACGGCAAGGTGCTGGCGGACCTGCCCCTGCCGATCGGCGGGCTGATGAGCGATCAGCCGGCCCGGGAGGTGGCCGACGGCCTCGGGCGGGTGCGTGCCGCGGCACGCGAACTCGGCTGCGGGCTGCGTCGGCCGTTCATGGCGCTCTCGTTCCTGAGCCTGTCGGTGATCGGCGCGATCAAGCTGACCGATCGCGGACTGATCGACGTGGATCGATTCGCGCCGATCGACCTCGTGGCGGAGTAGGCGTGGCTGCTTACGCGATGGTCCGGTGAGGCACCGAGTCCTGGTGGAAGATTCTCTCGCAAGGAGTAGCGGATGAGCGATCTGGTCATCACCCCGATGCCGACCCCCAACCCGAACTCGGTCAAGTTTGCGGCCGACCGGCAACTGCACGACGGGCCGACGAAGACGTTTTACAACGCCGAGGCCGCCGAGGCCGATCCCGTCGCCAAGCGGCTCTTTGCGCTCGGCGGCGTGACGGGCGTGATGCTGCTGAACGACTTCTGCAGCGTCAATCAGGATGGCAGCCGTGACTGGGACGAGCTCACCCCGGAGGTCATTGCGATCCTGACCGATGCGTTCGGGTGATGGTTTTCTGATGCGGTGATCCGGGATCGGTCGAATCGGCATGGAGCGCTGGTATGCGTGTGCTTGTGCTGGATGACGATGCGGATCGGCAGCAAGCGATCCGACGGAACAATCCCGGCCATGATATGACGGGCGTGGAGTCCGCGTCCGAGGCGATCCGTCTGATGGAGCGGGATCTCCATGAGATTGTGATGCTGGACCACGACCTCGACGATTACCTCGCACCAGACGCGTCCAACAACGGTACCGGTCTGCACGTCGTGCGATGGATAACGAACTGCGATCCGGACTGCAGGCCGTCGCTCACGGTCGTGCACAGCACCAACGCGGTGGGGGCGGGTGACATGATGCGTGAGTTAACCGAGGCAGATCTTCCATGCCTGTATCTGCCTGAAGCCTGGGCTCGGCCAGGGCTGATCGATCGTCTGCAGTCGTTGCTGTTGCTGAAGTAGGCAGGCAGTTGCATTATGCTATGGGGTATCCCTTTGGGAAGCAGCCAACGGACTCGCAGCGTGAGTGAAGGCGTTTTTCGGAGTCGCTACAAGGAACGAATCATGCAGCCAAAGAATTGCATCCTTATTTGCGTGTTAGCCGCAGCCGCGTCGGTCAGTACGGGTGCCGAACGGATGGTCCGCGAGTCCGCAAGGCAGATTCCTGTGGCCTACGACGTCGATATCGTTGTGGCCGGCGGGACCGCGGGCGGGGTCGCCGCGGCTGTCGAAGCGGCCCGGCAGGGCGCGCGGGTGTTCCTGGCTGCGCCGAGGCCGTACCTCGGTGAAGACCTTTGCGGCACGTATCAACTCTGGCTGGAGCCCGGTGAAGAGCCGGTCGGTCCGCTGGCCAAGCGTCTGTTCGCTGAGCCGCCGCAACCGCAAACGATCGGAAAGGGCTTGCCCTTTACCTACCAAACGAATCGACCGGCGAGCAACCCCCACCGGGACACCGACCCCCCTTCACGGCTGAATGATGGCAAGTACGCAAGCGCTTCGGCCGAAAGCGTGCAGTATCCGGCTGAGGTGACCATCACCCTGGATCTGGGAGAGACCGCGGCGCTGAGCAGGCTCCATGTCATGGCATTCCAGCGCACGAAGGACTTCGAAATTGAGGAGATCACCCTCGACGCCAGCGGCAACGGAGAAACCTGGTCACACATCAGCAAGACCAGGAACCCTCGACTCGGACAAGGCCGTTTCGAGAGCCCCGCTTTTCCGATCACGGCACCGGTTAACGCGACCGCGAAATACTTGCGTCTGACAGTCAGGGCACCGTTGCACGTCGATCGGATGCTTTTAGGGGAGATCATCGTCGAGCCTGCCGAATCCGCGAAGGCCGCAGAAGAGCCCGACGCGGCGCGCGTACCGCCCATGCCGATGCAGATCAAGCGAGCGCTTGACCATGCGCTCATCGACGCAGGGGTAGAATTCCTTTATGGCTGCCGGGTGACAGACGTTCTGTGTGATGCCAACGGTTCGCTGGCCGGGGTGGTGATGACAAACCGGTCGGGACGTCAGGCCGTCCGGGCCCGGGTCGTGATTGATGCGACCCAGCGCGGGCAGGTCGCGCGGCTGGCCGGGGCCCGCTTCGATCCGTTCCTGCCCGGCGTCTACACCTTCAAGCGCATCGTGGTCGGAGGTGAATTGCTGCGGGCGGACAATATGCGAGGCCGCGAGATGCCCAGCCGCGTGCAGATCGAGCGGACTGGCCCGCGCGAGCAGGTGACAAAGCCGGCGTATGAGTACACGCTCGATCTTCCTCTCGCGGACAACTCCTACAACGCCTACGCCGAGATGGATCACCTCGCGCGGGACAAGACGTGGCATCCGGACCAGGTAGCCGCTTCTGAGATTTTGTTTCACATTCCGCCTGACGCGATGAAGGGCCGGGCGGAGCATGACGGCGATTGGCCGGGTGCGGACAAGATCGACCTTGACGTATTCCGCCCGGCGGATTGCGCCGGCATGTACGTCCTCGGTGGCTGCGCGGATGTCTCGCGCCAAGCGGCCGGCCGGATGCTCAGGCCCTTGACCATGCTCGCGCTGGGGCGGCGGATCGCCGGGGCGGCGGTCGAGGACGCCGACATCGACCCGTCAAGCGAGAAGCCGGCCGCGGCGCCCGCAGACCTGCAGGGCGTTACGGTGGCTGGCCGGCAAGGCACGGCCACGGCCAGCGGCGACACGCGTGAATTCCTCTACGGCGTCCGCCCCACGCAAACCGGTCTGCCGACCGTGCCGGCGGGCGGGCGCCTGGTGCCGGTCCTGGGCGAGTACGACGTCGTGGTCGTCGGGGGCGGAACGGGAGGAGCGCCCGCCGGAATTGGTGCCGCCCGCAACGGCGCCCGAACGCTGGTCATCGAATACCTTCACGGGCTCGGTGGCGTGAGTACGCTGGGCCTTATCGGGAAATACTACTGGGGCTTTCGCGAGGGCTTCACCGCCGAGGTGGACCGCGGCGTGGCCGATCTGGGTGGCCAGGACGAGCCTGCCACGCCGGGGTGGAACATCGAATGGAAGATGGAGTGGTACCGCCGCGAACTCCGCAAGGCCGGTGCTGATGTATGGTACGGCGTGCTCGGCTGCGGCGCCTTCGTCGAAGGAGACCGCGTCAAGGGCGTGATCGTCGCTACGCCCGAGCAGCGCGGAGTAGTGTTGGCCAAGGTCGTCATCGATTCGACCGGCAACGCGGACATCGCGGCTGCGGCGGGGGCACGGTGCATTGTGACTGATGGGTCGCATGTGGCCGTGCAGGGGACAGGTCTGCCGCCGCGCACACCCGGCGCCTCGTACACCAACACTGACTACTTGCTGGCCGACGAGACCGACATGATCGACATGTGGCGAGCCTTCGTCGGGGCCAAGGAGCGGTTTCGGGATACGTATGACCTTGCCCAGATTGTTGACACCCGCGAGCGGCGACGCATCGTGGGTGACTTCATGATCTCACCCTTGGACGTGTACAACGGCAGGACCTATCCCGATACGGTCGGACTGAGCTACAGCAACTTCGATACGCATGGGTTCACGATCCATCCGCTGTTTTCAATTCGGGCGCCTGACAAGAAGGGTGTACACGCCTACACGCCGCTGCGAGCCCTTGTTCCCGAGGGCATCGAGGGGATCCTGGTGACGGGGCTGGGCATCAGCGCCCACCGCGATGCCATGCCCATCCTTCGAATGCAGCCGGACATTCAAAACCAGGGGTACGCGGCGGGCACGGCGGCGGCTATGGCGATCCGATGCGGACAACCGCTGCGAGAGATCGACATCAAGTCCCTGCAAAACCATCTTGTCGAGAAGGGCAACCTCCCGGCGTCCGTGCTGGAGGACGAAGACAACTTCCCGAAATCCAAAGAGGAGATCGCTGCTGCGGTGGCCGGCGTCTGTGACGGGGGCCAGGACCTCGGGCTGATCCTGGCTCAGCCGGACGACGCCCGGCCGCTGCTGCGCGAAGCCTATGCTTCGGCCCGCGACGACAAAACCCGGCTGCTCCACGCCCGTATCCTGGGCATGCTGGGTGACGCCGCCGGAGTCGAGACGCTGCTCACTGAGCTCCAGGACAGCGAGTGGGATGCCGGCTGGTCCTTCACGGGAGGCGGACAGTTCGGCGCGAGCCTCAGTCCGGTAGATAGCCTGATTGTCGCATTGGGCAAGACCCGCGACCCGCGCGCCGTACACCCGATCCTCGCGAAGGTCAGACAACTCGATGCCTCCGCGGCGTTCTCCCACCACCGCGCGGTAGCGGTGGCTCTGGAGACGATTGGTGATCCCGCTGCGGCCGAGCCTCTCGCCGACCTGCTGGCCAGGCCGGGCATGCGCGGCTACTCGGTCGGCGACATCAGTGCGGCGCGGCGCGTGGCTACGCTGAGCGATCCCAACGAGTCGCGGGACCAATCGCTCAGAGAGTTGATTCTGGCGCGGGCGCTGTACCGGTGCGGCGACCATGAGGGTGTCGGCGAAAAGATCTTGCGCGAATACGCACGGGACTTACGTGGTCATCACGCCCGACATGCCCAGGCGGTGCTGCGCGATGAGTGACGGTACTGAGATCCCCGCGCCAGGGCTGCCGGCGTTCTTTTGCATGCTATCATCGAGCCCCCGCCGGACTCATTGAAGATTGCTGATTTGCGATTGCTGAATGGAAATCACATATCAACAATCCACAATCTGCAATGCGTGATGGGCCAGCCGGTCATAGCTTTCGCAACAGTCCGTGCGTCGCGGGCAGCAACTCGCGGTATTGCCCGAGGCGTTCGCGGTAGATTTGGTTGCGGGCTGTGTCGGGCTCGAAGATGCGGTCGTGGCGAACGAAACGTTCCACGGTTTCTTCCGGTGAGTTGAACATGTCCGTGGCCAGACCTGCGAGGATTGCGGCGCCGGCGAGGCCGGCTTCGGTGACGCTCGGGCGGATGAAGGGGACGCCGAAGATATCGGCCTTGATCTGCAGCCAGCGGTCCGACCGGGCGCCGCCGCCGGTCGCGATGAACTGCGTGGTGTCGGCGCCGACCCCCTTCAACGCCTCGATGCTGTCCACGAAGTAATACGTGACGCTCTCCATGATCGCCTTCAAGATCTCGCCACGGGTCGTGTGCGTCTTGAGGCCCACGATCACTCCGCTGGCGTCGCTGACCACGCGAGGGGAAATTGCCGCCTCGAAGTAGGGCAGAACCAGCAGCCGCGTCGGCTCATCGGGCATCTCTGCGTTGAGCATTGCGTAGACGTCCTGCCCGTCGGCCGGCTGGTCGGCGGCGGCGAACGTCTCGCGGAACCACTTCACGAGCGTGCCGGCCTGATTGAAGATGAATGACACGTACCGATCGGGCAGCACATGATGCTCGATGTTCAAGCCGAGTTCGAACATATCGAGCGGTTCGCGCACCGGGCCGTATACCGGCGTGAGACATTCGAATGAGCCGATGCCGCAGACCGCCTGGCCCGGCGCGATCACGCCGCTGCCGAGCGCGTTGCAGCATTGATCGTGTCCGCCGGCGACGATTGTCACGTTGGTGGGCAAGCCGAGTGCATCGGCGGCATCGCGGCTGATCGTGCCCAGGACAGTGCCGCCGGCCACAACGCGCCCGAGTTGCGCGCGTTCGATACCGCTCCAGGCCAACAGCGGTTCGGACCAGTCGTTGCGCCCGAGGTCGAAGAGGAGCGTGCGGTTGGCCAGCGAGTTGCACGCCGTCGCATCGCAGCCGAGCATGAATGCGACGAGGTCTGCCCAGAGCAGGAAGTAGTCGGCGCGTGCGAAGACATCGGGCTGATGTTCGCGCAGCCAGAGCAGCTTGGGGAGCGAGTATTGGGGTCCGAGGATGTTGGGGTTGATCGCATAGAACGCGTGATCGTCGAACGCCCCGTGCAGCCGATCGATCGTCTCGGCGCCGCGCGGGTCGGTGCAGAGGATGCTGGCGGCGAGCAGTTCGCGATCGCGCGTCACGGGAACCATCGCTTCGCCGAGCGAGCTGACGGCCATCGCCGAGACGGGATCGCTTGCGGTCTCCTGTGCGACCTGCCGTATCACGGCCTGGACACCGTCCCAGACGGCCTGGCTGTCGAGTTCGGCGCGGCCGCTCTGGGCCTGGAATGAGCGATACTCGCGATACGCCAACACCAGCAACTGGCCGTTCCCGGTGAAGGCGGCGGCCTTGCAGCCCGTTGTGCCGACATCCACGCCGAGGAGACTCATAGTTCGATCATCTCGTATTGCAGGTACCGCGTGAACGCTTCACGTACGGCGGTCGCCACATGGCCCGGTGTCAGGCTGACATGGTGGCGGAAGCCGGCGTAGCCGATGCGGTTGAGCTTGCGCTGGAGGTTGTCGATGTGGACTACGCCGGCGCAGCCGAAGAAGTCCTCCGCGATCGGGTCCGCTGTGATCTCGCCTTGGTCAAGATAGAAATACAGCTTGCCGTTCTCGGTCTTGGCGCTCGCATAGGTCATCGCCCCGGGGGCGATGCGGCCAACGTTGGGGCCCCAGGCGCAGCCGGCACCGAGGGCCTTGGCGAACATCGGATGATCGACGATCTGGCCCTTGCCGGTCATGAGCGATTGTGGAACCGGCCCGCAGTGAAACAGGATGCACTTGTCCGCTTCGTCGCCGTAGTTGTTGTTCCAATCGAGGCACGTCGCCGGCCGTTCGGACGCGAGGTGCAGCGCGTGCATGGCCACGGCGTTACAGACGTCTACCTCACAAGCCGTCGGAACGAGACGATCGTTCAACTCGCTCAGCAGGACACACGGCGCCACCTTGAGTTCCTGCTCAAGTTCCAGCCAGCAGCGCACCGCGAGGGCGTCCAGTCGATATTCCTCGACGATGGCATCGATGACAACGGCCAGCTTCACGAGCGTATTGAAGGACGCGTCCGGCACGCCGGTCCATCGCGTGTAGTTGCGGAGGCACTGCGCCTTGTCACGGCAACGTGTGTCATTGTCGGCCAGTGCGCGCACGCGGTGGATAACCATCGACAGATCGAATGTCTCGGTCGTGATGCCGTAGCGCTGGAGGGCAAGCTCGTCGAAGCGGATAGTCTTGAACGGCGTCGTGCGGGCGCCGAGGGCGCCGACGACCAGGCGGCGCATGCCGCGGTAGACACGACAGACGCGGGCGAAATCGCGCAGGTGGCTGGCGAAGTCGTCGGACTGCGGATGAACCGTATGCGGCGGAAAGGCGGTGAACGGGATGCCGTACTGGCCGAAGACGTCCATGATGGAGAACTTGCCGCAGAAGGCGTCGCGCCGCTTGGCGAAGCCCATTGCGTCGAGCGCGTCCGGATAGGCCTGAATCAGAATGGGCACGCCGGCATCCCGCAGGGCCTCCACGGCGCCGGTCTCATCGCCGAAATTGGGCAGGCAGAGGATGACGCCGTCGAACTTGCCGCGGTTGGCTTCGAGGAACCGGGCATACGTGCGGCCATCCTCGACCGATTCAACCGCACCGTACGGCGTGGCGCCCGGGTCCATCAGCAGGGATTGATAGCCCAACTCGGCTACGCGGTGCTGCAGTTCCTGGCGTGCCTGGGCGATCAGCGATTCCGGGAAGAAGCCGCGATTGCCGAAGAATAACGCGAACGTCAGTGCCTTCATGGATCAGCTCTCCAGGGGTCTGTGGCCGGCGGCCGGAGATGGCCCCGCCCGGGTACGGCAGCATTGTACCTCGGATTCGCCCAAAGCCGCGAATACCCGTGGCCGGTCGGGCTGCCACTGTGGCTGGCACGCCGGTTCGGGCCGCAAGGGATCTGGCAGGACGCAACAACCGTCTGGGTATGCACTTGCGCGACCGGTGCTGTGGCGGGGGCGTCTCGGGGGCCATGCCCAGCACAAAGTGAGTTTTTTTCAAACTGGCACTAGCTTCTGGGGGGCCTTCGGGATACCGTTATTATGTAGGTCTATCGGACGATGCCGCGTCACGTCGGGTGTGAGAGCCGGGTATGCCCATCACGACTGTTTTTGTCAGCGGCCCGCGACAGGCGGGCAAGTCAACCGTAGCGCAGATTCTGCAGCGCGAGGTGCTGGGTGATCCCATCCACTGGGTGCGGCTCTATCCTTCGGAAACGAATGGACATACGTCAGCCGTGCGGCTCGCGGATGCCGCCGAGCATGCGGGCATGGCCTCGGTGCAGTACGTCGGTTATACCCCGGATCGCGTTTTCGAGGTCTTGCCTGAGGCGCTGATTCGGGTCCGCCGCAAGCACCGGTATGCCACGGTTGTCATCGAGGCCGACGCCGATCCGTGCCTGCGCCATGCCTACCCCTACGATCACCGCATCTTTGTCATGCCGAAGCTCGCTGACCTGGCGTGCGTGTTTCGCTCGCCGGCCGAGGCCTCGGTCTCGCTGATGCAAGTGATGGAGGACACCGCCGAGTTCGCCTCGGAGATGTTCGGTCTGTTCCCGGGCGAGAGCTGGGACGATGCCGAGGGCGTCTGCCACCAGAGTCACGTGCGGACGGCCGGAGGTGTCGAAGAGCGCATGGAGGTTGCCGAGGGGCATATGGGGCGGTTCTTCACGTCGCCACTCGGCGCGGAGATCGCGGCCCGGGTCCAGCTCCAGCCCGAATACCACGCCGTTGTCGAAAGCGACGTCGTGCTCGTCAACACGCCGTCCGGGGCGGCTTCGCCCCACGCCGAGGCCTGCGTAGACCGGATTCGCAGCGTACTCGCCAGGATCCGTACGACCGCGAAGCGCGAGAGCGCCCTCTATTGTTGCGACCTCCTCTGCGGCGACGATCCGGCGCGAGTGCAATTCCTGGAGCGACTGCGCGGACTGTTCGCTGCCTGATGCACAACGGCACATCGCACGAGTTCGATTCTCTGACGTGGTAATTGTCTGCGCGGACGGAACCGTCGGTGGTGGGGGGTGCGTGCTGCGCCGGGAAGCCAGGAACGCCGCTCAGTGATGGGTCAGCGGTTGTCGCTCGCCCAGGCCGGCGTAGCGCTCGTGCCAGGACACGATCGTTGCCTCGCCGGGCTGCCAGCACAGGTAGATTTCGCGTCCGTCCAGCACGGAGGGATAGCCGATAAGCCCGGCCTCGAAATCCTGCACTTCGCACCCAATGAACTCGAGTTCATCCGTCAACTCGTTGAGACGGCACGCCGCTTTGCGGCGGTCGTGGCGAAGGGAGTCGAGCAACTCGGACGGTCCGTCCGGCAACGTCTCGTGATAGCTCTTCTCGATGCGGACGAGCGCGCTGTGTTGCTCGACGATGTCAGCGACAATGCGTCTCACCAGCGGAAGCGTGGCTTGTGCCATCTCCACAGTGAAGACCTTGCGCCCGCTGGCTCCGTCGTTCGTCTTGTGCGAAATGGTGTTTCGAGTGCTCATCCTGACAACCCCACGAATGACCTGCAATGACTCAACTCTCTCATGCGTTTGTATCCGGTGAAGCGTTGATTGTCAATGCGGTGCGAGCGCGATTGGCCGGTGTCGTCGTCGATTCGCACACTGATCACGGTGTGTTCGTGACAGTTATCGTCCGTCGGTGAATGGGTGGCGCGAGGGGTTGCGGTGCGTGTATCCGATAATAATCGAGCGGGTGGCCAGAGCACGTGGGTTGGTGCGGGCTGTGCCATACGGTTGCCATGCCCTGTCGCTATTTCTGTTGCGGCGTATCCTGTTTCTCGGGATGGGAGCCCGATGGGGTGTTTTCCTCACTGGGGCTCGGGCCGTGCGATTGCGGTTCGCTGCTCGTTGGCCCAGCGGCGCAGTTCGGCCGGCAGGCTTTCGTCGGCCAGCGCCCCATCAAACCACCGCATCGCTTCGCGTTCACGGCCGAGCCGCCGGCAGAGTTCGGCGGCGAGGTAGGCCGCCGCCGCGCGGTTGGCTGGCGCGATCTCCTCGGCGAGCAGGGCCCGTTCGAAGTGGGACAGGGCTTGGCGTTGATGGCGTTGCTCTGCCTCGATGGAGTCGGTCATCCGGGTTGCGGCGGCGCAGAGGGGTTCGGGCAGCAGGGGATCCTGCGCCAGGGCTTCGAGTCTTGTGGCGGCGTGGCGATTCTCACCGTGGCGACGCAGGAGCATGGCGATGAAGAATCGGACAAACGGCTCCTGGAAGCGGGTGAACCGCCCCTCGGCGGCCGCGACGGCCGCGGCGGTGACCATCGTCAGCTCGTCCTCAGCGGGATTCCGGTCGGGGGTGCCCGTGGGGCGCCAGCGCTGGGCAAAGTGAATGACCCGGTCCAGCCGGTCGTCACGCGGTACGACGGCGGCCATGTCGCGCACGACCCACGAGGCGCGCAAGTGCAGCCAGGCAAGCGCTTCATCGCTGGCCTGCCGCCACTCGTAGCACTGGATGGCCAGGGCGTACCGGGTGGACGCATCGATGTCGCGCGGGCCGCTGTCCGGCGTGAATCCCGGTGGACGCGTGAGGTGGCCAGCCTGCTGGACCTGTTCGACGACGAAGGGCGGCACGACGGCGTCGTCGGCGAAATCCGACAGGTAGCCGCTGTAAAGGCAGTCGGGGCAGGTCGAGACACGATAGAATTCCGGCTGGGGTCCAATCGCGCGTGCGAACAGGTCGCGGTCAACGCCGGCGGCTTGGTTGGTTTCCTCGATCGCGAATGCTTCGAAGCTGTGGTGACAGACAGGGCAGGTGACGCCGACTTGTGCGATGCCGGCCGGTGGCAACGAGGGCTCGGCTATGACGACCAGTGCGAGGATGGCAATGGTTATGAGCATGGTGGCCGAATTATACCGGACCGCGCAAAAAAAGGGCGCCGAGGTCTTGACCCCACGGTCCCAACCCCGGCGCGTCACCTAAACGGGCTTTCCAGTTCGGCATCTACGGTGTCGGCGCGCCGATGAACGTCCACAGATTGATCGTGATGAAGGCGGCGCCAGTGATGGAGACTTCCACGTCGCCGGTTGTCGGGCTCGACGCGTTGAATCGTACAATGATCGTGCGGATGCCGGTTCCTTCCAACATGAGCGTACCGCTATACGGGATGTATGAGCCTGTGTTGTAGAACGACATGACGATATCCGTTGCCGTCATCGTCCATGCGCCCGTGGCGAGCGTGTCCGATACGGTTCCGTAGAACTCGGGAATCGACGTTACGTAGTCCGTCAGGTCGTACGTGCAGGTGCCGCTTCCGGAAGTCGTGGTGGTTGTTACAGGCGACGCCCAGGTCAGGTTCCAGTCGCCGTCGATGCGGACTTCGCTCGTGGTTCGGTCCCACTCGGCGTTGACCGTGCCGCTGAGCGTGTCCGTGTCACAGGCCAGGTCGTTGAACGTCAGGGCGAGCGTCTTTTCCTGCTGGCTGATTGTGCCGGATGCGCTGCCCGCGAAGGTTGTGTCCGGCCAGTAGTACGGCGTGCAGCCCGTGCCGTAATCGATCATGACGCTGAATTCGAGCGATAGGGCTTGCTGTAACTGTGTCGTAACGGTCGGGCAGATGCCGACGGTGGCGGCTGGACGAAGTTGAACGCTCAATCCTTCGGAACGAGTACCGTTCTGCGCTGTGCCACTGGCCGTCGAAAGGGACTGCGTGCCCGCCAGGGCGCTTTCCACGGCATTGTGTTCAGGCGTCGTGAGCGTATCGTTGGCTGTGTTATCGGTGTTGATGTCGGTGGTGTCCGTGGTATCCGTCGGAGGAGCGGTCGGTGGCGGACAGCCCTGTGCCGAGAGAAGCGCAAACAGAATGATGCTGATCCATGTCGCACGTTGATGAATCGGCTTCATTGTTGGCTGTTTCCTGTGATTAGAGCACGTTGGAGCGGCGGCGATCGGATGCGGCCCCCGTGACCGCGTTGCATATCTGCGTTCTGGTATCGTCAAAGCTGGGATATGGCTTGATAGCGAAAGTCGGCCTAATCGGAGAGATGGGGTTCGGGCGGTCCGCGTGACGTGGCGTCGGCGTTTCGGCAAGCGAGGTGTGGGTAAGTGGGGGCGGTGTTGTACCGATAATCCTTTGCTTTCTTGTTTACCCGGTGCGGGGTAGAGTATCGGACGGGTTGTGCAGTGCGAATCTGTCGATGGTACACATCGAAAGGCCTATCTGCGGAAAGGGAGTCATCATGAACACGTCGACCTCACTCTTGTTGCGGCGATGGCTGATTCCGGCTGGTATGCTGGCTATCGTTGCTCTGGTGTTTCCGGCTCATGCGGTGGCGCCTCCGGGGCCCAAGCCTGCGGGGCCCAAACCAGCGGGACCCAAGCCCGCGGCGCCCAAGCCCGCGCCGTCGGGAGGGCGGCCAGCGCCTAAACCTGCCGGTGCTCGAGTTCCTGGGCAGAGGCCGCCAGGTGGTGACAAGCTGCCGGGGCACGCCGGCAAGAAGCCGCCCTTGCCGCGGGGTGCCAAGGCTGTCCGGCCGCGGGTGCGAGAGCGCCGTTACTGGCATCCGCGGTACGGCAAGAAGCCCTTGCCGGAGACGTGGCGTACGATCGGGTATCCGTACTATGTCGGTGGTACGAGCTACGTGGTGGTTGAGCCGACCGTCGTGCCGTCGGTTTCCGCAGAAAGGGTGGAAGCATCGCCATCGGATGCCACGGGCACATCGCCGCCGGCGGCAGTGGACGATCGCCTCGGGGAACTGCAGGATCTGATCGACCTCGTGCACGAGTGGCGAACGATGAACGAGTCGGCGGGATTGCACAAACGCATTCAGGCTGCCATTGAGATGAAGCAGGCCGCGGAGACGCTCGCGTCCATCAAGACCGAGAATGAGGCGTTCGACAAGGCGACCCGTGCTGCGATGCGGGGCCTTGCGGCGGGGCGGTCGGTTGCCGATGCGTTACAGGCGGCCAACACACACTGGGAAGAGCTGACGGAACTTGTCGAGTCATTGCCGGAGCCGTCGGCGCCGGGTGAATTGCCCGAGTCGTAGCGGGCGCGCGGGTTCGACGTCTTGAACACGGGTGGCGCAATCGGTGGTGGGTTGTCCGGGCGACGCGATGGTTTACGGGCGGCGTCGGGTTCGCAGAAGGGCGAGCACGCCCAGACCCAGCAGCGCGAGCGTCGTCGGCTCCGGCACCTGATACGGTTGCGTGGCGAGCGGCGCGCCGTCGAGTTCAGGCGTCAGGGTGAACGCCATCTCGCCGAATGCCGGCTCGTCCAGCAGTGATGCAGTGATGCTGAGGTTTACGAGCGCGTCAATTTCGTCATCGGTCAGAATCTGGCCGGATGCGACCTTCGCGGTGATGGCATCTTTCATGGCGCTGATGACGACAGGCTTGGTGGCCCGGCCGGTCAGCTTCGCAAACGGGTTCGGGGCATTCGCCGCGGCGAATAACGGCTCGGTCAGCGCGGCGACCATGTCGAGATAGACATTGCCGCTGATGTTGATCGGGCCAATGTCGAAATCCAAATCGCCGTCATCGACGACGATGAACCCGTCTTCGACATAGTCGCCTCGATTCGAGACGAAGATCTGCAGGTCGTAGAACCCCAATGCGTTGATCGAGCCGGAGTTGTTGATCAGGATGCTGCCCGC
>JAFGKA010000436.1 GCA_016928855.1 Phycisphaerae bacterium
GCCGTGATGTCGAGCTGGCCCTGGATCGCGAGGCGGCGCTGAAGCTCGGCGTCGTCGATGGCATCGCTCAAGACCTGGAAGATCGGCGTATTCTTCCGCGCTTCCTCGATCAGGCTGTTGATCCCGTCTTCCGTCTCCGCGCGTTCCACGTAGGGGCTCGGCTCGTAGGGCGGCGTGACGAGCGTGACATCCTCGTTCTGGCTCAATCCGGCGCTCTCGAGCAGGTATCGCAGGTAGACCCGGTTCAGTGATTCGTATCGCGTCTGGTTGAACCTGTGCTGCGCGCGGACGGACTCGATCCGCGAGCGGTCGTCCGCATCGCGCAGCCGCTCATCGAGCAGCAGGGCCTGCAGATCGTCAACCAACGACGCATAGATTTGCGCGTAGTTGCGGTACAGGACCGACTGATTGTAGTAGTCCAACGTATCGGTCACGTACGCACGGAAGTGGCTCAGGTACGTCAGACGCGCCTTGCGGGCGCTCGATTCCTGGAACGCTTGTGAGATGAGGCGGTCCTGCCGTTTGCGTGAGCCGACGAACGGCATTTCGATGCGGCCACGAAGCAGGCCGCCGGCCCCCTGGTCGATCGGGTCTTCGTCCTTGCCGGGATTGCCGATGGCCGCTCGCGACGCCGACCCGCCGCCCTCAACGCGGAAAACCGCACCCTCGAAGGTTTCCTTGCGCAGTCCGCCCACCGCCTCGCCGGCCATGGTCCGCGTGCCCTTGCGATAGGGGAAGTCCGAGTAGCTGCTGCGCGTTTCGGTGAACGGTTCAAGCCGGCTCAGGTTGGCGCGGAACTCCTCGAGGGCATGCACCGCGCTGACCATCGACTCACGCGACGCGATGACCCGCGGGTTGGCTTCGGCCACGAGTCGTACGATCGTGGGCACGTCAAGCGTGTAGGGCGGTCCGAGCGTTGAGGCGGAGCGATCCGCAGGCTGGGTCGTCACGTGTTCGACGACGGCGGCGACGCGTCCGCGCGGGACGGGTTGCCGATGAGTTTGGGGCGTCGGCACCGATGTGCCTGAGTTGCCATCGGGCGAGACGCAGCCAGCGAGGCCCGCGGCGGCGATGTATCCCGCGAGGCCGAGTCGAACTGTCCATGGGTTGAATTGCATCGCTCGCAGGTCGTTCATGATCCACTGCGGGTTGGTCTCGTCGTCGCCGGCGTGAAGACCATCGCCCTCCTCTTGATGCAGTTCCCGAGTTTTTCGGGCCTATTCGCCGGGCCTGCAGACAATTACGCATGGAATAGGCGTGCCCGCGAGCCTCGCGTAGTCCGACACCATGCGGCATGCAAGCCAGCCTGTCAAACGGACTACGGTTGCATCGTGACGCGCACCGTCATGCGGTCGTCGTCGCGCAGGATCGTCAGCTCGACAGTCTCACCCGGCTTGTGTTTTTCCAGGGCATCCAACAACTCGTTTCGCGAGCTGACCTCGGTGCCGTCGACGCGCTGAATGATGTCACCCAGGACAATCGAGCCATCGGAGGCTCGTCGCGTGCCGCGCAGTCCGGCGGCGGCCGCGCCGGAGCCTTCTTCGACGTTGAGGATGAGCACGCCCGGCACGCCAATGCGCCGCAGAACGGTGTCGTGTGCAATCACGACGCCGAGCCGTGGCCGCGTGACCTTGCCATGGGCGATCAGTTGAGGCACGACGTTGTTGACCGTGTCCACCGGTACGGCGAAGCCGATTCCCGCACTCGATCCGGACGGGCTGTAAATGGCCGTGTTGACCCCGATGAGGCGGCCCGCGCTGTCGAGCAGCGGCCCGCCTGAGTTCCCCGGGTTGATCGCCGCGTCGGTCTGGACGACGTCTTCGATCGTTCGACCGGTCACCGATTTGATCGATCGCCCGAGAGCGCTGACGACACCCGTCGTCAGCGTATGGTCCAGTCCGAAGGGATTGCCGATGGCGAAGGTCTTCTGGCCGACTTGCAGGTTCTGCGATTCGCCGATGGGAATCGGCGTGAGCTTGCCCGGCGGGGCACCGATCTTCAGCACGGCGATATCCTTGTCCGGCTCGACACCGACAAGCTCTGCCTTCCACGTTGAGCGGTCGCTGAGCATCACCTCCACCGCGCTGGCGTCCTTGATCACGTGGAAGTTCGTGATGACGTGGCCGGCGCGGTCCCAGATGACCCCGGAGCCCGTGCCCTGCGGGATTTCCGTGACGTTCAGACCGAAGAAGTCCTGCCGCAACGCGACGCTCGTGATGTACACGACTGATGGGGCGGCGTTTTCGAATAGCTCGATCGTCGACTTCTCATCGCCGGCCAGATCGCCTCGCGGCGTGACCGCCCGCGGGGCGCCTCCGCTGGAGTGGAGCCATCCGCCGAACTCGCGATAGGCCAGCCACCCCAGCAGCACAAGAAACAGGATCCAGAGCAGCGGCTGGCGACGCGCCTCGCGCTGTGGCGGGACGCGCGGCGGAATCGTTCTCGGGGTGAACAACTCGTCGGGTTCCATGGCGTGTATCCTATCGCTGTCGCGGACCGGCCGCCACATGCGTCAGTTTGGCCCGAACGGGTGCCACTGGCGGCTTGCCCGCCAGTGTGCAACAATACGGCACCCTCCGTCGCGATGGTCGCGGAGAGCTTCTTGAGGGACAGCGCATGGCTTCCGAGATTCCAGCCGAACGACGTGACCCGCCGCGGATTCCATCCGCCGTGTATCTGGCGTGCTACAGCATGCTCGGCGTATTGCTCGTGTACGCCCTGGTAGTCCGGTGGTTTCGGCCGGTCGTTCTCGAGGATCCCATCCAGGTCGAGCCGGCCCGCGTGGCCCAGATCCAGCAGCAGATTGACCCCAACGTCGCCACGTGGGCGGAACTCGCCCGCCTGCCGGGCATCGGCGAGGCGCTGGCTAAACGCATCGTCACCTACCGCTCGGAGCAGCAGGCCCTGATCGCCGGCTCGGGCGGTGATGCCGCCGTCGTATTCCGCTCGCCCGAAGACCTCGCGGCGGTGCGGGGCATCGGCCCCAAGACGGTCGAACGCCTCCGCCCGCACCTTCATTTTCCAGCCGCCGTGTCGCCGTGATCCCTGCGCGTACCGCTGCCGCATGGGCGCAGAAATGCACCTGGGCGAATACGACAGCCTGGATCTGATTACGGGCTTAAGCGATCACGAACATGGCTGGGTGCTTCGGCCGCGTCAGGCCAAGCATTTCGGCGGTCGAGGCGGCTGGCAGCGGTCGGGCGGCGGAGAAATCCCGCGAAACGCGGTATCCCTGGCCGCATTGCTTGCACAGCCGGCCTTTCCCACGCGCCCGGGCGGGCACGATCATCGGATGGCCGCAGTGTGGACAAGTTGCGTAAACAGGCACAGATCGTCTCCTTGTGAAATCCACCGGTTTATACTCACCGCCTTGGTGGCGGTTGCAGAGATTTCCGCGGATTGTTGCGGGAGATTTGGCAGGTTGTTCAGAAAAGCCCCATCGAGAGATGATGTTATAACTGTTTGTCAATAAGTGCTTTACGTCTTTTTCTGTGACGAAGGTCCGGAAATAGGCCTCCGGGCATCAGTTCGGCGGCGGTGTCGACGCATATTTGGGCCGGTCACGTGGGTCCGGTACAATCGATGCCGGGCGTCGGGAGCCTCCCCACCCGCACGCCGGGTTATTTTTTTCGCACCTGACAAGGAGGCGAGCTGATGTCAGCCAGACCGATGTGGCCGGGGTGGGGTAGTGGGCTGGTGGTTCTGTGTGTGGCCGTTGCGGGCGGGGCGTTCGTGGCCGTCGGCCAGGAGCCGATCATCATCGACCACACGTGCACGCGGATCCACCTCGTGCCGGCGTACTGGATCGAGCAGGCCAAGCAGTTGACGATTCACTATGCTCACACGTCGCACGGCGGCCAGATCAACACCGGGGCGGAGGTATTCGAGGGCATCGACCCGTGGTACAGCTTCGCGCGGCGGCAGAGTCCGACGGAGGGCCTGCCGCCGATCGAGGATCCGCCGGCATTGCGGATGTACGACGGTAACCCGCCGGAAACCTATATCGAGCCGAATGACTATTGGGACGGCGAGCCGGGCAAGAACCGAACGCGTGCCGTCGCCGCTACCGGCAACTATATGTTCTCAATGTGGTCATGGTGCGGGCAGCAGTCGAGCAACAGCGAGGCCACCACGCAGCGGTACCTGGATACGATGGCGCAGTTCGAGATCGAGTTCCCATCCATGCGCTTTATTTACATGACCGGTCACACGGACGGGACGGGTGAGACGGGCAACCTGAACCTGCGCAACGAGCAGGTGCGAAATTACTGCATCGCCAACAATAAGGTGCTGTTCGATTTCGCCGACATCGAGAGCTACGATCCGGACGGCAACTACTATCTCGATCGCGGATGCAACGACTACTGCAACTACGTCGGCGGCAACTGGGCAAATGAATGGTGTGCGGCGCACCCGGGCGATGATTTGTGTGTATCCTGCTCGTGCGCGCACTCGAAGGCATTGAACTGCAATCTCAAAGCCCGGGCGTTCTGGTGGATGATGGCGCGGCTTGCCGGCTGGCCGGGTCCGCCGCGCAGCGATCTCGATGGAGACGCCGACGTGGACCTGGACGATTTCACGATCTTCCAGCCGTGTTTCAACGGTCCGAACCGCACGTATCCGCCGGACTGCAACGCTGCCGACCTCGACGACGACGGCGATGTGGACCTGAGCGACTTCAGCGAGTTCGCCACGTGCTTCAACGGTCCGAATCGTGCGGCAAGGTGCTGGTGACGGGTGTGGCTGGCTCATACGTAGGCGTGCGGGCGAATCCCAAAGAAAATGCCGCAAACGATCATCATCGGCGATATCCATGGCTGCTACGCAGAGTTGAGGGACTTGCTCGACAAGGTTGCCCCTTCGGCGGACGATCGGATCATCGCTCTGGGCGACATCGTGGATCGCGGGCCGGACAGCGAGAAGGTCCTCGAGTTCTTCCGCGATACGCCGAACGCGACGTCATTGATGGGCAACCATGAGCACAAGCACGTCCGTTCCGCACGCGGCGAGGTGCCGCCGGCACTGTCTCAGATCATCGTCAAGCTCCAGCTCGAAGACGCATATCCGCAGTGGGCCGAGTTCATGGCGGGCTTTTCGAGCCACATTGAGCTGCCGGAGGCGATCCTGGTGCACGGGTTCTTCGAGCCAGGCGTGCCGCTCACCGAGCAGGACGAGGAGGCGATGATTGGCACCGTCAGCGGCGAGGAGCGCGTCTGCGAGAAGTATTCGAACTACTGGTACGAGTGCTACACCGGCCCGAAGCCGCTGATCGCCGGCCATCACAGCTACCTGCGAAACGGCCAGCCGGTGATCCGGGACGGCCTGTTCTACGGCATCGACACAGGCTGCGCCTACGGTGGACGCCTGACGGCGTTGGTGCTCCCGGAGTTCCGCATCGTCTCGGTGCCCTCGCGCAGGGACTACTGGGCCGAACAACGAGGCGGCTTCGATGGTTCTGGCCTGGGGAAGGCGGAATGACTTTCAACAGGTTCCGTCGCGGCCATCAACGAGGATGCAAGGGGGCGAGGCCTTCGTTCCGCTGCTCCGTCTTGTTATACTCAGCCTCGGAGGCTCAGGTGCGTGGAGGGGTGCTCAGATCCGGATTCCTGCTGCTCGCTCTGGCGGTCTTCGCCGGGGCCCAAGAGATCATTGTCGATAACGGCGACAGCGCCAGCTTTACCGTGCTGGCCGGCACGTGGATTTCAAGCACGACCGCACCCGGCTACTATGGCGATAACTATCTCTACGCAATCACCACGGCGTCGGGCGGTGCGCCCGGCGAGGTGGAATGGCGGCCGGACCTTCCTGCCACCGGGCAATACGAGGTGTACGTCAGGTATACAGTCGGTGCGAATCGGGCCGACAATGCACCGATCACCGTCAACCATCGGGACGGTTCGGTTACAGTGGCCGTCAACCAGCAGGCCAATGGCAGCCAATGGGTCTTGCTGGGCACCTTCCCGTTCGATGCCGGCACGGCCGGCTACGTTCGCCTGAGCAACGACGCCAATCCCACCGTCGTTATCGCCGACGCTGTCCGGTTCCTGGACCTTTCGCAGGTACAGACCATCGCGCCGACCGATCCTCGCATCCAGCTTGAGGGAGCGTTCTTCGCTGCTCCTGATGTGGGCGGTTTCTTACTCAGGCGTTTTAGTGAGGAGATCCTGAACTCGACGCCAGGCACGTTCTCGGCCGATGTGGCCAGGACCGCCAGCGGGATCGGCTTGCGCGTGCGCACGGACGGCAGTTGGATCCGGGCGACGTTCGCGCAGACCGAGGGCTACTGGCGGGCGGGTACGCTTGCCGTCTATCAGGACGGCGTTCCTGACGCGATCGGAAGTGCGCTGGACGTCTATGCAGCGTCGTCGAATCCCGGTGAGCCGGTGACGTTTCGCATTCTGTGCCCGCCGTACGAATCGCTCGTCTTCACCGGCTTGCTGCTGGAGGCGGGGGCGAGCGTTTATGCCTTGCCGCCGGACGGGCGGCCGCGATATCTGGCTGTCGGCGATTCGATCACGCACGGCTCCGGCATGATGCGCACGGACCAGACGTATCCCTGGCTGCTGGCCGAGGCCAAGGGCTGGCAGTGCTTCAACCTGGGCGTCGGCGGATCGAGGACCACGCCCTCGTTCGGGTCGATGTTGAACGACGAGCCGCTCGATGTCGTGACTGTGCTCTGGGGCCAGAACGACTTTACCGCATACAACGATGTGCCGCTGTTCATCTCGCGCTACGAGGAGTTCCTCACGAACCTGCGGCAGTTCCACGCGGCTACGCCGGTCTACTGTCTGACGCTGACGGCTTCGACGCAGCCGGAGACCGGTTCGAACGGCTACACACGCGAGCAGTATCGCTGGGCCGTCCGTGATATCGTTGCGGGCCGTCGCGCCGCCGGCGACGTGAACATCCAGGTCATCGAGGGGCTCGAGATTTCCACCACGGCCGACTTGCTGGACACGGTGCACTTGTCAGCGACGGGCAACGCCAATGTGGCCACTTGCCTGGCCGCGATTATCCACTACCCTTGCGGGCGATGCGGCTTCTTCGATTTCGACCACGACGGCGACGTGGACCTGACCGACTTCGGTGTGTTCGGCGCCTGCTTCAACGGCCCGAACCGCCCGCCGGTATACGCAAGCTGCCACATAACGGACTTCGACGCCGACAGCGACGTCGATCTGACGGACTTCGCCGAATTTGCCACCTGCTTCAACGGCCCGAACCGCGCAGCGCGGTGCCGGTAGCGGCGCGGGGGTCAATCGGCGATATTGCTGCAATGCTGCTGCCGTTTTCAGCAGGCCCGTTTTCTTCGGGGCACTGCGGGCGGCTTGTCTGCCTATGGGCTGACGGGTACGAATATTCGCTGGCCGAAACGGAAAAGACGTCAATTTGCACGGTTTTTCCTTGCTCGCTGTGGTTGAGCGCGAAATAATCAACGTGGTACTCTCTGTCGCCCGAGTGTATCGCGGCACGAGGTTTTGCGAGTGGTTCTGCCCGGCGGAAACGTACGGGCCCGGCCGACGCGTCGATGACCGTAAAGGACTTGTGTGATGAACGCTTCTGCTACGAATCCGAAGAATCCGAGGAGCGGCTCGATCACTGACGCCCGGCCACCTGGCAATACCGAACCCGGGTCTTGTGCCGAAGAAACGGCGGGCTCTTACATCATGCTGGTCAGTATCCACGGTTTGATCCGAGGTACGGACCTCGAATTGGGCCGGGACGCCGACACCGGCGGCCAGACCCTGTACGTTGTGGAGCTGGCCCGGGAGTTAATCCGCCATCCGAACGTCGACCAAGTGGATCTGGTGACCCGCCTGGTGGCGGATCCGCGGGTGGATGACAGCTACGCTCAGGAGTATGAGGAGTTGGCTCCCGGGGCGAATATCGTGCGCATTCGCTGTGGACCGGACCGCTACTTGCACAAGGAATCGCTCTGGCCACACCTGGGCGTGTTTGTGGATAACCTGGTTCAGTATCTCCGCAGCCAGGGCCGGGCTCCGGACCTGATTCACGGCCATTATGCCGATGCCGGCTACGTCGTCAGTCAGCTCTCGTCGATGTTGGACCTGCCCATGGCGTTTACCGGGCATTCGCTCGGAAGAGTCAAACGCCGGCGGTTGCTCGACAATGGACTCAAGGCGGATACCATCGAACGCCGCTACCATATCACACGCCGTATTGAGGCCGAGGAGACGGCGTTGGAGTATGCCTCCTTCGTCGTAACCAGCACGCACCAGGAGGTCGAACAGCAGTATGCGTTGTACGATCGCTACCAGCCTCAGCGGATGATGGTGATCCCTCCGGGCGTCAACCTTGATCGTTTCTCGCCGCCGCCGCGCAATTGGGGCGGGGGGCCACCAATTCTCAAGGCGCTTGCGCCCTTTCTGGCGGATCCGAACAAGCCGCTGATCCTGGCCATCTGCCGGCCCGATCCGCGCAAGAACATCGAAACGTTGCTGCGAGCCTATGGGGAAAGCAAGCCTTTGCAGGATGCGGCGAACCTGGCCATCGTGGCCGGGAACCGAGACGACATTAACGATATGGATCGGGGCGGACGCAGCGTACTGCTCGAACTGCTCCACCTGATCGACCTGTACGATCTCTATGGCAAGGTCGCTTATCCGAAGCACCATGCGTCGGAGGATGTACCGGATCTATACCGCATTGCGGTCAAGCGCCGGGGAGTGTTCGTCAACCCGGCCCTGACCGAGCCGTTCGGGCTGACGTTGCTGGAGGCGGCGGCCAGCGGCCTGCCGATCGTGGCTACCGCCGACGGCGGACCGAAGGACATCATCGAACACTGCAAGAACGGGCGGCTGGTCGATCCTCTGAACGCGGGGGAGATTGCGGATGCGCTGCTCCAGGCGGTCTCCGATGCGGATCAGTGGCGGCGCTGGTCACAAAACGGGCTGCGCGGCGCCCGCCGACATTTCTCCTGGGAGGCTCACGTGAAGAAATACATGAAAGTCGCCAAGACGGCCATCACGCACGATGCCAAGCAGCGGCGCTTCTACCGGGACAAGGGCCGCCTCATCACCGCGGACCGGATGCTGGTCACCGATATCGACAACACGCTGATTGGTGACAAGGAAGGATTGCGGAGGCTCATGCAGGTGGTCAAGGATGCCGGCTCCAGGCTCGGGTTCGGTATCGCGACAGGGCGATCCATCGAGCTGACCCGGAAGGTTCTCGCGGAATGGTCGATCCCCATGCCCCAACTCCTGATCACCTCAGTGGGAAGCGAGATTCACTATGGTCCGAACCTGGTGGAGGATCGCGGTTGGCAGACTCACATCAGCTACCGTTGGCGCCGAGAGGCGCTCGTGGAAGCCATGGAGGATCTG
The DNA here is from genome assembly GCA_016928855.1 of Phycisphaerae bacterium. Classification (GTDB taxonomy): domain Bacteria; phylum Planctomycetota; class Phycisphaerae; order UBA1845; family PWPN01; genus JAFGKA01. The sequence continues at coordinate 9,348 of JAFGKA010000436.1, forward strand.
GAAGGCATCGAGTTGCAGCCGCCGGACGGGCAACGGCCTTTCAAGGTCAGCTATGTGGTTGACGAGGAGCGAGGCAGGGATCTCAGCGCGCGGGACATCGTCCGGCACCTTCGCCGGAAGAATCTCCAGGCCAAGGTCATTTACTCACACGGCGCCTATATCGATTTGCTGCCCCTGCGGGCGTCGAAAGGGTTGGCGTTATGTCACTTCGCGATGAACTGGCATATTCCGCTTGAACGTATCCTGGTGGCCGGCGATTCGGGCAACGACGAAGAAATGCTTACCAGTAACACGCTCGGGGTGGTGGTGGGCAACTACGACAAGGAGCTGGAAACGTTGCGAGAGAATCCCAACGTGTACTTCGCCCAAGGGCACCATGCGTGGGGGATTCTCGAAGGTATCGAACACTATGACTTTCTGGGAGAGATCCGTCGCCCCGAGAGCAAGGAATCCAACGCATGATCGAAGCGATCGTGGACTACTGTCGTCAGCACCGGGAACCTGCCTACATGTTGTTCAGGCACTATCTGGAGCAACAGAAGCCGTTTCTGCTGCGTTCGGACCTGATCGAGCAGTTTGAGTCGTTGGCCTGCGAGGAGTACGCCCAGTCGCTGCTCGGTTCCCCCCTGGAGGGCATGGTGTACAAGGCGCAGGAGGTCGCCATCGAGGGGCCCTGGCTCTGCTTCGCCATTCGATCCCGAATCGGATGCTGGGACTACGTTCGTTTTCACGCTGAAGCGGTCAGTGCCGAACTGATCAGTGTTTCCGAGTTCCTCGCCTTCAAGGAAGGCTTGGCCGGGCATCGGCAGGACCTCGACGGCTGGCCGCTGGAGATTGACCTGACGCCATTCAACCGTGGGTTTCCCAAATTGCAGGAGTCCCGCTCCATCGGTCACGGCATGGAGTTTCTTAACCGCAAGCTCTCCAGCGAATTGTTCCAGGACTTCGAGAAGGGCGACCGGCAACTGTTCGAATTCCTGCACGTCCATCAGTTCCAGGGGCGGCAGCTTATGCTCAACCGCCGGGTGCGGGACGTTCGCGGGCTGCAGGCCGCTCTGCGCCAGGCGGAGGCGTATCTCCGAAAGCAGCCGAGCGGCGCGACTTGGGACGATGTCGCCGATCGCATGCAGGAGTTCGGGTTTGAGATCGGCTGGGGGCGCACCGTCGATCGCATGATCGATACCCTGCGGTTGCTCTCCGACGTGCTGGAGGCGCCCTCGGCGTCACAGATCGAGCAGTTGCTTGCCCGCATCCCGATGATCTTCAATATCGTCATCCTGTCGCCGCACGGCTACTTTGGACAGGCCAACGTGCTTGGCAAACCGGACACCGGCGGGCAGGTGGTCTACATTCTCGATCAGGCGCGGGCTCTCGAGAAGGAGATGCATCATCGCCTGCAGGAGCAGGGGATCGATATCGAGCCGCAGATCCTGGTAGTCACCCGCCTGATTCCCGAGGCGGGTAACACCACCTGCGACCAGCGGGTGGAGTCGATCATGGGAACCCGGAATGCCCGTATTCTGCGGGTGCCCTTCCGTGACGCTTCCGGCGAGATCGTGCCGCATTGGATTTCGCGGTTCGAGATATGGCCCTACCTCGAACGATTCACTCTCGAAGTCGAGCGCGACATTCAGGTCGAATTGCACGGTCGTCCGGGGCTGATCATCGGGAATTACTCGGATGGCAACCTGGTCGCTTCGCTGCTCGCCAAGCGTCTTCATGTGACGCAGTGCAACATCGCGCACGCCCTGGAGAAGTCCAAGTACCTCTACTCGGACCTCTTCTGGCAGGAGAACGACGCGCACTACCATTTCTCCTGCCAGTTCACGGCGGACCTGATCGCCATGAACGCCGCCGACTTCATCGTGACCAGTACCTTCCAGGAGATCGCTGGCACGGACGATTCCGTTGGGCAGTACGAGAGCCACAAGGCCTTTACGATGCCCGGGCTATTCCGCGTGCTGAACGGTATTGACGTGTTTGACCCCAAGTTCAACATCGTTTCCCCGGGCGCGGACCCGGACATCTACTTCTCGTTCCGCGAGAAGGCACGCCGCCTCAAGGGTTTGCGGCGGGGGCTCCGCCAGATGGTTTTCGGTAACGGCAACGGAAGTCCGCATCGGGGTAAGTATGAGGACGAGTCGAAACCCATGCTCTTCACCATGGCCCGGCTGGACCGTATCAAGAACATTGCCGGGCTGGTGGAATGGTATGCCCGGTGCCCGCGCCTGCGCGGTCTGGCCAACCTGTTGGTGGTCGGTGGGCACCTCGACCCCGCCCTCTCCAACGACCACGAGGAGCGCGAGCAGATTGACCGCATGCACCAGCTCATCGATGAGCATGCCTTGGAAGGGCAGGTACGCTGGATTGGTTTTCAGAGTGACCGCAATTTCGTGGGGGAGCTGTACCGGTTCGTGGCCGACCACCGCGGGGCATTCGTGCAGCCAGCGCTGTTTGAGGCGTATGGCCTGACGGTGATCGAGGCGATGGCTTCTGGGCTCCCGACGTTCGCGACCTGCTACGGCGGGCCGCTGGAGATCATTGAGCACGACCGATGCGGGTTCCACATCGATCCGAACCAGGGCGCCGCGGCGGCCGAGTTGTTCGCGGACTTCTTCGAGAAGGCCAACGACGATCCCGCGGAATGGCAGCGGATCTCCCAGGGGGCACTGGACCGTATCGAAGCCCGCTACACGTGGAAGCGATATGGCCAGCGGATGATGACGCTCGCCCGCGTCTATGGGTTCTGGAAGTACGTGACCAACCTCGAGCGGGAAGAGACGCAGCGGTACCTCGATATGATGTACAACCTCCAGTTCCGCCCGCTGGCTCGAAGCATGGTCAAGTCGTCGTAGGCAGGAACGAAGGCTCCAAGCGGGACTTGCGCTGTGGTTTGCGGAACCGGTAAGCGGGGCGCAGTGCCTCAGCTCGGCAGATCCTTGTCGTTGGTGTCCGACGCGGGCGTCGTGTTGGTTTCGAGGCGCAGGACGCGCTCTTCGATCAGCGGCAGCCAGCGGTCTGGGTTTGGCCATTCGTCCGGCGGCATGAACAGGCCTGGGGCTCGGTCGCCTTTGAAGAGGTAGTGGCTTACCAGCCAGGTCCATTCGCTTCGCAGCGCGGCGTTATCTTCCGTCAGAGGCGGCGGTGGGGCGGACATTGTTTCTACCCAGCGCTTGGCGGCCTCAGGCAGATCCTTTCGCTTTACGCTTTCACCTGCGTCGATCTGGCCGGCGCGGACGAAATAGGGTTTGACGCGGGCTCGGCCTTCGGCGCGCTGTATGATCAGGCAGGAGAATTGCTCGATCGGGCGCGCGAAGCGACACGACTCGCCCGCCAGCGGCTCGGCACGCTTGATACGCTGTTTGAAGCTGTTGGCCTGCTCGAAATCCTGGGCGGCGGCGCGTTCCATCATCGCATCACGCCAGTGCGGCACTTCGCTTTGCCAGCCGCCGGTGCCGAACGACACCGCGGCGGCCATCATCCGCTGATACTCATCCAGCGGAATGCTGCCGTCGCACGGGGCGGGGCACTTGCCCATCTCGGCGTACGCGCATGCCTGGCCGTGCGGGGCCTGTTCGAGGATGTGGTAATGCCGGCAGAGGTCGAACAAGTCCTCGAGCATCTCGACGAAACGCTCGGCGGCGTTCTTCGTCGGAAACGGTCCGATGTTCGTGCCGGGCGTTCGCAGATACTTCGTGGCCAGCAACCGCGGCAGGCGCTCGGTGACGTCCACGTGCACGAACCATGCTGGGCCGAACGCGCAGAGTTCCATATAGTCGTTTGGCATCAGCATGCGGGCGATGCGGTGGAACTCGAACGCGGTCTCGAACGCCGAGTACGTTCGTCGCCAGCGGACGCGACGCGTGACGGCCCGGAGGTCGGCGCGTTTCTTCGAGGCCTCCGGGGGCGGCGACAGGCGATACGTGATCGTGCGACGCAGCCCCTCGCCGCTGGCGATGAGGATCAGCGTGTCGTGTTCGTCGGTCAGGGCATAGACCCCGCCGCCGCCGGGGACTGCCTTGGCCCACTCGGCACCGTCGGCATCGATCGCGATGCATTGCTCAAACAGGGCGTTGAGGTCCATGGGCTCCAGCTTAGCCGTGGTGGGGGAAAGGGCAAAATCCGTTGAGAGGCGGAAGCTACGAGACGGGAGCATGGACAGAATGGACATTATGGACGAGATGGACACCCTTGCTGAGCAGCGGTGGCGTTACCGGGTGTCTGTCTGGCTTCAGGTTGCGGCGTCGGCTAGAATGCCGGATTCGGGCCGCGGGGTCCGGGGTATCCCGCCGGTCGTTTGTCCTGACATTGACCTGGAGTTGAGTGCACAGTCGTGAGAACCGCCGAGCAGATCCGCAACGAGTTTATTGAGTTCTTCGTCCGGCATGGCCACACCGCCGTGCCGTCCTCCAGCGTCGTGCCGCACGACGACCCCACGCTGATGTTCGCCAACGCGGGCATGAATCAGTTCAAGGACGTCTTCCTGGGCACCGGCTCGCGCCCGTACACGCGGGCGGTTGATACGCAAAAGTGCATCCGCGTCTCTGGCAAGCACAACGACCTGGAAGAGGTCGGCCGTGACACGTACCACCACACTTTCTTCGAGATGCTGGGCAACTGGTCGTTCGGCGACTACTTCAAGCGTGAAGCCATCGCGTGGGCCTGGGAGCTGCTGACGAACGTCTGGGGCCTGCCCAAGGACCGCCTCTATGCCACGGTGTTCGGCGGCGACGAGGCCGAGGGCCTTGAAGCGGACGACGACGCCGCGAAGCTCTGGACCGAGGTGACCGACATCGACCCGACGCACGTCGGCCGTTTCGGCAAGAAGGACAACTTTTGGGAGATGGGCGAGACTGGCCCCTGCGGCCCATGCAGCGAAATTCACATCGATTTATCCCCCGACGGTTCCTGCGGAAACCTCGTCAACGCCGGCGATGCGCGCGTGATCGAGATCTGGAACCTCGTGTTCATCCAGTACAACCGTGATGAGCAGGGGCGCCTGTCGCCGCTGCCGGCCAGGCACGTCGATACGGGCATGGGCTTCGAACGGATCGTCCGCGTGATGCAGGCGAAAGAGAGCAACTACGACACGGACGTGTTCACGCCGCTGCTGAGCCGCATTGCCGAGGTGACCGGCCAGCGCTACACCGGCCGCATCGGCACGGATGCCAACGTGGACAACGCGTTCCGCGTGATCGCCGATCATGTGCGAATGCTGACGTTCGCCATCGCCGACGGCGCGATGCCGAGCAATGA
>JAFGKA010000437.1 GCA_016928855.1 Phycisphaerae bacterium
CTCGAAGTGGGCCACGCCCTCCGCTGCGAAACCGCAAGCGCACCGAGAAGAAACTGCGGCCAACCGCCGCCTGAGGTACCAAGAAGGACAGTGATGCGTCGCACGATGTTGAAATCCAAGATCCACATGGCCGTAGTAACCGACTCACTCATCGAGTACGAAGGCTCGCTGGCGTTGGATCGTGAGTTGATGGACGCGGCCAATATGATCCCCTACGAGCGGATTTTTGTTGCCGACGTCGAAAACGGAAACCGCTTCGACACCTATCTGATTGAGGCGGAACGCCACAGCGGCGATGTCATCGTCAATGGCGCCGCCGCCCGGCTTGTCGAGAAGGGCGACCGGATCATCCTGTTCGCCTACACGGAGATGGACGACGAGACCGCCCGACAGTATCGACCGATCAAGATCTTTCCGTCGAACGGAAATCGGCGATTTGAAGTGAAGCGGTAGCCCCCGCTTCGCGTGGCCCCCATACGCCGGCATCAGCCGTAGCGTGCTTCCCATTCAGCGATGGCAGGCGTGAAATACTCGATGCGCGTCTTCTTGTACTCGCACACGCTGGCTAGTTCCTCGCGTTCGGCAATGCCCGTCGCCTCGGCGATGGCGTCGAGCGCGCCCCGCACTTCCTGCTCGGTGCGGCCATGCACCATCGTGAAGAGGTTATACGGCCAGTCGGGGTGGCGTGGCCGCAGATAGCAGTGGCTCACGGCGTCGAAGCCGGCCATTGTCGCTCCCGCCGCTTCCACATCCGCATCGGGCACATTCCAGACGGCCATGCAGTTGTGCGCGAAGCCGGCCTCGCGATGGCGCAGTACCGCGGCGAACCGACGCATCTGCTTCCGCTCCAGAAGCCGTCGCGCGGTGACCAGCAATTCGGCCGTCGTACAACCGGCCTCCGCCGCCAACGCCGCAAACGGTTCGGATACCAGTGCCAGATCCCGCTGCAGCACACGAATGGCCGCGACATCCTGCTCGGACAGGCAGTGCGTGTGCATTCCGTCCTGATCACTCGCGGCGTGCGACGGCCGCACGCCTTGAACCGTCGGTCCGGAATGGCCGCACATGTCAAAATGCACGCCGATCTTGAAGAGCTTGAGCGTCGGCAGCAGGCGCGTCGCCACAGCCCCACTGAGCGTGTGCAATCGTTCCGCGGTCCGTTCGAGGCCCAGCCGGCTGTCCGGCGGAACCGCCAGCGTGTACCACAGGTTGAATGCGTGATTCCGGCGATAGTTGTGTGATACCCCGGGATGGGCACTGACGACGGCCGCACCAGAATCGATCGCGTCGTCGTCATATCTCGCCGCGACCAGTGTACTCTCGTAGCCGAGCGCCTTCGTATCGAAGATCGCGCCGATCTGACGAATGAACCCTCGATCGTGCTTGAGCGACCGCAGACGCGCGAGCACGTCGGACTCGCTCATGCCCAACGACTCGGCCAACGCCGCGAACGGGGCCTCCACGAGCGGAACCGCTTCCTGCACGGTGTCCAGAAGCACGCGGTCCGCGGCAGAGAGTGGTTCGTTCGTCATGCGTCTTCCGTCCCGGAACTCACACGCCACCCCCACAGGTCACGCTGCGATCGCTATTACCTCAACCACATGGTCCGCCAGGGCGGATCCTACGTGATTGACGCGCCACGTGAGTGTGTCGCCAATGGACCACTATTGACGCAGCGTCCGGCCCAGCCGCTGTTCGACACTCGCGGTCTTCGACGTCAGCCGGCCGGCATGGCCTTTGCGCCAATCGACCTTGATCGTACAGGTCACACGGTCACAGTCCGCGCTCATCCGCTCGAAGCACTTCTGGATGAGGCCAAAGACCTCCGGCCATTCGCCCTCGACTACCGTTCCCATCGGGTTTGTCCGATACGGCAAGCCGCTGTCGTCGATAATCTCCAGGCTCCGGGCAACATGCGCCCCCACTGATTCCCCCTGGCCCAAAGGCCATATCGAGAATTCGACTAACGCCGCCATGTGCCGCACCTCCTGCTCTCAAGGCCGCCACGGATTCTATGCCGACCAGGAACAACGAGCCACCCGCATGCCGCATCGGCACTGGACAGACACAGCCCGCACGGAGACAGGCGGCCATACCAATACCGCAACTGATGGTATGGTTTGGGCATAAACCGCTTGCCGCGGGCAGGATGGACGAAAGGCCGCACTCATCACGGAAGACGGCCGGCCTCGCGCTGCCAGGCGATCGCCCGTGGAAGTCCGCCGCTGAGGGGCGTCGTCGGCTGATAGCCCAGAAGCTCCCTGGCCTTCGCGATGTCGGCGACGTACCGGGTCACCTCGCCCGGCCGGGCCGGCTCGTACGTGACGCGCGGCTCCTTGCCGACGGCCAGCGCAACGATGTTGACCAGATCCATCAGGGTGCTGCCGTGGCCGTACGCGAGGTTGATCGTCTGGTTGGCCACCTTGCCGGACACCAGCGCGTCGATCCCGCGAATGATACCCGCGACACAGTCATCGATGTAGGTGAAATCGAGCACCTTGTCCTTGCCGAAGACCGTGATCGGCTCCTGCCGGGCGATGCGGCGAATGAACAAGGGAATCACACGTTCCATCCGTTCGATGTCGTCGTCATAGCGACCGTAGACATTGCTGAATCGAAAGACCAGGTACGGCAGACCGTAGCATTGCCGGTACGAGTAGATCAGGGCTTCGCCGGCGATCTTGCTCGCGGAATAGGGGCTCTCGGCCACGACGAAGTCCGCCTGCCCCTCCTCGGTCACGTGGCGATGAATGTCGCCGTACACCTCGCGTGAGCTGCCGAAGATGAAGGGAATCTTGTGCCGGCGAGCGTAGTCCAGCGCCGTGTAGCAGCACTGGATGTTCTCCATCGCACGCTCGGGATGCTCCACGAGCTCAAACACCTTCGCATGGGCGGCCAGATGCACAACGACATCGAACGGGCCGGCCGGCAGGGCATCGGGCTTCGCGTTCACGAGGTTGACGAGGTGCGTTTGAATGTCGCTCGTCCAGGTGTTCTTGCGGCAGTCGATGCCCTCGACATGATCGCCCCGCGCCAGTAGCGTGAGGCCGAGATTTGTTCCGATCTGCCCGCTGGATCCGGTGATGAGCACTTTCATCGTTGCGTGACACTCCCATGCATGGCGATCTTCGTGGATTCGGGTCGGAGGGCGATCCTGCCCCCGCCGGGGTCACGCCGATGACGAGGCCTCGTCGACCACCTTCTGCTCGATGAGATCGCAAAGAATATGATAGGCCAGAGCGTGGATTTCCTGCACGCGATCACTCGCGCCATGCGGCACGGCAAGACAATGGTCGCACAGCGGTCCAAGCGTTCCGCCGCCCTCTCCGGTAAACCCGACCACGATCGCGCCAAGCTTCTTCGCGGTCCCGGCGGCAGTGAGGATGTTGAGCGACGATCCCGACGTCGAAAGCAACCACACCACGTCCCCGCACCGGACATGGGCTTCGATCTGGCGAACGAAGACCCGCTCGAAGCCGTAGTCGTTTCCGATCGCGGTCAGAACCGACGTATCCGTCGTCAGCGCGATCGCGGGCAAGCCCCGGCGTTCCTGCCGAAACCGTCCCACCAGTTCCGCCGCGATGTGCTGGGCGTCCGCCGCGCTGCCGCCGTTGCCCGCCACGTACAGGCGATGCCCTGTGTGCAACGCGTGGTAGGTCACGTCGGCAATCGTCTCGAGCCGTCCCGCCTCGGCCTTGAGCGCCTCGACGCATCGGGCATGATCGGCCAGACTCGTTTCAATGGTCTCGTTCACGTTCGCGCCGTTCCTTTCCGGATGCGTTCGATCAGGGCAGTCGTACTGAATCCGGATTCGAGCTTCAGCAGCACAACACGGCCACCGTTGGCCTCGACGAACTCCCGCCCCGAGACGCCGCGCTCGGCCCAGTCTTCGCCCTTCACCAGCACGTCCGGACGGATCTTCCGGATCAACGGCTCGGGCACGGGCTCGTCGAACAAGACGACGTAGTCGACATATTGCACCGCTGACAACATCTCGGCCCGAACGGCCTCCGACTGGATCGGCCGGTCAGTGGCCTTCGCCTGCTCCTGGACGGACCGGTCCGTGTTGAGGCCCACGATCACGATATTGCCCAACTCCCGACATTGCGCCAGATACCGCATGTGCCCAGGATGCAGCAGGTCGAAACACCCGTTCGTGAAGACAACGGTCTCGCCCCGTCGCCGCCGCAGATCCAGTTCCGGGAGCAGTTCCTCGACCGTGCGAAGCTTGCCGGCACTGGCCCGGTCGGCCAGCCGCAGGTCCGCGATGACTTCGTCCTTCGTGATGGGTACGCAGCCGAACTTCTCGACCTCAAGCCCACCGGCAATGTTCGACAGTCGCGTCGCGTCGAGCCATGATGCTCCCGCGGCAACCGACGCGGCCAGCATCGCCAGGACGGCATCGCCTGCCCCCGCGTTGTCGTATACCGACCGAACACGCGTGCTCACGTGCACCGGCGCATCGCCGCGAAGCCGCAGCAGGGCGCCTTCCCGATCCAGCGTGATGACCAGGGCTTCCAGATCGAGCGATTCGGCGAACTCCGCCGCGACCTCGCGAATCGTCGAAAGCTGATCGTCCGCCAGGCCGGCGACGATGGCGAACTCGCTTCGGTTCGGCGTCAGGGCGCTCGCGCCGCGGTATTTGCCGTAATCCTTCAGCCGGGCCGGATCCACGAGGACGGCCTTGCCTTCTTCCGCTGCCATTTCGATCACGTGGCGGCAGAGCGCCTCGCTGACCACGCCCTTGTCGTAGTCCTCGATGCAGACGATATCCACCGCAGGAACGAACCGCGTGATCACCTTCAGCAGACGATCCTCGTCCTCCTCCGACAGCGGCCGACAGCTCTCGTGGTCGAGCCGAAGCAACTGCTGCGGATGCCGATGCTGAGCCAGACCGACGAAACGCGTCTTCGTGGTGGTCGGCCGGTCCGGCAGCGACAGGACCCCCCGCGTGCCGACCTCCAGATCCTCGAGCATGGCCCGCACCCGATGCCCGGCATCATCCAGGCCGACGACGCCGCAGCAGGTCACCTTCATGCCCAACGTAACCAGCGACGCCGCGACACTGCCCGTACCGCCGACGCGATCCTCGTGATGGCGGCGTTTGAGCACGGCCACGGGCGCCTCGGGACTGATGCGCTCGGCATCGCCGTACACGTAGCGGTCGAGGATCAGATCGCCAATGAGGAGAACCCGCTGCTTGCGAAACGACTGAACGAGTTTGATCAGCTTGCTGTGCAACCCACGCACCTCTGCCCAG
>JAFGKA010000438.1 GCA_016928855.1 Phycisphaerae bacterium
CGCGCGCGAGGGTATTGTAACAGCGGTACGATAGAATCCGGCGGCTTTGCCATGTGTGGGTGGTGTGTTCCTGTGCGTCACACGACAGCGGAAACATCCATTTCGGTAGATGCCACGGAGTGAGAAGAGGCGCATCGGCGGGCGTCTGTCTCGCCGGGGTAGTTTTCTGCGGGGCTCGGCCCCCGCGGGGCGCGATAGGTGCGCACGGAGCGCCTGCCAGCGGCGCCAATGAATGAACTGAAGCCTTCGAGCGACACGGAGGACCTTTCATGCTCGAAAATCGATGTGAGGCCTGGATGGTCGGCATATGGCTGCTCGCCATAGCAGCCTTGCCGGCGATGGGTTCTGCCCCCAACGACGGTCAACTGGCGGAAGCAGAAGCGGTCGTCACCGAGCCGGAGGCAGCGGGGCTGACGGACGCAGAGCGCGCTGCGACGGCGCCGGAAGAGCCGGAGGTCATCGATCCGGTCGCGGCAGGGTTGGTCACGCGCGAGGAACTGCAACGATACGACGATCTCGATTCCAAGCGTATCCAGGATTTCACGAATGTGGACTTGGCTGATTACGTTGAGCTGCGCAATCGGGGGGCGGATACGCGGAATCCGCGGGGCAGCGCGGCCGAGGAAATCGGCTGCTACGCGATCAAGAGCCTCAAGCAGCCGTATCGCGCTGCGGCGGGGCGTTTCGACCTGGCGGAGAGCGACTGCGTCACGTTCCAGGAACGCTGTATTGCCCTGGGGCTGGCGACGGATTGGCGATCCTACCACCTGCTGTGCAACCGTCTGCGGCACAAGGACGGCGTGCTCAAGTACGCGAATCGCAACGTCTATCCGTTGGCGGACTGGATTCCGAACAACGCATGGCTCTTTGAAGACATCACAGACAAGCTCGGCGTACCTGCGTCGACCTTCGATCTGGGACTGCAACGGAAGAAACGACTGGTGGCGCAGATCGCCGCAGGTCGCATCGCTCCCGCTGACCTTGATGTAGACGTTGCCAGTATGCCTGAGACGGAACTGGTGCCCCAAACGTACGTTGCGCGAAAGCACGTCGCCAAGGTTTGCGAAGCCCTGCGCACCGGGGATCTGGTGTTCGTGATCCGGAGAAAGCAGGCCAAGGGAACAGCCCCGTGGTATTTCTGTGATCATGTCGGTGTGATCTTTAGATCGCGAGAGGATACGGTCACGATCGTTCATGCGGTCCATCCCAACGTGCATCAGGAACCGCTGATCGAACTCATGACGCGGTGCCCCTGGGTCGGCGGTTTCAAGTTCGTGCGCTTGCGCGACGACGCGGCGGTAATCGCTGATGCCGAGCTGCGACGCATTCATCTTTCACTTCCCACGGTGCAGCCCTCGGAACAAGACGTGTCGACGGCGGCGCTCCGAAGTGCACGCGGCATTCCCCTTCGGCAAGCGGCACCTTGAGCGACGGTGTATATCGACTCCCTTGGGTAGTGGAGCAGGGCATGGCGACTAACGCACTTGGAAACATCGTCTCGTTCGTACCGGACGACATCAGGAGTCACACGATGCGATACGGCGGTTTCTGCGAAGACAACCAAGCGAATCAAATAGCGTCGAGTCGCCCGCCGAAGCCCGGATGCTACAGGGCAGCGCGAAGCATCGACGTCGCGCACGCTCGGCGTACGGCCAGCGTTGTCGCGCTCGCGGTGGCGGTGTTCACCGTTGTGTTGGCTACACGTCAGCTTGCGGCCGGTGACTGCTATTCGTGGATGTGGGACGACTGCGAAATAGATTATAACCCCCCCTGTTGCGACGAGGACGGGGAGCAGACAGGGTATTGCGGCGCGTATGCCCTGTCGTGTGATTATGAAGAGGGCGAGCCGGTTCTGGAGATCAGTGCATGCGAAGAAGGCGTGGATTGTCCTGACGGCTGGGTTTGGTATCCCCGAGACGGAGATGCAGACAGTGCCACAAAATGGGCAACATTGCACATGGTAGAGGATGTCAACCCCGCCTGGAGTCAGCGCTGGCCGCACCCCTGGAATTGGCTGGGGCGCACGGGAATCGATTTTGACGCATCCGACTACGACTATCCTTATATCGAACCGATCTTCACTGGAGACTGCTACCACTGGCACCGGTGCCACGGCAGTTCCGATCCCTGTGATGATGCCAGCGGCGGTACGCCTGAGTATGCGTTCTCACCGGATTGCAGGTGGCTTGGCGACGACGCGAATGATCGTGAAGGACTCTGCCTTTCGTGGGTGTATGTCATGCTGCCCGACCTGACCCGAGCAGGAACTTACGGGTTTCGGGTTCGCTTGTACGACTACGGACATCCGGGCGGGTGTGAACTGGATTCGGATGGCGACTACTTCCTTATGGGTGGAAGGCCGGGTGAGGGGGCTGGGGAACTTCGCAGTTTCACCTTCTATGTCTCTGGCGACTGCAACGACAATGGTGTGCCGGACATCTGTGATGTCGATTGCGATGCTGCGGAAGGGCTTTGCGGCGAGCTTTATGGCGATACCTGTGGGCACAGTTGGTCTCCGGACAGGGATGGTGACGGTGTCTACGAACCGTGCGACAACTGCCCTGATCCGCCGCCCGCCGGATGCCCGCCGGAGGGCTGCGACTCCGACCAGACGGACACGGACGGCGATGGCCAGGGTGATGTTTGCGATCCGTGTCCCCTTGACGCGGACGATGACATCGATCATGACGGTGTCTGCAGCGACGTGGACAACTGTCCGCTGATCCGTAATCCCACCCAGGGAGACCAGGACACCGATGGTATTGGCGATGCATGCGACTGCGATATCGACGGCGACGGCCACGCCAACGCCGCGTGTGATCCGGGCAACCCCGGTTACATCGATCCGAACAACAGCCACTACTGCCAGAATAACCCGTATTCTTCAGGCTGCTCGCGGGGTGGCACATGCGATGCTCACCACTGTGCGCCCGGATGTTTCGATCCGTCGATCTGCGCGGCGTGCGCTCAAGACGCATGTGTTGGGATCGGCGTTGACATGCCGTCGGTCTGCTGGCAGCAGAATGATCCCGTTCCACAAGACTGCATCATACCGGGACACGATTGCGTAAACCGTCCGTGCGAGCCAGGATCGGGCTGCCAGGACGAGGGAACCTGTGCCTGCGAAGCCTGCGAGGATCCGACCTGTGACGATTATGGCGATTGCACGTGCGATGCGACACAATGCGACCCAGGCGAGCCCGCCTTGCCCAGGTGCATCTCGATGGAATGGCGGGAAGAATGCGTCAACGGCCAGGACTGTACAGGCGAACATGCTTGCGATCCAGGTTGCCCCGACGCGGACACGTGCCTTTGCCACCTGTGCGACGGGTGGAATGGCTGTCCGATTGTAGACGAATGTGACACGCTTGATTTCTGCCCGAAGTACTGGTGGGCTCCGGAGTGTCTCGGGTACTGCTATGATGAGGTGTGTGGCGAGGGCTGTCCCGGTGCCGCCGAGAGTTGCTTCTGTCACCCCTGTCTGCCGGGCTGTCCCGACGCACACCTGTGCACGGAAGATCCCGGTGATAACTGCCCGTTCGTATGGAACCCCGATCAGGCCAACGCCGATGGCGACGATCTCGGCGACGCGTGCGACAACTGCCCATTCGTCCAGAACAATGATCAGGCAGATAACGACGTGGACGCGTACGGCGTTGTCGTGGGCGACGGTTACGGCGATGCCTGCGACAACTGCCCAACCGTGCCCAACGTCAACGCCGATTACTTCGATTGCGATGAGGATGACGACACCGACTCGAAGGGAGAAGGGCCCGGCGAACAGTGCGACCAGGACCAGGACGGCGTCGGCGATGCGTGCGATATCTGTGAAACGGTTGCCAATCCCAACCAGAACGATGCCGACTGTGGCGGGGAGTCCGGTATTCCGGACGAGTGCGAGTGCCCTGCCGACGCGGGCATCGACATCGTGTTCATTCTGGACACATCCGGCTCGATGGACGATGAGATTGACGCAATCTGTAGGGCACTTCCGAACGTCGTGACGCTCGTCCTCGACCGTGGTGCAACCAGTGCCAAATGGACGATTCTTGGCATCACCGCGTTACCACCCTGGCCAAGCGATGTCACTCTGCCTGATGGGGTGGTTCTCGATCGGGTGGATGAATACGTTGGTCGTATCGTTCCCAACGTGGATCCCCAGGTCGACCAGTTGGATCAGTTCGAGGACTGGGCAAACGCAACGGCAATCGTCGCAGATACGGCCTATTCCGAGCACCCGAAGTTCGGCGATCTCTGGACCGACGGTGCGCCGCACATCATCATTCCGATCAGCGATGAGGGGCCGCACAAGGGAGAGCCGTGCTTCGGCCAAGGAGTTGAGGACGAGTCGGACTACCTGGCAATACTGAACGCGATTCAGGTGGCCAATAGCCGTAATGTAATGGTCTGTCCGGTGCGCGGAACTGGCGCCGACGCGTGCGTCGATACGCTGGCGGAGTTGATGGCTGCCGAAACACGCGGCCTTTCGGTTGCGACCTCCGGACTGACAGGCCAAGACTTGATCGATCATCTCAACGCTACGTTGACGCAGGTCATCGACTCAGTGTGCCTCGGATTCTTCCCGGACGCCGATGGCGATTGGATCCCGGATGACACCGGGTGCGACAACTGTCTGGGGTTGGCGAACCCCGACCAGCTTGATACCGACAACAACGGCGAGGGTGACGCCTGCGACGATGACGACGATGGGGATGGCGTTCCTGACGACCAGGACAACTGTCCGCTGGTAGCCGACGCAAACCAGAACGACGGCGATACCGATGGCGTGGGCGATATCTGTGACAACTGCGTCAGCTTCCCCAACCCGGATCAGACCGACACGGATGATGACGGCGAGGGTGACGCATGCGATAACGACGATGACAATGACGGCATCCTCGACGGCAACGACAATTGCCCGCTGGTCAGCAACCAGGATCAGGCCGACAGCGAAGAGGATGGCGGCGGCTCCGTCATCGGCGATAGCGTCGGCGACGTCTGCGACAACTGTCCGACGGCGGTGAACCCGAATCAGCTCGACAGCGACCTGGACCTTGTCGGAGACGTCTGTGACAACTGCCCCGGTGATCCGAATGCCGATCAGCTCAATACCGACGGCCTGAGCGATGGCGGCGATGCCTGCGACGACGACGATGACCAGGACGGCGTTGACGACGACGAGGACAACTGCCCCCTAATCCCCAATCAGGATCAGACCAACACGGACGGGGCCGACGACGGCGGTGACGCCTGCGATTGGGACGACGACAACGACACGATCGCTGACGTTCTCGACAACTGCCCCCTTGTAGCGAATACGGATCAAGCGGATATTCGTGACGACCTCGACGGTGACGGTGTCGGTGATGGCATCGGTGACGCATGCGACAATTGCCCCAATGACGACAATGGCGACCAGCTCGACGCGGATGGGGACCTTGTTGGCGATGTGTGCGACAACTGTGCGCCGGCAGATCACTGCGCCGCGAATCCCGCGGCGTGCGCCAATACGAACCAACTCGATACCGACGACGACGGCGTGGGCGATGTGTGCGATGACGACGATGATGGCGACGGCGTGGCGGATGCCGCCGACAACTGCCCGCTGGTCAGCAACGCGGACCAGGCTGACACCGAACAGGATGCCGGCGGCACCGTGGTCGGCGACGGCGTCGGTGACGCATGCGACAACTGTCCGATGGTCGTCAACCCCGCTCAGGAAGATACTGATGGCGATCTTGTCGGCAACGCGTGCGACAACTGCGTTAGCGTGCCCAACCCAAACCAACTCGATACCAACGGCGATGGCGAGGGCGACGCCTGCGACAACGACGATGACGGCGACGACATTCCGGACAGTGAGGACAACTGCCCGCTGGTACCCAATGCGAACCAGCTCGACACCGACTGGGACGGCTTCGGGGATGCATGTGACCCAGATGACGATAATGACGGAATTCCCGACAACGAGGACAACTGCCCGAAAATCTACAACCCCGGCCAGCAGGATCTGGACGGCGACGGCACGGGTGATGCCTGTGACAATGACCAGGATGGCGACGGCGTGCCTGATGATGTTGACAACTGTCCGCTCGTTCCGAACGCTGACCAGCGCGATGCCGACAACGACGGAGTGGGCGATGCGTGCGATGACGACGACGATGACGACGGCATCCCCGACGACGAGGACAATTGCCCGACGACGCACAATCCCGGCCAGGAGGACCTCGATGGCAACGGTCGCGGCGATGCCTGCGACGCGAAAACGAAGATCCAGTACACCCTTGCGTTGGGTGGTGACAATCATGCCGCCCAATATGGCGGCGGCGTGTATCCCGCATTCACGCCGGGCGACCCCGCCGATGGCCAGAGTTTTCCCGCCGGCAGTGTGCTGACCTGGGACGTGCGCATCGAGATCCTCGGCCAGCATCGGGCCGCCAACGGCCAGCCGGCCCGGCCGCGCGGTCTGGCGGCGATGGGCGTGAGCCTGGCGCTCTACTCCGAAGTCAGCCCGGGCACCTTTGAGCTGGTGACCACGCTGAATGCGGGCTCGGTTACGGAAGCCGGCTGGTTCAGCAGCATCAACGACGGCAGTCCCGATCCCGTGGCGCTGGCGGCATTCTGCATGGGCGTGTTCAACGTCGGCGACCAGGGCGGTTCCGGCGGCCGATTGATCGACCTCGCCACGGCTGGTGGGCCGGGATTCTCACAGCCGTTCGAATCCACATGGCCGCCCGGCGCCAACTATTACCCCAGCGCAGAGGATCATCCGCCGTTGCCAACGGTGACCACGACCGAAGGCGGCCGACTGTCTGGACTCAGTGCTGTGCTGATGTACTGGAGTGGTACGGTCACAAGCCACCTCGGCGTGGGCATTCCGACGACGGAGGAATTGGCGGGCTGCACCGGCACCCCCGTGCCCAAGGGTTTGGGTACCGGGCCGGTGATCGAGGGCCAGATCAACACGACGGGGCTCGCCACCGGCTTCTACAAGCTCGAAGTGATTCCCGAAGCCGGTTCCATCATTCGGGGTGATCTGGATTGCGGCGCCGATTTCGGCAGCGCGCTGCCCTATGCAATTCGGGCGAACGTGCTGGCTGGCGACACAATCACATTCGAGTTGGTCGCGCCGTAGAGCCGGTTGGCGTGCATCGCACTCTCCGGGGCGCGTTGGGACAGTCGCGCGGCCAGCCGCCCGGCTGCAAGTATTGATCAGAAACTCAGGGCACGGACCTGATGCTGAACAGAGGAATAACCATGCGGATCTCAAACGTGTGCGCAAGATGGCTCATGCTCGCAACGCTCCTCGGCACGGCCGCCACGGCCAACGCCCAGATCAGCGGATTCGAAGGCGACGGCGTACTCAACGCGCCGTACCGAGGAACCATCACCTCGCTGCGCGAAGCGACGATGGATATTCCGTACGGCGAGGTGATGAATCATGTTGAGCCGGATCTTCCGCCGCCGACATCTTACGTCGATTGGGGAATTGTCAGTGATATCGAAATATGGGCGGACGAGCCATGGGATCGGAGCGTTCTTCGCCTCTACGAGGACTGTGACGCTTCCGGCAACGAAATCAACCTTGAAGGTAGAGACGCGAACAACCCGGCCATCGTTGAATTGGACGCCCCGTATATCATCGTGCCCGACATCATCAAACGCTTCTCGTTCAAGGCTATAGCCACCAAGACACTGTCAGTGCGTACCTTCCACGTGCACTTCCGATACGACAAAGTCAATCTCTACGACACTGTCCCCCCCCAACAGGCTGACCCCACGCGCATAGTGCGCGTGGCGCCAATGACTGGCTCATTTACGGCACTCCCAGGCGAGGAAGAGATCTTTCATTACGGCACGACTGTTCTTGATGTATCGGTCGGCAGCGCGCGGCTGACCGTGCCGATCGGGAGCACGGCCGACACGATCGGCGCCGCGTACAACTACTACGATCGCAATCTCGGCCCGTCGGCGGCTGCGACAAGCGACGTAGTCTTCCCCGGGGCAGCCGAATCCGTGTTCATCCCCGGTGACGGACAGTTTGACTCGGAAAACGGAGCGTACGCCAAGTGGGCAGGGTTCGGTACCCCCTGGCCTGGCTACCTGATTGGCTATCACGGACGTCCAGACATCTATGGGCCTGACGGAACGCATTTCGACGTCCTGTACAGCACAGCCAGCCTGAGTGCGCGGCATTTCACCTACGTCCGCCCGTGCGGTCTCGGTGAGCTTCGCCCTGCCGCACAGAAGTATGTCCGCGATGGCGACTATACTGCGAGGATCGAGGATCAGGCTACTCCCAACGCGAATTGGATCGAGCTAGATCGTGATACGCCTGGCCAAGTGCGCGTCGACACGTCGGATGATCGCCATTGGACGATCCTCTATGACGACACGACCAAAGTCATCACGGGCGTGTATCCCGGGACGAATCCAAGCACAGCCAAAGGCGCCCGCTACTTCTCCTGGCGGAACAACAGTGGAACCATCATCCCGTTGTCAGAGGGCGGCCGTGTTACGGAGGTCCGAACGGAGGCGACGGAAGGCCAGGGCATCCTCTACAGATTTGTCTATGATTCCGAAGGGGACTTGCGTGAAGAATGGCGCAATATTGACGAGGTGTTGACGAAGACGGTCGACCACATTGTTATCGATGGTACCCACAGACGACGCAAGGAGTACGTGGCTGGAGGTTGTCGCCAGACGGACATTGCCTACAACGCAACGTATCCCAGCTTGATCGAGAGCATCACAACACATTCCGGTGACGGCGATTCGCATGTTACGCAGTATGTCCACGATGTGGGCAACCTGCACGGCAATGTTGTCATCAAGGAGGTCACACTGCCCGATAGTTCGGTCATCACACATTACTACGACAAAGAAGTCAGCCAGCCGGTGCCATCCTCGTTTGCAGAGTACGGCATTCGCACGAAAACCGTGCGAACGAGGGGTGACTCCATCATCACGCGTGACACTGAGTACCAGTTTCATCATTCGGACGGCTGGTCCATCCTCCTTTACTATCGCCCCCGGCTCGTCAAGAAACGTGACGGATTGGGCAACGAGATCACCTATTTCTACGAGCCCGGCGGCGAGGACGGCGATGGGACGGCGGATCGGTCAGCCGATGGGCTTGCGGGCGAGATGTCCAATCAGCTTTGGACGGTCCTGGGGCCACAGACGACCACGTACGACACTGTCGGCACCGTTGGCCAGCGTACGGCCGAAGTGAACTACTACTATTACGATGACCAGGCCGGCGGTTCGCCGGACGATCGCATCGGTCTGCTTGCCAGGAAGACCGTCAAGACCGGCGTCGATGCAAGCAGTTCGCCGACCACGATCACCACCACGTACGATTACGACGCGTTGCGCCGCATCACCTCCGAGACGGTCGATCCAACGGGCGAGGCTCTTCAGAGCGAATACTTCTACTGCGATACAAGCACGACACAGGACCGCGTCGTCCGCGATCCGGACAGCTACGTCACGTGGACGCAGTACGACGGCGATGGCCGCATCGCGGCGACGTACTGCTTTCTCGATCCGATGACGAGCACGATCACGCCGTGCACGCTACCGACCGATCCGTACTATGGCACGACGTATACGTACAACGACGAGGGCTGGCTCGAATACCTCATCACCGACAACAAGGACGCGTCCGGCACGGCCCTGACGCCCGCTACGTTCACAACGCAGTTCGTGTACGACGAGTTAGGGCGCGTCAAGCAGGAAATCGTCGATCCCGGTACGGGTGGCATCGCTCAAAGCACGAACACGACGTACACCTGGCAGGGTGAGATCGAGACCCAGACCGACACGTTCGACCGCGGCGTCAAGCGGACCTACGACGGCCGCGGGCTGCTCAAGACCGAGATGGTGCTCGGCCTTAACAAGGCCGAAACGCCACTCGTCACCACGTACGAGTTCAAGCTCGAAGGCGGAACCTGGGTTGAAACGGTTACGGCCCCGACCGGCGCTGTGCACAAGAAGACCTACGACGGCTTCGGTCGCGTGGCCTGGGAAGAGCGCATTGCGGGACCAGACGGCGGCCAGACTGTCGCGACGTGGTATGGCTACGACCGGGCAAGCCATATCACGCGCACGACGGTCGCCGAGAACGGCACCATCCTGTCCGATACGACGGCCGCCTATGACGAAAGCGGCCTCCAGTATCGGGTTCGCCAACGCCTTACGGACGGGGTTGACAACGACGATACCGATCTCATGACCGTTCGAACGTACGACTGCGCCGGCAACGTGATCCAGGAGGCTGCGTTGGGGGATTCAAGCGTTGATGACCCAACCCCGGACCGCGTGATCGCGGCGCACCACGACACCGCCGGCCGGCTGGACGAGATCACGGACGGCCGCGGCGGTCAAATAACCTTCGCCCGTGACGGCCGCGGCAACGTGACCGAGAAGCAGGTCCTGCTCGATGCGGTTGCCTCGACCTATGCCGTGACCACCACTACGTACGATGCGTTCGGCCGCGCCACACGCGTCAGAAGTCCGGCGGACGCTGCGGACGTTACGGGCCTGCGACACTATCGCGACTTCGCCTACAACACCCGCGGTGATCTGCTGAGTGTGACTGCGTATGAGACGGCGGGGGCCGACCCGAATCCGGCTACCGATACGCCCGTTCGCCGCACGCAGTTCGCCTATGACAACGTGGGACGGCGGATCCAGGAGGCTGTCATGGCCACCCCCGCCTCGCCGAACGATCCGCCGGATCCGGCCGAGGATCGGGTGGTGGATTTGGCTTTCTTCGATGACGGCGTCAAGGACGAACGCTGGACGTATAACATCGGGCCTGGAGACACGCTGTGCAGCCTTGTCACCAAGGTCGACTACGACCCGCTTGGCCGCGTATCCAAGACGACCGACCCGTCCGCGAGCTTTGTCCAGAACACCTACGATACGACCAACGGCCGCCTCACGCAGCGAAAGACCAACGACGGCGTTGGCGAGCGTACCTTCACACTCATCTACGACGGCCACGATCGCGTCAAGACGCACAAGGCCCAGGGCGATCCGATCATCGAAACCAAGTTCGAGTATGACGGCCTCAACCGCCGTACCGCTACGATCGACCCGGAAAACGTCCGGACTGAGGTGCACTTCGACCTGGCTGGGCGACAGAGCGAGCTGATCGAGGATAAAGGCGGCGAGCTCCAACGTACGACGACGTTCGCATACAACCGGCTCAACCAACTCACCACACAGACGGTCGAGAACCGCGACAGCGCGAACACTCCGTTGCCCGATCAGGTCACGAAATATGCCCACGATTCGCTCGGCCGGCTTCGGGGCATCCGCTATCCAGACAGTTCGTGCCCGGTGCCCGACAACGATTGCGTCGACTGCGTGCGCCTCGGCTACGACGTCGCCGGTCGGCCGGCCACGCGACGCGATCAGCGCGGCTGGACGACGGCGTTTGCGCACGATCCGCGCGGGCTTCTCCTCTCGCGCACGACGACCACGCCGACCACTGTGGTCATGGACAGCTTCGCGTATGATGCGATCGGTCAACTTCGCGACGCCAGACGCGGCACGCCTGTTGACGACGACGCCTACGCCCTTGCCGAAATGGACTACACGCCGCTCGGCTATCTCGAGGAGGAGCGCCAGAGCATCCTTACCGGCACGGTCCACACAGTCGGCTACGAGCACGACCCGGCCGGCAACCGCACGGAGCTGAGCTATTCCGGCGGCGGCGTGCTGACGTATACGGCCACGCCGCTGAACCAGGTCGATACGATCAGTCTCAACGGTTCGCTGCTGGCCGACTACGACTATCACGGCGACGGCCACCGGCTTGCGAGCCGGACGGTCACTACGCCGAGCGGTTCGTACACCGCAGCCTACGGCTACGACGACCACCGCCGAACGAATGCGATCCGTAACACGTTCACCGCCGGCGCCGCCGAAACGGTGCTGTCGGATTACAGCTTCACGCACGACACGCGGGACAACCCGCTGGAACGCAGGGCCGGTTCGGCGGGTGGGCTGCCGTCGTTCATGGCCGACGAACGGACGTACGACGTGGACTCGCTCAGCCGGCTGACGGATACGTACTACGCCGAAACCGGCACCCACGAGCACACGACGCTCGATCTCGTCGGCAACCGCGAACAGTACACCAGCCGCGACGGCGAGCAGATCGACTACACGCTGGCCAACCCGGCGAACCAGTACGCCACGATCGGCGGCGCGAACGTCGAGTACGACCCGGCGGGCAATCTCAGCGTTGATGAGGCCGGCCGCAGCTACTTCTACGACGAGCGGAACCGGCTGATCGAAGTCCGGGCTGCTGACGGTACGACTACGCTGGCCAGCTACACGTATGACGCCCTCGGCCGGCGGACGTCGTTTGAAGATCCCGTCGCCGGGGTGACCACGTACTACTACTACGCCGGCAACAGCGTCATCGAGGAATACGACGATGCCGGCAACCGCCTGCGCTACCACGTCAACGGCGGCCAGTACATCGACGAGCAGCTTGCCACGGTCGACGAGACCAGCGGCGAGGCCACGTACTAC
>JAFGKA010000439.1 GCA_016928855.1 Phycisphaerae bacterium
GCCGGTGTCGCTGTTGGCGCAGATGCTGACACCCGGCACGCCGGAATCGCGGAGCCAGGTGATCACGTGGCTGATCAACGGACGATTCGCGACGGGCAGGAGCGGTCGCGGAACCACCTCTTCCAGGACGCACCCTCCCCAGGCATGCACGCCCGCGAGCACGATCCCGCGCACGCGCGGCGCTTCCTGCGGGCGCGACCGGAGGTCCGGCTCGTGCTGCCGCTCGTCCCGCGGGGCATCCTGGCGTCCACCCGCGTTACTTACCATGACGCCCCACCTCCGTCGCTTCCTGTCCCGCACCGTCACAACTCACCATGGTCTGCCGCGCCGCCGATGTGCACTCCGACCTCGCCGGTCCCACGGAGATCCGTGTGGTCCAGCGACACGCGCCATGGGCCGCACATCGCCCTACCAGCGTCGTACTGACTTCCTTGCGATGGTAGCCGCGGCTTACCCACCCGAGAATCGGGTCTTCGCTCCCCGTGTATAGGCGCACTGCAAGGCCGGAGTCCACGCGCAGGAGCAGATTTCCACGTTCACAGCGGACCAAATACTCGTGATCCCCAGCTTCGTGCACCTGGCATCGCTCGCCAAAATGCAAATACATGGCCACAGCATGGTCGCCTGTCGCGTCCACCTCGTCCTTGATAATCACCTCTCTGCAATCACCGGTCAGAGTGATTGTCCGTCGATGGACAACCGGGTCCGGCAGCCGCATGTAGCCATCATGTTCGCCACACACGAGGCCTCCGTCCCGCGATGGCTCCCAGCGCACGCATCGGCCGATCGCGCCGCGCCCCCACTGAAACGGACCCAGCATCTCGGCCTGTTCCTGGTCGTCGACCATGACTGTGTTGTGCGCGCGGGTGCTTCGGAAATAGTCCCGCCACGCCGGGTACGTGAAATAGTCGTACGTGCCCGGATCCACAAGCACATCCACGCCGAATGCCCGCAACGTGAAACTCAACGCATCCGCGTGGGCATGCGCGGCGATTGATCGGAACCCGAACGGCCCGCAGTCGAACGTTACGCTGATCCGATCATCACTGTTGCGCCGCCCCGACT
Organism: Phycisphaerae bacterium; assembly: GCA_016928855.1. Lineage (GTDB taxonomy): Bacteria > Planctomycetota > Phycisphaerae > UBA1845 > PWPN01 > JAFGKA01. The sequence goes on from JAFGKA010000439.1 coordinate 1,066, forward strand.
GCAGGACGAAATAGCCTGCGTCCGGCAACGCATGGCTCGTCAACGCATCGGACGCCGTCGCATCGGCCAATCGTTCGAACGCATCCAGCCCGGCCGACCCGAATAGCCAGTACACGGGCTCGGCCGTATCGGCCGCCAGCGACCGGAAGTCCTCGCGATCGAACAGAACGGCCCCGATAGCGAGCAAGCCGCGCGCACGTGCCGGCCCCTGGCCCAGGTCCAGCACGTAGCCATCATCACAATCCGCTGTCATCGGCAGCGTATCCCCACCTTCCGCAAACGCCGCCACGTACTCAAACATCTTTTCCAGACGATCCCAGTATGCTTGCGGAAAATCGTGCCCTGCGCGTCGCCCCGCCAACCCGGCCAGGAGGAAGAACTCCAGCACAAACAGATGGTAGCCCATCGCCAACTCGCGATGACCGCCATCCGGGCCGGTCTGTTCCTCGATCTCGTGAACGAGAATCTCGAAACTGCTATCACGCCAACCCGCGGCTTCACACAGCCCGGCGAAATAGGTGCTCCCGATGAAGACCCCCGCCGCTTCGCCAATCAAGTGATTGTTGGCTGACGAATACCGTGAATACTTGCGCGACACATCCCACAGGTGTCGGTACGCCATCGGGAGAATCCGTGCCCACATCGCCGACGTCAGGTGGCCCGATGGACGGATCAATTCCAATGCCCACACCCAGTTGATCAACCGGATCGCCAGTTCAAGCGGGCTTCGCCAGTTCATGCCCGTGCCGAACGGGCACTGCCGCATCCAGCTCTCCAATTGACGCACGACGGCCTTGGCGTACGCATCGTCGCCCGTGGCGCGATAGGCGCGCCCGAGCGTCACAAGCTGCTGATGCCGGTTCGGCTCCCAGACGAACTTGCAGTCGCCGGTCACGCGGTAGTCCCGATAATCGATCGCGCCGGAGAACCCGACCGGCGTTGCCTTTCCCGCCTTCCATTCGAAATTCCAGTTGACCTCCGCCCCGAGGTCCACACTGTCGAGATCGAACAGCGTCAGTCGATTGTGCCGCAGCCGCTCCGCACGTTCCAGCAGAGTTGCCTTTGCTGCCTCAAGCCGCGAATCCCACTGGCGCTCCTCGGGCAAACTCGCACCGAGCGCACCCGCATCGTGCAGCATCCGCTGACCGTTCCTGCCCGCAATCCGGTCGAGCCGGATCGGGCGCCGCCGGAGCGGGGCCGCACATCGATCAGCGACCTCCTGGAACTTGTTCCCCAGGCGCCACCACACCTCGGGTGGCGACATCGCTCGTAACCGACGACTATACCAAGCCAACGACTGCACGTGCCTGTGCCTTCTTGTTCACAGCCGTCGCCACGGGTTCAACGTGAACGCCGGGCAACGGACAGCCCTATCGCCTCGCCGCATGCGGGCGCTCGTTCTCCGTGTTGCTTCCGGTTATCGGGCGAACATCGCCGCGCATGCCAACGACTGCGCACACTCCGTCCCCGTCGGCGACGTAGAACAGTTCGCCTAAACCTATAACGCAACTGGCGTTATGGCGCCCGCCGGCTTCATTCTGTCTCACGCAGCGGTCCGCCATCCTCTTCCTCGGTCGAATCGGAACGCGCCTCGACTCGCAAGATCCGATGCAACACACTCTTCCCGTCCTGGCTTGCATTCTTTCGCCCGCCTCTGCTCCAATACGCCCACCCTAGATGCAACGTTCTGACCCGGTCGCGATAGACCCAAGCGGTCCGCGCCCTGCCGCATGACCCACGAAAGCCACGTCCGAGAATCATGCATGCGCGCCCCTCGCCTGCCACCCGATTGACACTTCCACGCCTTGGCGTATCGCAACCGGGCCGCGCAGGCAGTTGACCGGGGCCTTGCGCCTCGTCGCTGAAGACCATCCTGTTCGGGCATCCACATCGGCCGTCCTCAAGCGACGCGCGGCGATCCGCCCGTCCATCGCTTCTGGATACGTACAGTCTCCAACATGGCATGCGCGAACTCCATCCCGTGCCATGCTCGTCTCCGTACGCAACCGAAACGGCCGCAACTGTCCTCGCGCTGAACCCCCCCCGGGGAACTGCTCTCTTACGCCCTTTCTTCGAGGCCGCTTCCCATCCCTGGAAGGTGTCTCAATTGTGCATCGTAGGCCATATCCTCCCCAGGAGTCAAGCTGTCCGTCACAAAATCCGTTAACTGTTTATCTGGCCAAATCCCCCAGAATGGGTCTTCACGATCGTAAACCGCGTCCTGTGTGGCGACCAATTCTGATGCCCGCCACAGCCCCGATTACCTGAGCGTCCGCCAGAATCAATCGTAACTCATTACACGGCAGACACTTAAAGGTACACCTATCTCTCTGTCGGGGCTGCGCACGACGCAGCGCCCATACTACGGTGTATTATATCACATTTTACGTGGGAGGGCAGGTGCCAACGACCGATTTCAGGAACTGGCTGACCGATTGTCCCTGCGTGGCGGCTGCGATGGCCTGTTCCAGGCTGCCCGGGGCCTCAAGTCGATTCTGCCCGGTGTCCGATAAACCTCTTGTGGGGAATCGCCGTCCGGGCTTGGGTCCGGCGGCCAACGCAAGCGCACCCACCGGGAAGCTTATGGCGGATGTACTGGATCAAGCGGAAGTCGATGCCCTGCTCAACGCGGTGGGCGCCGGCAAGGTACAGGAGTCGGACCTCGACGATTTCAGCACCAGCCGGCAGGTTGTGCACGAGGTCCGCACGTACGATTTCAAGCGCCCCGAGCGCGTCAGCAAGGACCAGATGCGGGCCCTCGAGGCGATCCATGAGGGGGTCGCCCGCAACTTTGGCGCCGCGTTGTCGAGCTTCCTTCGCACCATCATTGAAGTCCGTGTTGCCACCGCCGAGCAGCTTACCTACAGCGAATTCATTCACTCGCTGCCGAACCCGACGTGTTTCAATCTGGTGTCGGCTCCGCCGCTCGAAGGACAGATGTGTCTCGAGATCAGCCCGCTGATCATCTATCCGATCATCGACCGGTTGCTTGGGGGGTCCAACGCGGAGATGTTCATCCCGCAGCGACCGCTCACGTCGATCGAATGGCGGCTCGTGAAGCAGATCACCAATCGGATCATGGACAACCTCAGCGAGGTGTGGTCCGGACTGATTGACGTGAACTTTGAGGTGGCTGAGACGGAATCGAACCCCCACCTCGTCCAAATTGTCGCGCCGAACGAAGTGGTTGTCGTCATCGGCTTCGAGATCAAGATGGGGCAACGTGCCGGCACGATGAGTCTGTGTATTCCGTTCAACGTGATTGAGCCGTTCATCGGCAAGCTGGCAACGCAGAGCTGGCTGGCGTACCAGCGCAAGGCCACCGACGAGAACCAGTTGCAGAAGATGGCTTCGCGACTGGCGACGGCGCACGTGGACATTCGCGCCTTCCTCGCGCAGGCCACGATCACGGTCGACGAGCTTCTGCAGCTTCAACCAGGCGATATTATCAAGACGGAGAAGCCCGCGACCGCGGAAGTGATGGTGCAAGTCGCAGGCAAGAGCAAATTCGCCGGGCGCGTCGGCCAGTTCAAGGGCGCTCGCGCCATTCGCGTCACGCGCGTCGCCCGCCCGGATGAAAACATCTGAGCGCACGCGCAACACCGCTTCCGAAGCATTCAATCCATCGCTATGGATAGGCCAGTGTGATCTGGGAGCCGGGGTAATAGTACGCCAGAATCTGACCGGCCGACCATCCCATTCGCGCCAATCGCTCCGTGCCCCACTGACACAGGCCGACGCCATGGCCATAGCCGCGGCCATTGGCAAATACGATGCTGTCCGGCTCAACGACAAGCTCGAAGAGCGTGCTTCGGATTTCCGTTCCCGTCGGGTCCACGGCGAGCCGGAATCGCTCCGCGCCAAGGGTGACCGTGCGACCACTCCCATCGGTAACCGCAATGCGGGCGGCCCGCCGGCACTCGGCGTACTCGGCAATCGCGACGGTGGTAATGGCGTCGAAGTCGCCAAACTCCTCGCACCGTTTCCGCAAACTCTCCAGCATAAGCGTCTTCGAAACGACCGTCGGTCCCCAGCGAAAGGCGGGCGAATCGTTGCAGTATTCGCACCGCACGCTGCCTGCCAGGGGCGCCTCCGTCGAACGAGGCGCGATGTTGCTCGCCGGCTGTGTGCAGCCGCCGCAGGTCGAGCTGTAGTAGGTGCAGAAAATCTTCCGGCCGCTGGCACCGTCCCACGTACAAACGACGCCCCGGGTCGCCTCAACCGCCGCGCGAGTCTCTGATTCCGCAGCCATGTCGGATCGTCCCCGATAGACCTGGCTGCGTTCGGTGGCGCGAACGTCCCATGCGCGTGTGGCACCTGTTGTCTGGCAGTGATAGAGGGCGTATGTCCGCGCCACAATCGCCTGGGCGCGCAGGGCCTCGGGCTGAAATGACGCCGGCATCTCATTCGCGATAACGCTGACCAGATATGTTTCCACGTCGAGCGTATTGATAACCTCGATCAACCCCTCGTCCGAGATGTGGAAGTCCATCGTCCCCTCATAGACGTTCCACGCTTCGCGGTCGGGCAACCGCAATCGTACGGTGCCGGCCGGCTCGGGGCACAGACGCAGATGCCGGCCCGACCACACTCGCCCGAGCAGCTCGAATCCAGGGCCGTCATTGCTGGCCGGTGCAATCCGTGCCGCATCCAGGCGTTGCCCCGACACGGGTGTGACGCTCTCTGCATCCGCTTCCAGCCGATACGACCCTTCAGCCGCTATCTCGCAATGGGGGGCGCTGTCGCAGAGCCGGACGCGGATGAGCGGCGTCTGCCCGGCCGTCCATATCGGGATGATCTTGGGCTGACTGTTCGACTCGCGGCAGGCGAGAAGTAGAACGGCGAGCAGAAGCAGGCGAAGGGCCGTGGGGCCACGGTCGTCTGCTGTTGCTCGCCGCAAATGGCGGTTCATGTCGCCGCCCGTCAGTCCTGTGGGGTCCGCAACGAAAGCCCGTTCTGCGCCAGGCGCTCACGAATCTCATTGAGCGAGGTCTGGCCGAAATTCTTCGTGCCGAGCAACTCGGACTCGGTACGCATCGCCAATTCGCCGAGCGTCACGATATTGAGCCGCTGCAGACACTTGCGTGACCGCACGGACAACTCGAGTTCGGATACCGGCTTGTTGATCACGTCAGACGAGATTTCCGGCAACTGTCGTCGTGCGACGTCCGAACCGCTCGCCTGCGGAGTCACCTTCGTCTCCTCGCCGGCCTGCCCCAGGCGAAGCCCCTTCTGGGCCAGCATCGCCTTGATTTCGTTGAGCGAGGTCTCGCCGAAGTTCTTGTACGCCAGCAGCTCGGCTTCCGAGATCCGCAGCAGGTCGCCAAGCGTGTGGATGTTCATCTTCTTCAGGCAGTTCCGGCTTCGAACGCTCAGTTCGAAATCCGAAACCGGCGTATCCATGATGGCGTCGCGATGCAGCCGGGTGCGCTCCTGATCTTCATCGTAGAACATGCGCATCGAGCTTTCGACATCCTTCAGGAAGAGTTTGGCCCGCGCGTGATTCGGATAGGTTGCCACCACCTGGCGGAGGCACGCCGCCGCCTCTTCGTAGGCGCCGCGGTCCTCATACAGCACGGCGAGGTTGACCAGCGTGTTCACATGCACGGGCCCGCACCTCCGGCAGGCCTCGTACAGCCGAATCGCCTCATCGTCCTGACCGCGCAGGTCCAGATTGTACGCCAGGCGGAACAATGCGAGCCGATTCTGCTCGTCGAGTTCCACCGCGCGGGCGTACGCATCGACGGCCGCCTGCGGGTCGCCACTCTTCTCACAGAGCAAGCCTCGCAGATAATGCCAGCGGGATTCCGCCGCGCCGGCCGTACGCTTCTGCTCGAGCAATTGCTCCGCCTGCTCCAACTGACCGGACCGAATGAGTTCCTCGACCTTTTCCATTGTCTCCACTCACTGTCATCCCTGGAATCGGCACCGGCGGTCAATCGCCGCCACGCGCAAAGCGTACAGCCCTGCGCGGTGCGCCGAGTGATCGTTTCCTCATTCCGTCAATCCACCTCAACGGATGCGCCGTTTCTTCTGGAGAGGTACGCTGCGCCTTCGCCAGCGCTCGCCCTGCCCTGCCATCTCAGATAGCCCCGCAATTCTACAGCCTCGTTCGCAGTCTGCAAGCGCCGTGCCAATGCCCCGTCGATTCCGGGCGCGGCCCAATGCGGGTACCATACGCGATTCGCACGGTTCGGGGGGCGGTTGGCAGAGCCGCTCGGCCGGCGTATAATCGACCCGGTTTGTCGCCCATAGGCGACAGGAGCCCCATGAATTCCCTTCCGCAATCCGTCGTGTTCGTCGTAAACCCCGCTGCCGGCGGTGGTCGCATTGGCCCGCTGGTGACGGCCGTGGCCCGCCGGTTGCGGCAGGCAGGCGGCCAAGCCCATGTGCTCGCCACCAGCGGGCCAGGCGAGGCGACCGGACTCGCGCGTCGTGCAGCCGGGACGGCGGACCTTGTCGTTGCGGTTGGCGGCGACGGCACCGCCCGTGAGGTCGCCGAGGGCTGCCGCGGGTCCGGGACGCCAATCGCGATTCTGCCGGCGGGCACCGAGAACATTCTGGGCAAGTATTTTGGCTACGCCGCCACGGCGGAAGGCCTCTGGCGATGTATCTGCGAAGGCGTGGGCCACAGATTTGATATGGGCCAGGTCAACGGCCAGCCGTTTCTGATCGTGGCCGGCGCGGGCTTCGACGCCGAGGTCGTCCGCCAGTTGTCGCTCGCGCGGAAGGGCCACATCGACCGCCTAGCCTACGCCCTGCCAATCTGGCGAACATTCTGGGAATACCGCTTCGAACCGATCTCGGTCGCCGTCGACGGCGAGACAGTCTTCGCCGGCCGTGGCATCGTCCTCGTCGGCAACATCCACCGCTACTGCCTCGA
>JAFGKA010000440.1 GCA_016928855.1 Phycisphaerae bacterium
CCGTCCCGACCGGAACGCCGGCATCGTGGATTGGCGTAACCTCACCAACGACCAGCCCCGCGGACGCGATGGCCGCCTCGGCCTGCGCCTGCGTCAGGCCAACCACATCGGGTACGAATGCGCCGCCAGGCGTCTGCAGCTCATACACCCCCATGTCCACGATCACCGAAGTGTTGCCGTCGCCATCAACAACGCGCGGATTACCGTCCAGGTCCGCCGGAATTCCGGCTGCGGCCGCGTTGTCGCCGACATCAACACAAGGCGAGCAGGCAAGCAGGCGGAGGTTGTCATCCGCCGTCCCGGCAATGCCATCCGGCCCATCCGCATCGACGAAAAGTGGATCCGTGTCAATGCAACCGGCACCGAACCAGCTCTGTCCTGTACCGCCCTGCACGCAACTGTAGGTAACAACCGGCAGCGCGGTGTCACTAATGATCTGTGAACCGTCGTCCGCCGTGTTGCCCCACACAATGCAGTTGACCAACGTCGGGCTGGAGTCGTCATAACTGGCAATCGCAGCACCCGACGGCGCCGAGTTCCCACTGAACGTGCACGAGCGCAGCGTGGGATCGCTGTGCTCGACGTTGAACATCCCGCCACCACCAGCACCGGCCGCGTTCCCAGTAAACAGACAGTTGGTCAGGTTCGGACAGCTCGTGTACACGTTGACCATCCCGCCGCCGACGCTGTATGCAGAATTCCCCCGGAAAATGCAGTTGGCCAACGTCGGACTCGCAGACAGGTTGACCATACCCGCCCCGGCGCCGTTGATATCCATTGCAACGTCGCTGCCCGCGTTTCCACCGGTGATCGTCACGCCGTCGAGTCGTGCGCTGGCATCGAGGTTGTCGCCGACGACGACGTGGTAGCTATTGTCGCTTTCGTCGCCGACCACACCGATGTCGCCACTGAGGATCGTCTCGTTCGCAACGAAATCCCGATTCGCCAGATCGAACGTCGCCGGGTCTTCATCGCCGGCGAACCCACCGTAGACCTCCACGCCGGAAACCAGGGCGAACGAGATCGTCCGGTCGGTACCGGCAGTCGGCTTGTACTCACCCTCCGCTATCCAGATATGGTGACCTTCCCGGACAATATCTAATGCGTCCTGAAGATCACTGTATGCATCCGACCAGCTTGTACCATTGCTCCGACCACCTATCACGCCCTGGTCCACATACACAATGCGATGAACACGCAGCCAAATAGGTATAAGAGCGCTGTCCCCGTTATCCGCCTCAAGCAGAAGCTCACATGAGTAGTCGCCGGAAGCCAATCCTGTCGCATCGATGTCAATCGTCACTGTTGTCCTATCGGTCGGGCCCGCGGAAGCCCCGCTGCTCGGACTTGCGCCAGCTACCCAGCCACATGTCCCCGCACCGTTCAGGGTCCAGTTCAGTGTCTGGTTGACCAAAATAAAGACATGGATCTCAATGCTGCCGCTGCCCTCGGGTGGCAGGAAGGCTTCAGTCTGACCGTCGTAAGCGATCTTGGATTCCCAGTAGAGCTTGGGATAGTCGTCGGCAGGCATCCACCACGCCGCCGGGTCGCCGTCATAGGGATCGAAGTCCCAATCGACAAAGCTGGCCTGCTGGCGCATCGCCGTATCCGACAGTGGTACACCATAGCCGTTATGTGGCCCGGCGGTCTCAAGGAAGTAGGACGACGGTACGACGCACACCCATCCGTTCAGCCCCACCAACCCACCGACACTCTCGTCGCCAGTCACCGCGCCAACCGAATAGCACGACGTGATCGTACACGGCGTTCCATAGTCGTTGGTTCCGGCCAAACCTCCGACATGCGAACCAGCATCGATCTCCACGGCCGCGTAGCAGGACGTGATCGTGCCAGAGTTGTTTCCAGCCAATCCGCCAACGTCGTCGTTCCCTGCGAGCGATCCCGTCGCGCAACAGAATGTGATCGTTCCACTGTTGCTTCCGAGAAGCGCGCCGATGTAGTCCTCACCAGTCACCGAGCAATCTTTCACTCCCAAATCGCGGACCTCGCCGCTGTCGGCCAGACTGCCCAGAAGACCCAGGAATGATCCGCCTGGCTCGGCTATTGTCAGGTTCGATATTACATGACCCGCGCCGTCAAAAGCGCCCGAGAAACCACTAGGCGGCAGATAGCCTTGGGTACCGGTCATATCTATGTGGTTGGCCAGTCGAAATTGACTTGCCCAGTCGACGATTCGGCCTGTCATGCAAACCAAGTCCTCTTCAGTCGTGATGACATACGGGTCGCCGATCTCCCCGGTGCCGCTGTAGCTGCGTGAGGGGATGTTGTCGATCATCGTTCCCCCGGCCCCCTCCCACGCCAAGTGTGGGTAGTCAGCTCCGTCATCATTTGTCCACTCCGACCGGCCCCAACCCCAGTAGGTCGCAGCCGATCGCATGTCCGCCGTCGCGCGGCCGAATCCGCCCCCGCTCACCAGTACGCTGCTGGTTTCCACGTCCCAGAAGCTCAAGCGGACGATGCTACCCGAGTGTGACAGCCCAACAAGCCCGCCGAAACCTGCCGGACTGTCAATTGCACCGGTCGCGTAGCACGTCGCGATCATGCCAGAGTTCTGTCCGACCAGCCCACCAAGGCCGCGGACCGGAACGCCGGTGTACAGTCCACTGATCATTCCGGTGGCATAGCACGACGTAATCGCACCGGCATTGTTTCCTGCCAGGCCGCCAAGATCGTACACTGCAGTGCCGTCGCTAACGCTGCTAACCGCTCCAGTAGCGTAGCACAACGTGATCGTGCTCTCATCATCGTTATTCCCAACCAGGCCACCAGCACCGCCGCCGCTGACCGGGCCGGTGGCGTAGCAGCGCATGATCACACCGCCATATCTATTCGTTCCCACCAACCCACCGACAGCTCCGCCACTGACCGTGCCGGTCGCGTGGCTATCCGTAATCGTGCCGGAGCTGTGGTCTCCCACCAGCCCGCCGACATAGGCACCGCCACCCACGTCGCAAGTCGCGTAGCAGGACGTGATCGTGCCACTCGACCGCCCTGCCAACCCACCAACGTAGTAATCATGGCCTGTGACCGTGCCGATCGCGTAGCTATCTGTGATCGTGCCGGAACGCTGCTCTCCAACCAGCCCACCAACGTAATAGTCGCCAGTTACCTCGCTGTCGGTCCAACACGCCGTAAGCGTGCCGTTCGGCGCGTAGCCCGCAAGCCCACCGACATAGTCCGCACCCGTGATCGAACCGCCCTCCGTACCCAGGTTGCGAACTTGGCCACCGGTCAAGGTTCCCAAAAACCCAAGAAACACGGCGCCCGGCTCGTTGATCGTCAAGTTCGAGATCGCATTATTCTGACCATCGATTACCCCGGAGAAGCCACAGGGAGGCAGATACGTGGCAACCGCCGCCATATCGATGTTACCGCCGAGTGCGAAGTGACCATCCCAGTCAACGATCCGCCGGGTCATGCATACGAGATCATCGGCCGTGATAAGAACATAAGGATTGCCCACACCGCCGTCACCAGCGTAGGTTCGTGCGGGAATGTTCTCGATCGCAGCTCCAACGGCGCCTTCCCACGCCAGGTGCGGATAGCCCGCGCCTTCGGCGATGGTCCACATCCCATCGCCCCAACCCTGGTACGTCGCTGACGACAGCATGTCCACCGTCGCGCGGGCGAAACCACCATCACTGACCGATACGCCGGTTGACTCGACGTCCCAAAAGCTCAAACACACTTTGCCCGGATGGCCCGCATGGTGATCCCCCACGAGTCCCCCGCCCTTCGGGCCGCCAGTGACCCAACCCGTCGCGTAGCATGACGTGATGGCGCCACCGTTCTGTCCCACTAATCCGCCGACATCGTCGGTTCCGCTGACCGCGCCGGTCGCATAACATGACGTGACCGCGTCACGGTTCTCCCCCACCAAACCGCCGACATACGCGCTGGCGCTTGTCGCACCGGTCGCGAAGCACGCGAGGATCGTGCCTGTGAGGTTCTCGCCCACTAGCCCACCGGCCGACCAGCCGCCGTTGACCGTACCATTCGCATAGCTCGACGTTATGTCGCCTCCAAAGTTGTGGCCCACCAGCCCGCCGACGTCGTCTCGGGTCGCGCTGACGGTGCCCGTCGCATAAGATGACGTGATTGTGCCGCGGTTCTGACCTGCCAGCCCACCGACGTTGCTTGCGCCAGTGACCACACCGGTCGCATGGCATGACGTGATCGTGTTGGCCGTGCTGCCCCCCGCCAAACCGCCGACGTAACAGTCGCCCGTGACGTCGCCATGTGCGCAGCACGACGTGATGTGACCATACACGCTGAAGCCCACCAGCCCTCCAGCCCACGAAAACTCTGCGGTGCTATTGACGGCGACCGTCGCGCAACACGAAGTGATTGCACCGTGGACGATAATGCCCACCAACCCGCCGACGTCACTCCCGCCATTGACGGAGCCCACTTCGAGATCCACATTGCGGACCTCGCCACCGTCAATGTAGCCGAACAGGCCAAGATAGCAGTTGCCCGTACCACCATCGTCGATCACGAGATTGCGTATCGTATGGCCATCACCGTCAAAGACGCCGGAAAACGCCGTACCGTCGAAGGACCCGTTAGGATCGCCCATGTCCGGGGCAATCACGGCAGTAGTGAACGTTTGCCCCGCCATGTTGATGTCGGCCGTCATTCTGAAACTGTCGCCATAGTGAGCTGTGTTGTTTCCGAGATTGACCAAGTCCTGCACCGTGGCTATTCGCCATGGATCGCCTGGGCTACCGTCGCCGCCGCTGTACTGCCCCGCCACGAAAGAGGGCATGCCCGCTATGAACAACACTGCCATCAGACTTCGTTGAATCGTCATCGACCTACCTCCTTCGCTCACGGTCACGCAGTGTTGATATCTCGGCCCTAAATCATCCGTCACTTCATCTTCGCATTCCGGGAGAACAACTTTGCGCAAAACCGCCGTACACCGCCATGCCAGTCACCACTCAGATCTTATCACCTGCCTGCGGTGGCCGAGCCAGTGCTGATTGCAGATGGGTATACGCATCAGCCCAGCTCGTACCATTGTTCGCACCCGTCGCACTCGCATCGACATAGATGGTCTCTGCAACGGCAACCGACAGCCCCGTACAAACCGAAAGCCCCAGAACCAGACCGGTGAACGTCGTCTTGGCGAATCTCATTCCACAACCTCCGAAGAAATGCGCTTACGCACCATGGATCCCCAGCCTCGTCGGCCCTGCACGGCGGGCCGGCACGGGAAGATTGCATCGGACGGACAGGCTGACCACGGTATCCGCGATTGTACCGCGCCGGCCCCCCCGAGCGCCTATGGTTTTTCGGACACTTTCTGCATATTCCAGGCTCCCTCGCCCCCTCACGAAGGCAACGCCCGCCACGATGACCGCACCACGCTCACGTAGCCGTCCGCCAACCCGCCCACCGCCGTAACCTTGATAGGCCCGGACCCCACACACTTCGCGTCGGCCTCTACCAGAGGCAGAGCACGGCACGTGCCAAAGCGATAACCCGCCTCCCGGTCCAATAATGGCGTTCCTGTCGCCGCGTCCGGGCGATTCTCCCCAATTGCGATCCGCCAAGACGGGCATTATTGCCCAGTTATCGGGCCCGCTGCCGGGTGCCACTGGCGGCTTGCCCGCCAGTGCGTCGTGCCCGAGATGACCAGCTCGGGCAACCCGACGCTCGCAGCTTCCGGTACCGTTCCGCAAACCCCGAACGGATCACCGAGTGTGATATACACACGGATTCGCGGGGGACTGCTTTCTTTGGCTCCGGCCGACACACCGTCGGGCTTGGGGTGGATCGTGAATTCGGCGGCGGGAGCGAAACGCGCGACCGCGCATCCACGGGCAGCTCTTCGGACATGCCCGCTGCCTCCTTCGCGAATCAAGCGAGGAACGCCCGCTTGCATTCGGCGTCTTATAAGAGGCAAATGGCAATCGCGTGCCCCGGTTTGCGGCACGCCTGGTGGAGAACAAACCGTGACCTCACGACACACCCTGATCCTCGTGATAACAATGCTCTGCGTTTCGGCCCCCGGTACATCGCTCGCGGCAGACGAGGTGCTCTGGGACATCGGCTCGGGCGGACTCTTCGACGGCACGAACCAGGCATACGCGATTGAGGACGAACGCGTCAGCGTGGACCTACGCCGTCAGGACTCACGCTGCCCGACCGGCCTGGGGCATCTCGCCAGCGGCCGGCCAACGGTCCGCGAGATCCACCTCACATTCGCCGCGACGAAGCAACAGTCCGTCTGGCTGCACATCACCTGGAACCCCGGCGGCAGCGGCACGGAACAGTTCGAGGTGCTCTGCAACAGCGCCACCGTCGGCAAGAGCGACCAGATCGACGCAACCACCGCCCCCGACCAGGACCACGATGAACGCTTCCCACTCACGCTGGCCGCCGGCGAAAACACGATCGTGTTGCGATTCCTTTCCGGCGACGGGCTGCGGTTTTCGCAGATCACGCTCGCCACGACGGAGACAAAGCCGCAGATCCGCACGCTCAAGCCAACGCTCAAATACCCGACGCTTGAAGCCTTCGAGCAGGCGATCAGCGAGCCGGCCGTCCTGCTCGACAGCGAACACGTCTGCTTCTTCGCGCCGAAACGACGGGAACAGGCCGCGCGCATCGTCTTTCCGTACCTGGAACGGGCCTACGCGGAGCTGTACCGGATTGTGGGTATGCACACGAAATACAAGGTCGCCGTCTACGCATTCCCGAAGGGCAACGCCGACGGATGGGGCGGCACGAGCGAATGTGCGATCGAATACAACGACGAGAACCTCATCCTCGAAGCCAGCGAAGAATGGACGCGCCACAAAGTTCCGCACGTTTCCGGCTTCATCGAGGAGATGGCCCACAACTTCGTCAGCGCCACCGGGGCCCAATTCGGCTGGGAGATGGTCGGCTGGAGTCTGGGCGTCGCGGTCACTACCACGATCGCCAACAACCCGATCTTCCAACGCGCGCTGCGTGACACGCGCCGTGGCCAGGCGGAGACATATCGCCGATACCGGGCGGCGAAGAACACCTTTCCGGCCGATCTGCCGCCGAATCAATGTGACCGCATCCATGCCTACCTGCTGCATCAATGTGAACGGAAGTATGGCTCGCGTTTCTGGCCCGATTTCTTCAAGGCGACGCACGCCCGCCAGAAGGATCTGGCCGCCACCGCCGCGATCGGCGACAGCGACGAACGCCGCAACGCCCGCTACCAGATCACGATCGAGTGTTTCAACCAGCTTGAAGGCGTGGATTTCAAGGGATTGCTTCGCGAGAGCGGCATCTCATTGACCACCGACGTCAAATCGCTGTATCCGGAAAAGCCCGGCTGGAACCGCAAGCTCCAGTAGCGCGTGTGGCAGCCGCGACGCGTGCATCCCACGCCGAAACCGCGAAGTTTTTGCCGCGAGATCGGACATTCGGCGGACGATGGTGTATAGTATTGGTATAGCCTTGGGGAAAGGTTATGTTCGTCACGGCCCCTGTGTCGCAGACCCGGGGCTGGGCGTAATGCCCACGTCATCCGGCCGGCAACCCGGGAGCCACGTGACAAAGAGAGCAGCGGAGCGGAGTTCTATTCTCCACCCGATCATGCTCTCTCTTTTTTTGATGTCACTTATCGAGAATCGCCTTCAGCTCCCGGCAGACCGTCTCCACCTCCCGCTCCGTAAGTTGCGGGTGGAACGGCAGCGCGATCGTGCGTGCCGCCACGGCCTCGCAGACGGGGAAGTCGCCCGGGCCGTACCCGAACTGCTCGACCATGAACGGCTGCAGGTGAATCGGCGTGAAGTAGTTGCTGCAGCCGATCCCGCGCTCGCGGAGTTGGTTCAGGATGCGATCCCGGTCGTCCTGCGAATAGCTGTCGGCCAGCCGAACCACGAAGACGAACCAACTCATGTCGACGCCGTCAATGATCCGCTGGGTACTGAGCCGCTCGTCGTCCGCCAGTCGCTCCAGGTACATCCCGGCCACGGCCGCACGGCGGGCGATGAACTCGTCGACCCGGCCGAGCTGCGCCAGCCCGATCGCGCAGTTGATGTCGCTGAGCCGGTAGTTGTAGCCAAGCCGCTCATGGCTGAGCCAGGTGGCACCCGCCGCCCGACCCTGGTTTCGCATGGACCGCACGATGCGGACGATCGCCTCATCATCGGTGACGATCATGCCGCCTTCGCCGGTGGTGATCTGCTTGTTGGGGTAGAAGCCGAAGACGCCAGCGTCGCCCAGGCTGCCGGCAAAGCGACCGTGGTATCTTGCTCCCAGTGCCTCGCACGAATCCTCGACGATCCGAAGGCCGGCTTTCCGGGCAATTGCACGAATCGGGTCCATGTCGGCGGGCTGGCCGAAGACGTCCACGGGGATGACCGCCTTTGTCCTGGCCGTCACAGCGGCGGCGACCCGGGCCGGGTCGATGTTCCACGTTTCCGGGTCGATATCGGCCAGGACAGGCTTGGCCCCCTGGAACAAGATGCAGTTGGACGAGGCCACGAACGAGAACGGCGTCGTGATCACCTCGTCGCCGGGCCCGACACCGATCGCCGCCAGACAGAGGTGCAGCCCCGCCGTACCGCTGTTGATCGCTGCCGCGTAACGCGTGCCGCAGTAGGCCGCGAAGGCATCCTCGAATTCGCCCACCTTCGGCCCGAGCGAAAGATGGGGGGTTTTCAAGACAGCCAAAACCGCCTCAATCTCAGCGGGGCCGATATCCGGCCGGGCCAGGGGAATCTCCATCCAAGCCTCTCCTTGCAGCAAGAACTGCGTAAAACGGATCGGCATTATAGCATCGAGCCGGGCTGACCGACATACATGCCATGGGCGGCCGCCGCGGCATCCCGCTCGGCGCGGTCTTGCGGGCCCGATAACTCGCCCGTAGGATGCCGCGCGACCGACCGAAACGTTCCCTTTCGAGGATGATCATGATGTCCGATAAAGTGCTTGCTCAGAAGATCGAATCCCGTAAGGCCCTGGTGGGCATCGTTGGCATGGGCTACGTCGGCCTTCCGTTGGTCCGCACGTTTTGCGGCGGCGGATTTCGCGTTGTCGGCTATGACGTTGACCCCAGAAAAGTGCGGGCCCTCAACGCCGGCAAGAGTTACATCGAGCACATTCCGAGCGAGATGGTCGCCGGCCTCGTCCGAAGCCGGCAGTTCAAGGCCACGACCGACCCGCGCCAGCTTGGCAAGTGTGACGCCATCCTGATCTGCGTACCGACGCCGTTGACCAAGACGCGCGATCCGGACATGACCTACGTCATCAAGACGGCCGAGACGCTGGCACAGCATCTGCGCCGTGGTCAGCTCATCGTCCTGGAAAGCACGACGTATCCAGGCACGACGAAGGAGGTCGTCAAGCCGATCCTCGAAGCCACCGGCTTGCGCGCGGGGCGCGATTTCTTCCTGGGCTTCTCGCCGGAACGCGAGGATCCCGGCCGCGTCGATTTCGTCACGGAGACGATCCCGAAAGTCGTCGGCGGCATGGGCCAGAAGGCGAGCCGACTGGCGACGGCCCTGTATGCGGCGGCAATCAAGCACGTCGTGCCAGTCTCTTCTTGCGAAGTCGCCGAAGCGGCGAAAATCCTCGAGAACGTCTAC
>JAFGKA010000441.1 GCA_016928855.1 Phycisphaerae bacterium
GAGGTAGTGCGGCGCGAACACCATCGCCAGCAGCATCAGGAACGGCCACGCGAGCCATTCGAAGTTCGCGGTGACCATGCCCATCGTATAGGCGCCGGCGGCCGAACCGATCAGGAACGACGGATTCACGTTCGTGCCGAAGATCGACAGGCCGACGTTGGCCCAGCCGAAGCTGCGGCCGGCGAGGAACTGGTCATCCTCGTGCCGCCGTCGGACGCTGACCACGACGCCGATGATGAGCAGCACGACGACGTACGCGGCGATGACGGCGAAATCCAGAGTCGTTAACTGGCTGTGGATGTCCATCTAGGCGGCTCCGTACTTTTCCAGCAGCGCCAGCGCCTCGGCTTCCTGATCGGCGGGCACGTGGCCGATCATGATGATGCCGCGGGCGCTGCCGAGCTGTTGGGCGAGGCAGTCGAGGCTGGCGATGCCTCGGTCATCCTGATGCGTGAAGAACTGAATGAGTTTGCCGGCGTTGCGAATCTTGCGGTAGACCTCGGGCCAGTGGGTGATCCCCGGCTGACCGGCCCCGGGCACCCACTGCACCCCGTCCAGTGACTCGATCGCCAGCAACGAATCGAGGTGCGCGAGTTGCCCGAGGCCGTCAACGTGGTAGAAGGAGGCGGCGAGTTTCTCGCAGCTTGCGACAAGTTCCGGTTTGACGAACTGTTCGAACATCGGCGGGCTAATCATGTAGCAGAAGTCGGATTGCAGGATGTAATACGGCTTCTCGCTGTAGATCGGTGTCCACGCTGTATAGCCGGGATGCGCCGGTTGAATGATCGCGTTGAACGCCTCGAAGTAGCGCCACCACATGGCATGCACGTCCCACAGGAGCCGCTCGACCTGCTGCGGGGCGTCGTACAGATCCAGCAGCAATGATTGGCTCGATCGGAACGAGGCGAGGACATCCAGATTCCCGCCAAGGTCGGTCATGCCAAGCTGGACGAGGCCCTCGAAACGCTCGGCGGCGGCGCGATAGACGTCGCACAGCCGCCGGAACCAGACGTTTTCCGGGTCGAACGTGAATCGGAGGTCGTCCAGCGATTCGATCGGCTCTTTCGGATGGAACCAGACCGTGTCGTCGCCGTTGTGCAGCTCCGTGCCCAGCAGCGCCGCGATCACGCCCGGACCGAAGTTCGGCCGAATCGACGGAAACGCATCACCGAGAAAATGCGTGCATTCGAGATCGTAGAGCCACCGGTCCGCGATCGCGTCCGCCGGAATGCTCAGGTCGTAGAAGCTTGCGAATTCGTACGCCGGCAGCGGCGGTGCCGCTCGGCCGGGATCGCGCCCCTTCATCTCCAGATGGATCAGCGGGCGATCCAGCGTGCCAGCCCACCATTGCCGGTAGGTCTCACGGGTGCGGTCCCAGCGGGCCTGGTCGAAATCCAGATTCACCACTGGCGGATCTCCTCGTATG
Organism: Phycisphaerae bacterium; assembly: GCA_016928855.1. GTDB lineage: Bacteria > Planctomycetota > Phycisphaerae > UBA1845 > PWPN01 > JAFGKA01. The sequence goes on from JAFGKA010000441.1 coordinate 1,427, forward strand.
CCGGTTCGAGGCCGGCCTGCTCGATAACCTGCCGGTAGGCGTCGGGCAGCGCCGTGACATCTTCGCCGGGTTCGAGGACGCGATCGTCTTCGAAACGATTGTTCGCGCCGTTCCTGTTGTAGTGGTAGACGTCAGGAACCACATCCAGCACGTTGTGATGGCGATGGATATAGTCCGAGCCCTCGTCGAAGTAGATGCCGAACGTCAGGCGCCGGCCAGCCCACGGCGACTTGCGTACGTTGCGGATGAAGTTGAAAGCCAACTCCGTATCGACCTGCGGTGAGAGCGTGTAGACGCCGGCGCCGTCGGTCAGAAGGTTGACCACGTTTTCGATGCGGTTGAAGACCATCCGGTTGTCCCGCATCACGTTGACGTGGTTCACCCAGCCCCAGCCGACGCTGATCGCCGTGTAGGGCAGGTCCGAGATGTCGTTGTGCTCGATGCGGACGCCCTTGACCCAGCCACTGACGATGGCGCAGTTATCACGGTAATCCGCGGCGACGCGAGTGATGAGATTGTTGCAGATCCGATCCTCGGTGCAGACCTCGCGCGGGTCCTCGGGATCGAAGGCCAAGTGCGATTCCACGTCCCGCGTGGTGAATTCGCCGTGCCGCACGGCGCCGCCGGCGATGTCGCGGAACACGTTGCCGGTGACGCTGCAGCGATAGGTTGCCCATCGCAGATCGACGGCGGTCGAGCCGAGGTTCTGGAAGATGTTGCGATCAATGACGATGTGGCGGCCGCCGGCGATATCTACGGCGGACGGGGGCCGATCGACGATCTGCACGTTGTCCCATGAGGCGAAGATATTGTACATGCCGGCCTGCATGCCCTGTACGCCGAGGTGGCTCGGGTGCTCCCAGTTGGTGCCCTCGAACGTCAGGCACGTGAACGTGATGTGTTCGACGGGACGGTTCGGCGTGCCGTCGAGCCGGATTAGGGTTTCGGTGCGCGGGGCCGTCACGGTTGCTCGGGTCATGTCTTCGCCGGCGAGCGGCTTGTAGTAGAGCGTTTCCCTGCCCCAGTCGAGATGCCACTCGCCCGGCTCGTCGAGCAACGCGAGATGGTTTTCGATGTGGAACGACTGGCCGTCCTCGATCCAGGGATACCGCCGATCGAACAGCAGGCCCCGGCCGGGATTGCGGAACTGCACGGTCGCGAGGTCGTCCTGCGTCTCGACGCTTTCGATCTGCAGGATCGGTTGCGACCAGAGGCATTGAACGATGAACTCGGCGCGGTCGATGTCCGGAAGAGCCTGCATGGCTTCGGCCGGTACGATGGCGGTGCGCAGCTCCTTGCTCCACTTGATTACGCGGTAGAACTCTTGGCCGCCGTTGGGTGAGCGGGCACGCATCGCGCGTTTTCCGTTGACGTAAAGCTGGCGGAACGGGCCCTTGGCCTTGGCGGTCCAGATGCCGTCGCCACGATCCTGCCAGCCGGTGATCAGTCGATCGCCGGTCAGCACGGGCTTGGCACCCTCGGCGGCCGTGTAGACGACCGGGGCGCCTTCGCGGCCGGAATCCGCTTCGGACAGCACGAAGGGCTCTTTCAGCTCGTAACGACCGTCGGCCAGACGGATTTGCACGCCGCCGTCCGGGTACTTCCCCGTGTATTTCAGCCGGCGCACGGCCTCGCGCGCGGCCCAGAGCGTGGCGAACGGTTTGTCCTTGGTGCCGGCATTGGCATCGTCCCCGTTCGGTGCGACGTGATATTCGTGCGCCGCGGCCAGCGCCTGGCGGCTTGGGTGGACGGCGATGATCGCCACAAGGCATCCGACGATCAGCGTGACGCGCGCATACGTGGGCATGTTGGGCTCCTGATTCAGGGATTCGCCTGTGTATAGGTTGTCGAGTGACTGACCGATGAGCCTCGCCGCCCGCGTGCCGCTCGCAGGGCGCGGCGCGTGCTCCTGCGATACGCGGAGAGCGTCAGCCCGGTGCGCCGTTTGAACATCGCGCTGAGATACTCGATGTGCGCGATGCCCACCCGTTCGGCAATCTGCGAAAGCGAGAGATCCGTCTGGGCGAGCAGCTCCTTCGTCCGGCCCACGCGTGTGGCAATGATCTCGTCATGCACGGTGCGGCCGAGTTGCTTGCGGAATCGCCGCTGGATCACGCTGCGCGAGATACTCAGATGCCGCAGGACATCCTCGACGTTGATCCCCCGGCACGCCTCCCGCCGGATGAAGCTCATCGCCTTCGCCACGACGGGGTCTTCGATCGCCGTCAGATCGGTTGATTGCCGGGCCGCGACGCCCAGTGGTTTGACGAAGAGCTTGCGAACGGGCGGCTCATTGCCCGCCATCAGCATGGCCAGCATCTCTGCGGCACGATAGCCGACCTGTTCGGCGTTCGTCCGAATGCTCGACAGTGGCGGGTGGGCAAGTTCGCGGACGACTTCTTCGTCATCCACGCCGATCACCGCGACTTGTTCCGGTACAGCCACGCCGGCCTGCCGGCAGGCGTCGAGCACCTGCACCGCGCGGAAATCCGTGGCGGCCATCACGCCGACCGGCTTCGGCAGCGCCTTGAGCCACTCGGCCATCTGGTCCAGTTCACGGTCCCAGCTTCGCAACTCGCATCGCGATGCCGCCATCGACTCCGACATAAACATGTCGCAGGTGCCGCCGGCGCTTTCCACCGCCTCGCGGAAACCGTCGCAGCGATGGTCCGACCAGTACACACCCCGATAGCCGACGAAGCCGAACTGGGTGAAGCCGTTCCGCAGCAGGTGCTCGGCGGCCTGGTGGCCGATCGCGCGATC
>JAFGKA010000442.1 GCA_016928855.1 Phycisphaerae bacterium
GGCGCGCCGTCGAGGCTGCTCGTTCACCTGCCGCCGCACGAACGCGGCGCGGTTGAGGGCCTGGATGCCGCCGGCGCCGCGCAGGCCGCACCGCAGGCGTGGGACGATGCGGACGCACTGGTCATCGTCGGGAATCCGTTTGCGACGCATCCGGTATCCGCCCGCCGTCTGATCCGGTGGCGACAGACACACGTGATGAAGCCCGTCATCGTGATCGATTCGGCGGCGGGCATGACCGCTCAGTTCGCCCCTTACCACGTCATCTGTCGCCCGGGGTACGAATATCACGTCGTCAATGCGCTGCTGACATCCGCTGGAGCCAGCGGCACGACCGACCGGCTGCCCGGGAAGGCCGTTGCCCAGCGCACAATAAACGGCAGCGGGGTGGACTCGGAACGCGTCAACCGGGCGGCCATGCAATTACGGTCGGCGCAACGCCCCGCTGTCGTTCTTGCTCCGTCGTCCGGCCGCGCCGACGTCTGGCGGGCGCTGTCGCATGCCGCTGCCGACTGGGCCAGCCAGCGGGGCGGCACGTGCACGGTCCTGACGGGTTCGGCCAACGCTCTCGCGATATCGCGATACATGCGTCAACACGACCTGGCTGACTGGAGCGAGACCTGCGCCGCGGACGCATCGAACGAACCGCACGTGCTGCTGGTTGTGGGGTGGGATCCGAGCAGTGCCTATCCGCGCGCGATCTGGGGGCCCGCTGTCCATCGAGCGCAGCACGTCGTGCTGGCTACCGCGTTTCCGCCGGCCGAGGCGGATTGGGTCGATCAGGTGTTGCCGTTGGCGCTGCCGCCGGAAGCGGGCGGAACGTATATCCTGGCCGCCGGCCAGCCGTGCAAGGTCGAGCCGCTCATGACGCCACCGGCCGGCATTCCTTCCGTCCGCGAACTCTTCCATGCGATCGGCGAACGAGCCGGCATTGCCATCGTGGGGCCGGCGTTGGATGTCGCTGCATCGGGCGCACGGGTGCCTGACGTGCCGGCGCCGCAACCGCCGTCCGCACAGGCAACGGGCACCTGGCCCGCCGTGCTCGTGGCCGACCCGACGCAATACTTCGACGGACAGATCACGCGCCATTCGCGATGGTGTCAACAGTTGCGGCTCAACCCGGAGCTGTGGGTCTCACCTGCGGATGCCGGGCAGATCGGTCTGGTGAACGGTCAGGAAGCACGGATCCGGAACGCGCAGGGCGAGGCCATCGTGCGCATCGTCATCGCCGCGGATCAACCGGCGGCGGGGGGTTGTGCCGCGGAGGTCGTTGTGGACGGCAACCGGCCGGTCGGCTGGCTGGCGGTCAGCGGAAGCTTCGCGGAGATCCGCCGTCTCGGCGATGCCGAACACGGCGCGTGGGACGGCACGATCCACATCGACGTCGAGCCGCTCGGCCACGCGCCGGGTGTAGAGGAGGCGGCCCATGCCAACGCTTGAACTGGGGCCCGAGCTGCGGCAGCGTGTCGCGATCAATCTCGACGCGTGCATCGAATGTCGCAGTTGCGCGGCGGCCTGTTTCTTCGGTCACAACGAATTGCCGATCGTGCATTTCGCGCGGGTCGGCGCCGCGATGTTGCCTGCAATCTGCCGGCAGTGTCCGGATGCGCCGTGTGTCGCGGTATGCAGCGCCGGCGCTATGCGAAAGAATGGAAACGGAACGGCTTATCGCAGCATATTTCGGTGTCGCGGGTGCGGCTCGTGCGCCCGGGCCTGTCCTTTTGGCGTTCTGACGACGGAGATGTTCGACGGTGAGATTGCCAAGTGCGACCTGTGCATCGATCAGCTCGACGCGGGCCGCGCGCCGCGTTGCGTGGCGAGCTGTCCGGCGGGCGCGCTGCAGTTCATTGAAGAGTCGGAGGCCGCCGAGCTGGGTCTCGTCGTGCTCGGCAGTCGCACGCTCGGACAGCATCCGATCCGCCGGCGATAGGAGTGAACGATGGGCATCGGCCATATGATTCTCGCTCTTGTCTTTGCGTCCGCCGGTACGCTCGCGCTGGGGCTGGCGGCGAAGTGGGTCGATCGCAAGGTCACCGCACGGCTGCAATGGCGGGTCGGCCCGCCGTGGTATCAGCCGGCCGTCGACTGCCTCAAGTTGATGGGCAAGGAAACCGTCATGCCCGCGGTGGCGCAGGGTACCGGCTTCCTGATGGCGCCGCTGTTCGGGCTGGCCGCCGCTTCGCTGGCGGCAACGATGCTGTGGGTGATGAACCTGCAGGCCGCCGGCTTCATCGGGGATGCCATTGTCATCGTGTATTTGCTGACCATCCCCGCCCTGGCGACGATCTTCGGCGCCGCGGCCTCGGGCAGCGTGCACGCCAGCCTCGGCGCCACGCGCGAGATGAAGCTGCTGATCAGCTATGAACTTCCGCTGATCATCGCGTTGCTCGTGGCGGTGGTCCATACCGGCGGGAGCCTGCGCATCGCCCAGATCGTCGAAGCCCAGCAGAGCGGCAGCGCCGTGTTCCTGAGCTGTTCCGGCGCACTGGCGTTGATCGTCGCCGTGTTCTGCATGCAGGCCAAGCTCGGGCTCGTCCCGTTCGATCAGGCCGAGGCCGAGACGGAACTGATGGCCGGCGTCTACACCGAGTATTCCGGGGCGCCGCTGGCGGTGATCTTCGCGACGCGATTCCTGCTGCTGGCCACGCTGCCGATCCTGCTCATCACGCTGTTTTTGGGCGGCATTCAGGTGACCGGCTGGGGCCTGCTGCTGTCAGTGGTCAAGTTCGTCGCACTGCTCGTTGTCATCACGCTGATTCGCAACACCAATCCGCGGCTGCGGATCGATCAGAGTCTTCGGTTCTTCTGGTACACGGTTACGCCCGTGGCGCTGATCGCGCTGGTTCTCGCGTTGCTCGGGCGGCATTACGAGGTGACCTGGCTGTGAGTTGGCGATTGTGGTCCCTGAAGAAGTCGTTGTTCGTGTATCACGTCAACAC
>JAFGKA010000443.1 GCA_016928855.1 Phycisphaerae bacterium
CCGTACTGCGGCACGGCCGTGCGGCCGATCCGAGGAGGATCACTGATCGCGTTGGGGATCGGCGAAGCCAAGCTTCTCTCGCAGGGCTTGGAGGGCGGGGTCCTTCCGGTTCGTCTCTTGCAGGAAGTGCCAATAAGAGTCGTAGCGGTCCTGGACCGCCTCATACTCAGCCAGCAGGCGCCGCTGAATATCATCCTTCATTGTCACGCAGTCAAATGTCTTGCTCGTCCGCGTGCGCATCCTGAATCTCCTTCGGGCAACGGATGTCCAGCATGCCATAGCCCTGGGCGAGGTTCACGCTATTGAACAACCGTATTCTATCATAGTTGACGATATGACGGAAGTTCCAGCTCAAGAGTACGTCGGCCTTCGCAAGCGTAGCCAGGGCGATCTGGGCGGCGTCATCCCGCCATTTGGCCGAGAGAATGCCGGCCTGCAGGTAAGCCTCGGTCAGTGCGACCGCTTCGGGCGTGACGGCCACCTCCTCGAGCTGCTCGGGGGGCAACGAGGCCAGGATCCCCTGGATGTGCGGTGGCGCGTTGAGGATTTCGCGAAGAAGAACGTTGGAGACCAGCACGATAATGCGACCGGAAGCGACTTGGTCAAAGAAGCGTTTCGAATCCTCGGCGAATTCGTCATCGAAGACGCCTCCGAAGACGGAGTTGTCTACGAATGCCCGCACGCGTCGCCGAAGAGGTTCCGTTGGACGAGTCACCCCAGCCTCCTGTATCGCACCCGCCCTCCAAGGATAGAACCGAGTCGTGTCATACGCAAGCGGCATTCACCGGCCGGCGGAGGACGAATAGGGTCGCGTCAGCAAGGCGTCCGGCCAGCCCGGACGTGCACGCCAGCGAACCGGCTTCCGCTGTCATCAGCCGCCGCGTCCCATGTGTCGAACAGGTAATCGCCGGCTCGGGATCCGTGTCGACATGCGGAGCGGTGTAACGAAGGCGATGCGCTTCGAAAAGACGTCCGCCCGTGTTCTGTCCGCGGAAGCATCAGCACCACGGAGCCAGCGAGTAATCAGCAATCCACAATCAGAAATTCACAATGAGTTTTCCGTGTCCTCGGTGTCCCCGTGGTGAATCGTCTTTCGTGCAGCAGAAAGACCCTGTCCGCGGATTCACGCCGATGGCCGCAGATTCAGGGCAATGTGTCGAGCGGCATGGCGAGCGGGCGCCATCCCGAAGGCGTCAGCCATTCGGCTGAGCTCACGGCCGAAGCCCCTGTGGAGTGCGGCGGCTCGAAACCGCATGCGGTAGGCGAAGGGTATAATGAATGGGTCAAAACACTTCCGATCCTTCAATCCTCGTCCGTCTCACTTCGCTACGACATCTCTCGGTGGCTTCCAGCGTTGAAGCTGCTTGCCGTATTGGGGCAACGGTGGTTCCCCGTGCCGCGAAACGTAATCGGCGTCGATGTACACCGCAAACGTTGTCACGTGGCGAATGCCTCGCCGGCCGTAGGTATCCAGGTCGGCTGCCAGGACCCGCGGATCAAACGGAACCTTCACGGCCGGCTTCTTCCACTTGGAGAACAGCGACACGTCAAGCCAGTATTCCAGCGCCTGCGCATCGGTTCGGCCGAACACATCGAGGTTGGCGTCCAGCATTTCGAATTGCTCCCGGCTCTTCGTGTCGTCGGCTTTCTCAAACGGCACATCGTAGCGTCGGTGAATGGGAGCGTATTCGAGAAAGATTCCGGGCTTCGGCTTGATCTGCTCCGGCGGTGGGAGTGTGTTATCGTATGCAAGGTAGGCCACCTGCGCGTTGGCGTCCGTCTCGCGAATGGCGCCGAGGATGCGCGTCGCAACGAGCAGGGCCTGATCACTGTCGCTCAACCCTGCACAGTGCTGGCAGCGGCACCACGGACACCCGTCGTCACCCCAGTAGAAATACCGCCCGGTGGTGGGGCGCAGGGTTTTCGCAAGATCCACGGCGTTCTGGGCGACTGTTTGCATCGCCAGTTCCGAATGGACGCAGAGGTTCCATTCACGAACCCGCGTTCCGTTGTCATCCATCCGGAAGAGCTCCGGTGCTTTATCGAAAAGCTCCCGCGGCAACAGATCCTGCATGGCGTGTAGTTCGTACTCGACACTTAACCCAAGCCGTCGGCAGCTTTGGAGCAATTGCTGCCCCGTCTCGGATTGGACGTATTTGGCCAGCATTCGCGGCGACTTGGTTGCGTGGAGCCCGATGGTCGTCAGCCCTGCAGCCGCGGCCCGCTCAGGCCAGTCGGTGAGCGTGAGGTCTTCGGGCGTAAGCACGACGCCGCGGGTGCGGAAGAAGGGCTGGCCTTCACTCGGTCGACTTGTCGCGGCGAGCGCCGTCCGGCCGATTGTCAATCCACAGGTTATGGATTCGAGGAACCGTCGCCGGCTGATACGTGTTGACTTGTGTGTGTGCATACGATGAGCCTGCCTGTAGTGGTTCAGCCTGAATTGGAGACAACGTCACGCGCCTTACATACACTGCGCTGTCTGGAGCTTGCGTTTTGTGAGGCATGGGGGGGGAATGCTCCGAATGGCAGGGGGGTGAGGCAGCGTGAGGGTTGCTTTGTGACTGTTTTTTGCACACGCAACCGGCTATCCCCAATAGGTTGGACACCTCCAGTGCCCGCTACCGTTCTGCCGCCCGATCTCCATTATCCGTATCCGGCAGGGACGATACAAGCATGCCGCTGGCACTGCCCCGCGCTTTCTGGCGATGCCGGCGGGTACAGACAGAATCGTCGTAGCAGGCGATCATCGCGATGACCGAGCCTGACGCCGAATCGTCACCAGCCCGCCGAGAGCCAGTAGCGCGAGTGTGGAGGGCTCAGGGACCGTGATGCCTGAGTAGCGGGTCTGCAGACTCACCGGGTCTATGATGTCGAACGGTTGCGCGCCCGGCTGGCCGGTCGCCAGCCAATCAAATTCAACCGCGAAACCGCCCACGCTCGTTCCGATGCCGATACCCCCTGGGGTCTGCAGCGCGTCATAGAAGCCATCGTCATGCAGGACGGGGTCTGGCTGCACGACTAATTCGCTCCATGTGCTCGCCGGTGGGTTTGACGAGGCGACCGCCAAATTGGCGTAGCGGCTACGGTTGAACCAGATTGTGAACTCGTTGACGGGCTGCGCGAGTGAGACGTTCTTCACTTCGTAGGTGTACTTCCACCGGCCGGCGCCTAGATCAGACACCTCATATGAGATCATGGCTGCCTGGGTAGAACTCCATTCAGTGGTTAGCAGGGTTACGACGCCCGCAATGAACGGCACAGCATACCGAATACTCTTCATGGTGCTTTTCCTCACTCCAAGAGCTGCCGGCAATCGGCCGGCGGCGATCAGCGAACAATCCGCTCCTTAATGGTCTCTTGCCCTCGACGAATCACTGGCCTCCCGCAACGTCATTCCATCGTCTGTTCTTCGTCACTGTGCATCCGCCGCGCACTGCCTCATTCGCATGCTGGCGGACGGTTGGGGCCATTGAAACATCCCTGGAACGCCGAGAAATCGGTCAAGTCCACATCGGCATCGCCGTCAGAATCCGCTTGGTCACAACCGTTCTGAGCCGGCGGTCGATTCGGTCCGTTGAAACAAGCCTGGAAGGTACTGAAGTCTGAGAGGTCCACGTCGCCGTCCCCATCCAGGTCGCCGAGCGAACCCGTTCTCGCGTCGAGATCGAGCCACGCCGTGAACATCTCGGTCCTGCCCGCGTAAGTGACCTGCCAACTGATCGGGAGCGGCGAAACGAGCGAGGTGCGGTCCACGCGTATGGCAAACGTGTCTTGGCTTACCACGCTTCCGCCAGCCGGAACGCTGCCGACGTTGACTGTGTCATCGATGATCTGCATGTTGCTCGGGACCTGGAGCAGAGTGGCGACGACGTTATCCTCGGCATTCTCGCTCGCGTTTCGCATCGTGACGTTCAGCTGGTACTCAAACAGCGTCCGCCCGACCCGTGTCTTGCTGACCTGCCCGTAGTCGTCGATATAGAGCCAGCCCTTGGTCTCGGCCTCGGGCGTATTGCCATACGCCCCCATGTTGATCCGCCCGCCGTCCGGCTCGGGCTCGAGCGAGTAATCCGACGCCGGATCGCCGGCGTCGATGCAGGGCGACGGCGGCGAGAGATGGAAGTTGCCGGTCGCCGCATTGACGAAGAGTGGATCGGATCCGAGGTTGCCGACACCATCCATCGTACCACTCCAGCCCTGAACGCAAGAGTAATTAACAGTTGGCGTACTGCTGTTCCTGTAGATCTGCGAGGTCTCGACCGAGCCGTTGCTGTCGAGGTTGCCCCAAAGGACGCAGTTGACCAGTTGGGCAGCACTGCCGTAGTACTCATACATCCCTCCGCCGGAGTACTTTGCTTCATTGCCATAGAAGGTGCAGTTAGTGACCGTCGGATTGCTGCTCTGATCGTACAATGCGCCCCCCCCTGAGCCATAGTTGCCGACGAACAGGCAGTTGACGAGCACGGGGTTGGCGTAGTAATTGTACATACCGCCGCCTCCGGAGTAGACGCCGGCCGAATTTGAAAGGAAGGCGCAACTGCGGATCGTCGGATCGCATCGGTAATTGTAAATCCCGGCGCCCGAGTTCTGGTTGTTCTGGAACGTGCAACGGATCACCAGGGAGTTGGCGCGATCGTTTGCCATCCCGCCCCCTCGGTTAGCCGAGTTTCCATCGAAGGTGCAGTCGGTGATCGTCGGGCTTCCGTACGTGTTGTAAAGGCCGCCGCCGTAATGGTAAGCGGCTTTGTTATTCTGGAAGATGCAGCCTGTGATGGTGGTGCTGCTGTTGTTGCGGTACACACCACCGCCATAGTCCTTGGCGTAGTTGCCGATGATGCGGCAATTCGTCAACGTCGCTTGGCCAGGGTTCCCGGCGTATACGCCGCCACCTCGCCCCCTCCCGATATCGGGGGAGGTGCCGTCGGCGTTTCCGGCCGTAATCGTGAACCCATCGAGGACGCTGGAAGCGTCCGTGCCAGTCGCCGTTACGACGTGGCAGCTGTTGTCCGCATTATTGGCGAAGTTGGCTCCGTCATCCCCGTTCAGGTCACCGCTCAGTATGCTCGGATTGGCTTGGAGGTTGCGGTTCGCGAGGTCGAATGTGGCGGGGTCTTCCGTTCCCGCGAAACCGCCGTAGATCGCGACGCCGCTGAGGAGTTGGAAGGTCGCCAGTCGGTCGCCGAGCATTTGCGCCGTGCCGCGATCGGGCGTGTAGGTCTCTCCCGCGACCCAAATCTGCCGTATGGTGCCATGCGAAGACGCATAGGCAAGAGCATCCTGAAGGTTGGTGTACGCGTCGCCCCAGGTCGATCCGTCGTTGGCCCCCGTGGCGCTTTGCCTGACGAAGAGCGGAGGAAGCAGGTCGATCTCCTGGGCGATAACCGTCGCAGTCGGCACGCCGTCCGCGACAAGCTGGATGAATGCTGAATCGTCCGTGTGGTCTGGGTCGAGGGCCGCCGCGAGCGTTACCGTCTGGGGCTGAGAGAAGTTCAGGGAGTCAAACGTGAGTACACTGCCCCCTGCAACGCTGATGTCCGGGTCGCCCGAGCAACGACTGACGGTGACCTGGGTGAGGCCGAGCGGGTTCATCGCCAGGCGTACGGTGAACTGTGCGGTTCCCTTCTCGGGCACCGGGACAGTCGAGGCGCTGACAACAAATGCTTGATGCGACCCCTCATAGGCGCCCATGTCCACGACCCCGTCGATGATTCGTGGGTTATCATCCAGGTCGGTCAACGGTAATCCTTCCGGGGGCGAGTTGGTGCCGGTGTTGAGGCAAGGCGAGTCGGCGCGCAGACGAAGGTTGTCGTCGTCGGTGCCGAAGATGTGGTCGGGGCCCGCAGCATCTACGAAGAACGGATCGTCGCTGATGTTACCGGTTCCCGAGTAGCCGCCCTGGACGCAACTGCAGTTGATAACAGCATGCGAGCCGGTGTCGCCGGCGTAGATCCCGCCGGATGACGCTGTGCCGTTACCCCAGAAGATACAGTTTGTCACGACAGCCGGGTAGCCCCCGCGGGTAAGCATCGCGCTCCCGTGTTCACCGGAGTTTCCGGTGACGGAGCAGTTCGTCAGAGTCGTGTAGCTGGAAGTATTGAATATGGCGCCGCCGCTGTGGTAACTGTCGCTGCCGCTGGCCGAGTTGCCACTGAATGCGCAGTTGTCCAACGTCGCACTGCCGTAACTAATGGTGATTCCCCCTCCGGCGCTGGCCGAGTTGAGCCGGAAGACGCAGTTGGTTGCGATCAGCGCGTCCGCGTTCGAGAATATCCCGCCACCGCTGAGGGACGCATGGTTATCGGTGAGCACGCAGCCGGTCACCGTAGGCTCGCTGCCATCTTCGAAGTAGATGGCCCCACCGAGCACGCCAGCGTTTCCAGAGAACGCGCAGCGGATCAACGTGGGGGTGCTGTACATCGTGGCACAGAGCCCGCCACCCCATTCGGCCGCCGAGTTCGCAACGAATCGGCAATTTGCTAGTGTCGGGCCGCCCTGATCGATCCAGATACCGGCGCCGTCATCGAAGCGATCGGGCCAGGTTGGCTTGTTTGCGTTACCGCCCGTTATCGTGAAACCGTCGAGGATGCCGGATGCGTTCACATCGTTCGCCGATACGACACGATAGCTGTTCTCGGTGTTGTTGGCGAAGTCCGGTCCGTCATCGTCGTTGAGGTCGCCACTCAAGGTTGTGGTGTGCGCCTGGAAGTCGCGGTTGGCCAGATCGAACGTGGCAGGATCCTCGTCGCCCGCGAAGCCACCATAAACTGCGACTCCGCTAAGAAGCTGAAAGCTTGCGGTCCGATCGCCCGGCAGCATTGCGGCTCCCTGGTCGGGCGTGTAGGTCCCGGCGGCGACCCAGACAGCGGCTGATGGTTGGTCAAGGCTTGCCAACGCCGTCAACGCGTCCTGGAGGCATGCAAAGGCATCGGCCCAACTCGTCCCCAGATTCGCCCCGTTGGCTGTGGCTTGTACGAATACCGTGGACGGTGGCGAATCCGCGTCGACTTCCCCTGCAATGACCTCAGCGGTGGGGATGCTGGAAGCACTGACGCGGGTCACGGCTTCCCCGTTCCACCAGTCAGCGTCGTGAGCGGCCGCGAGCGTCACCGTCTGCGGCACGGAGAAGTTGGAGGAATCGAACGTCAGCAATGCGCCATCTGCCACACCGATGTCTGCATCGCCGCTATACCAACTCACCGCCACCTGGACCGGCCCCAGAGGGTCCATGGCCAATGCCACAGCGAACGATGCCGTTCCGCCTTCAGCGACCCGGAGAGGGGCGTCGCTGATCACAAGGGCCTGATATGGCTCTTCGTAGGCTCCCATGTCCACCGTTTCTGAAACGATGCGCGGTTTGCCATCCAGGTCCGTCGAAGGCAGCGCGATCCCGGGCTCATTGTTTCCTGTGTCGAGGCAGGGTGAACCAGCCCGCAATCGCAGATTGTCGTCCTCCGTCCCGGGGATGCAATCGGGGCCATCGGGATCCACGAACTGCGGATCCTCGCTTATGTTGCCGGTACCTGTGAGACCGCCTTGGATGCAGGTGTAGGTAACCGTCGGGTATGAGTTGTAGCTTTCCGTATGCATCTGGGGCCCGAGCGAAGCAATGTTGCCCCACAGAATGCAGTTCGTCAGGGCGGGGCTGGACTGGTAGTTGTAGATTGCGCCGCCCCGACCTGCGGCAACGTTCGCGGCGAACGTGCAATTCACCAATACCGGACTGCTGATGTAGTTGTTGATCGCGCCGCCGCTGTTCCCGCACAGGTTTCCGGTGAAGATGCAGTTGATCAGCGTAGGGTTGCTGTTGTTGTTTCGGATGGCCCCACCGGTGTTTGGGCTAGCCAGATTACTGATGAATGCACAGTTCACGAGTTGCGGGCCGCAGTAGTTATTGCTCATCGCCGCGCTGGTTGGCGCAGAGTTTTCAAGGAAGGTACAATAGGAAAACGAGGGATTTGCCTGGCTGTTGAGTACCCCTGCGGCGCCGACGGACGCCGAGTTCCAGACAAAGCGGCAATGGGCTACTGTGGGGCTGCCGTCGTAGTTGACCATTCCAGCGCCGCCGCTCACCGGATAGTCGTCCCCATTCGCATTTCCGCCAGTGACTGTGAAACCATCCAGAATGGCTGTCGTGTCCGTGCTGCTGGCGGTGATGACATGATAACTGTTTTCGGATCGGGTCGGCTGATTCCAGAGTTCCGTGAGATCGACGACTGGCGCATCATCGTCCGCCAAGTCGCCGCTGACGATCGTTACGTTCGCGGCCGGGTCGCGATCGTCGCGGTTCGTCTCGCCGCCGGCGAACCCACCGTAGATCGCTACGGCGTCGATCAGCTGGAACGTAGCCGAGCGCGGGTCGCTCGGGTCTGTTTGGGCGGACGGCCGATACGTCCCCACCGCAGCCCAGATCTCTGTGACCGTTCCGCCAGACGCTGCGGCGGTGGTCAACGCGTCCTGCAGACTGGGATATGCATCCATCCAACTTGTGCCGTTGTTCGCGCCGGTTGCGTGCGCATCAACGTACACAATCATTTGCGACATCGCTGTCGCCGGGACGAGCAAGACGCCCAGAAGTATCAATCCCGCCAGACCGGCCTTGCGAATGGACATGACGCACACCTCCTGGATGGATGCCCAGGGGCGCGCGTGGACCCGTGTGGCCCAAAGAAGAAGAGAGCACGCCCGCGAGCGTCTCTCTCACTCCCCTAACCGTTGGATCTTAGATGGCTGAGTGTCAGCCGTGTCCGCCAGACGTCCAGCGATGCGGCCGTCAACCCGTCCTGACCCTTCCGTGACATACTCTAACGGAAACTCGTGCAATACGCAAGCCGGAGGGATGGCACGTCCAGGCGAATAGGGGGGCGTCGGCCTCAAAGCTCAAACAGGTAGAATACGGTGGTAAACAGGCAATCGAATCCGATCAGGGCTACGATGGATTTGACGACGGTGTTCGTTGTGGCGCGGCCTACGCCGACGGCGCCGCCGGTGACCGTCAGGCCTTCGTAGCAGGCGATCATCGCGATGAGCCAGCCGAAGACGCCGGCCTTCACGAGGCCCGTGAGGAAATCCTTGCTCTGCAGGGCGGCTTGTGTGTAATCGATGTAGACGCCCGGCCGGATGTCGAGCACGAATGTGGCCGTGCCGAGGCCGCCGGCGACGCCCACCACGTCGGCCAGCACCGTCAGCCCGGTCAGCATGATGACCGTGGCCAGATACCGCGGCACGACGAGAAACCGGATCGGGTTAAGCGCGTGCGCCCGCAGCGCTTTGATCTCCTCCGATTCCACCATGGCGCCCATCTCCGCCGCGATCGAGGCGCCGGCGAAGCCGCTGAGCACGATCGCCGAGATCAGCGGCCCGAGTTCGCGGAATGTCGCGATGGCCACGACGTCCGCCACCCGTTCGAGCTGGCCATAGCTCTCCAGCGTCGGCGCCAGTTGTAGCGCCATGATAATCCCAATGAACGTCTGCACGAGGACGATGATGGGAATGCTGCGCACGCCGACACGGATCATCTGGACAACCAGCGCTTCCCGCCCGAACTTGACATTACGCCGGAACAGGCCGCGAGCGGTCCATCGCACCGCGTCAGCGCCGAGTTGGCCGATCCCGCCGACGAACCGCACGAAGGTCGTGGCGTTACGGACAAGGTCCAGACCCGCGCGACCGACGGACTCCACCGCCCGGACGAACACGTTCGGGAGCCGGGGCCGCGCCGACGACCGCGGGGCGTCGCTCATGCGTTGAGGGCCTCCTCTTCGGTGTCGCAGATGACGAAGTACTTGTCCAGACGGGTAATCTCAAACACGCTGCGCACCCGTTCGCGCATACCGACGAGCCGCAGCTTGCCGCGATAGCCTTTGACCTTCTGGAATACGTGGACCAGCACACCCACACCGGACGAATCCATGTACGCGACATCCGTCAGGTCGATGATTAGCGTCGCCGGCCTGGCGTCACATTCCTTGACCAGTGCGGGGTGGACCTGCGGAACGTGGTGCAGGTCGATTTCGCCCGACAGCACGATTACGGTAGTGTCCTTGCTGTGCCGAACCTCTTTGACCGCGGACGCTGTGTTATCCATGACCCCACCCTCTTTCGTCAGGTACGCGCTTTCGTGATGGTCGCTCCGCGATGCGTTGCCATGTCTTTGCCACAGTGGTCTCGAAGCGCTCGGTGTCCCTACGTCTTCACCTTGCCGAGTCGCTTGGTCAGTTTGAGTTCCATGCCACCCTGGGCGGACCGCGAATACTCGACGTTGTCCATGACGGACCGGATGATGTGCACACCCAGCCCGCCGGGGCGCACGTCGTCCAGGTCACGGCTCCGGATACTTTCCGGATCGACCTGCCGGCCGTAATCATGAATCATGATGGCCACCGCCGCGTCAGGGGCTTCGCCCTCGATCGTAACCGAGATCTCGATCGGCTGATCCGCGGCGCCCTCGTATCCGTGCTTGAGTACGTTGGCCATGGCCTCATCGATCGCCAGGCCGATCGCGGCGATCTCCTCGTCATCGCAACCCTGGGCGAGTGTGATCTTCTCCACCACCGCGCGGACGATCGGCAGGCTCCC
>JAFGKA010000444.1 GCA_016928855.1 Phycisphaerae bacterium
GGTCGATGCCGTGCCGGCCGCCGTAGCGACGCTGGCGGTCGGCTCACTGCTGTTTGCGGCCTGGGTGATTCTCGCGGCGTGGCGAATCCGGCCGGTGTCGGCGGACTCGGCTTGATTGTCGTTCCGGCCCGGCGAAGTGCGGTCGTGCAGACCAAGCCGGTCGGCCACAACGTGTTCGGGTCGAATGTTCAGGTGCTTGGGGTCTTTACCCCACGTTCGGCTATCCGTGTCGGTCACGTCATCAAGCCCGGAAGAAGTGTGTTCATGATGTTGCTCCGCGTTATTGGATAAGCCGCCTGTTTGCGGTGGCACAACGGTATGGTACGGGCTCTCCGGCAGTCTGTTATTGTCCGCGCGCCATCTCCAGTTGGTGCGGCCGATAAAAAGGTCGATGCGATGCTGCCCGCTTGCGTCGCGTTCCGCCGGGTAGCCGATGGCTTCGATGCGCCGGCCGGTTCGAGCGACGGTTTTCGGGCTGCAGGGTCCAGGATTGTCTGCTGGTTTCGATGAAAACTTTTGCGACTAAGCGATTTACACGCCTGACGTGACGATTGAAGAAATGCGGAATTCATCCGCGCGCCGCGGCAGGCGCGTCCGGCATCGCACCCGTCGGCCGGACAGGGGTGGGTCAAGAAGCACGGTTCGAGTCGAGTTCACCGAAGCATGCACGCGCATGCTCGTTCTGGGGACGCGCGACTATGGATTGGCTTCGCCAGCAATTGCAGCGGATCGGTTGGCCGGTGGACACCCTCACCGACGAGGAGATCGCGGTCGAGCTGTATTGCCGCTGGTTCGATCTGACTCCGGAAGACATCACCAGCCAGGAGGCCGTCACGCCCGCGGCGGCGAAGGGCATCTTCGTGTCGATGGCCGGCGAGGGCAATCTCGATGCGCTCTGCTGGTCGCAGGGCGCTCCCGCGCCCGCGCTCGATGAGATCATCGTCGATCAGGCGAGCGTGTTCCGCCGCGACGCCGAATACCTCGAAGCGGCAGAGGAATTCGCCGGGCCCGACCGTCGCGATTCACTGCGCGAGCCCGCCAGCGACTTCGTCGACTTCGTGGACCCGTGTTCGTCCGAGGGTTCCTGCGGCTGGCTCGTTGATATTTCCGCGCGCGGGGCGGCGTTCATCGTCGAAACGGCCGACACGCCGCCGATCGGCTCGCCGCTGGTCCTGACCATTCGCAAACGCAACGGCGATCCCACGCAGACCGGCCCGGCCATCATCGTGCGGACGGAACTGCTGTCGGACTCGCTGACCCTGATCTGTACGCAACTCGAAGGGCCGTGGGAACCGGCCGGCTGACCTTCATCGGTCGGTGTTCATACATCTACCATCACGCTGGCTGAAGGCTTCGCTTCCGCTCCGCACGCGACCGTACGCGCCGAGCCTGCCGTCGTCGATCGCCGCCGCGATCAGATCGCTTGAACCACACGGCCAGCACCTGTACCCTCGTTGGTCAATGAAAGGGATTTCACCGGTTGAGCCACGGAGGTTTTGATGACCGAGGAGCGACGAGTGCACCAACACGATGGGTCCGGGCCGCCCGATAGCGCCTCCGGCACGCGCACGGCGATGGTCTGCCTGTCGTTCGTGTTCGCGGCTGTGCTGGGTGCCTGCGTTCAGACGCCGACGGGCGAATGGGTGCCCATTGGCCAGGAACCGGCCAAGACCACACCGCCGCCGCCGCACAGCCAGGCCGAACCGGCGCCGCCGGTCAAGCAGCGCAAGCCCAAAGCCACGGGCCCGATGCGGGCGATCTGGGTGACGCGTTTCGACTACCGCACCGCGTCCGACATTCAACGCATCATGGCCAACTGCCAGGAACTCGGTGCGACCGCCGTCTTCTTTCAGGTGCGCGCCGCCGGAACGGCGTACTATCGGTCGCGTCTCGAACCCTGGACAGACGATCTTGGCGGAGCCGACCCCGGCTTCGATCCGCTCGAAATCGCCGTGTCCGAGGCCCACGATCAGGGGCTCGAACTGCACGCCTGGGTGAACGTGATGCCGGGCTGGTGCGGACCGCGTCCGCCGAGCAATCCACGCCAGCTCTACAACGTCCGGCCGCAGTGGTTCTGGTACGACCAGAATGGCAAGCGCCAGCCGCTGACCCGGCGCGGCTCGGACGAGGGCTGGTACGTCAGTCTCAACCCGTGCCTGCCCGAGGTGCGGAAGTACCTCGTGAGCGTCTGCGAAGAGATCGTCTCCGGCTACGAGGTCGATGGCCTTCACCTCGACTATGTGCGATTCCCGAACGATGAAGCGCCGCGCGGCAGCGACTATCCGCGCGATCGTGAGACGCTGGCGCTCTACAAGAAGGCCACCGGCAAGAAGCCGGCCGACGACCGGGCGGCGTGGGCGCGTTGGCGCACCGACCAGGTGTCCGCGCTCGTCCGCGACATCCGGGCCATGGTCCGGCGAGCGCGGCCGCGAGCCCGCCTGTCCGCGGCGGTCGGCCCGGACCCGGCCGAGGCGCTGACGGCGCATTTCCAGGACGGGCCGGCGTGGCTGCGCAACGGATGGGTCGATTTTCTGTCACCAATGAACTACACCGCGGACGTCGCGCTGTTCACCCGCCGGGCCGACGCTTGGCGCCAGCGCGCCGCCGGCCGGCCGGTGGTAATGGGCGTGGGGATCTACACGCACAACGCGCCCGCCGAGTCGGTCAGGCAGGTAGAGCTAGCCCGGCAATGGCGACACGGCTGCGCGCTGTTCAGCTACGCCGCCCTCTTCCCGCCTGGCGCGGGCGGCGCACAGCAGGCGCGCCTCGACGCCTTGCGGCCCGTGTTCGCGCGAATGGCCAAGGATCCATCGTGATGAAGGAGGCAGACCGATGACGTTGGCTATGCTGGTCACAGTCGGCGGTATCGTGCTGGGTGCCGCTCAGACACCGTCGGCGGATTCGCCGCCTGTGCGGCTGCGGTCCGATCCGCCGGTGATCGGGTCGTCGTGGGATGATCTGCTTGACGGCGTGAAGACGCGTGAGGACTGGCTGGCGCACAAGCGCGTGCTGCGCCAGCGATACCTCGATCTGATCCGCGACGAGCACAAGCCGGCCAAGCCGCCGCTCGACGTGCAGGTGCACGAGACCGTGACCGTCGACGGCGTCTACGTACGTAAGCTCATCAGCTACAACGTCGAGGCCGACGAGCGGGCGCACGCCTACCTGGCGATTCCGGTCGATGGCCGCGGGCCGTGGCCGGCGATCGTCGCCCTGCACGGCACCTACAAGCACGGCAAGGAGCGAGCGGCTGGCCTCGAAGACACTCCCGACAAGGCGTATCTCGATCATCTCGCCCGCCGCGGCTATGTCGTGATCGCCCCGGACCACTTCGTCGCCGGCCATCGCATCCCGCCCGAAGGGCCGTACGACACCACCCGCTTCCACCAGAAGCACCCCGAATGGACCGCTGTCGGCAAGTTCACGTATGAAAACTCGATCGCCGTCGATGTGCTCTCGTCGCTGCCCGAGGTGGACGCGAATCGGATCGGGGCGCTCGGCCATTCGCTCGGCGGCCAGAGCACCTACTTCCTTGCGGCCTACGACGAGCGGATCAAGGCGGCGGCCAGCAACTGCACCGCCCCGTTCTTCCGGCACTTCACCCGCGTCGAACATTGGGCGCGTGATCGCTGGTACGTCTATTTCAAGCATATTCGCCCGGAACTGCTCGAGGGCCGGCTGCCACCGATCGACATGCACGAGATCATCGCCCTGATCGCGCCGAGGCCGTTTCTGGATCTGTCGGCCCTGAATGACGGCGACCCGTTGACGCAGCGGCAGCGAGTCCTGATGAACTGCAAGATCATGGATGTCTACGAGTTGGAAAAGGCCCCGGACAACTTCGCGTTCTACGTCCACGGCCGCGGCCACTCCGTCGGCCACGAATCCCGCCAGTTGATGTACGCCTGGATGGACCGGTTCCTCAAGCCCGCCGAGGCGACACAAACGCGCCTCGTTAAACCGCAATGAGCCGAAAATGGTGTCAGGATGATTTTTCAGGCCTTCCATAATTCATCCTGACACCATTTCTCTGCCGATGCGCCCGTTTCCCTTGGCGGGTCGTGTGGCTATAATGCCGGCGTTGCTGGAGCGGTCACAATGGCCGCAACCGTCGCGGTTGCCAGGCCCGACTGCGGCGGGACGAGCTGCCTGGATGGAGCCACAGCTATGCCTCGCAAGGCCACTGCTACACGTCGTTCGGCCGCGGTTGCGAAGAAGAAGCCAGCCAGGGCCGCCAAATCGAAGGCCACCAAGGCCGTAACCACGAAATCCAAACCCAAGGCGGCCTCGGCCAAGGTCCCGACCAAACGCGCCGGCGGCAAGCGGAAGCCGGCGCCGATTACGCGCGCGGCGTCGAAATCCCATGCCGCGGATGCCTCCGCCGACATCCTCGCCCGGGCCGAGGCTGACATCGCCGCTGCCGTCGATTCGCTGAACCGACAGATGAGCACGGCCATGGCCACGCTGACCGAGGTGGCCGTCGCGCAGCGCGGCCGCGGCGAGGCCGTCATACGGACCGCACCGCTCGACCGGGCGACCGCGACGTTCCAACGCCTCGTCAGCGAGGTCGTCGAGGACAAACTGGCCGAAATGCTGCCCCCGCTGATCGCCATCCGGAACGAAATGGCCCAACGCGCCGCCGCCCAGAACGGTCAGGACGGCGAGTTTTTCGAACGCGGCGCCGCCATGCTAGACCAAGTGCTCGCCGATGCGGATGTGCGGGCCTATGACGCACGGCCGGGCGAGGTGTTCGACCCCCTGATCCACATGGCGGTGGCCGAGGCGTCCTGCGGCGACCTGGCGGACGGAGCGGTAGCGGAGCTGCTGCAGCCGGGGTTTCGATCGATACGCGGCAAGGTCATCGTGCCGGCTCGCGTCAAGGTGAACAGGAGGTGAGCCGATGGCCCGCCTCGGCGTCGACTTCGGTACGACCAACACGGTTGTGATGATGCACGATCGGGGGATGTTCTCGGCCGTGCTCCATTCCTCGCGGACCCGGGCGGGCACGGTCGTCCAGGAGGTCTTCCCCTCGGCCATCCTGATGCACGAGTCGTCCGGCCAGCGATGGTACGGCATCGAGGCCGATCGCCGCTTCGGCCAGGTCGGCCCCGGGCCGGGCTACGTCTTCGTCCCGTCGCTCAAACGCCGGCTCCATGGCTACGCCGAGGGCCGCACGGACGGCGAGTCTGACGGCATCGCCGAGCTGTTGACCGGCTACCTGCACGCCTTGGCAGAATCCATCCGCGCGTCGCAGAACTTCCCGGCATCCGAGCCGCTCGAAGCGGTTATCACCTGGCCGGCCAACGCCAACGGGGCCCAGCGGCACATCACACGCCGGTGTTTTCGCGATGCGGGCTTCGACGTGCTCGATACGCTCAACGAGCCGACGGCCTCGGCGATCGAACTGGCCGACTGCATCCTGGCCGGGCGCGACGCAAAGGAGGCGCCGGCGCCGCAGGCCGTCGCGGTGTTCGACCTCGGCGGCGGGACGTTCGACGCCTCTGTTGTCTGGATCGACGGCGACGATTTTCAAGTGCTCGCCTCCGGCGGTATCGAGGATCTCGGTGGCGATGACTTCGATGCGATGCTGCTTGACATGTTCCTGGAGCGGCTCGACATTCCGGTCGCCGGGCTCGGGCCGCTGACGCATCATGCGCTGCTGCGCCAGACGCGGTCCCAGAAGGAGACGATCGCCGGCGGGGTGATGAAGAGCCTGTTCCTCAACCCGGCGGATTTCGGCCTGGCAGGCGTGCCGGTGTCGATTTCGGTTGACGCGTTCAACGACCGGCTGCGCCCGCGGATCAGCCCGGCGATCAAGACGCTTGGCCGCGTGATCAAGGACGCGACGGCGAGCGAGCCGCGCATCGGTGGCGCCGCTGGCCTGACGATCTACCTCGTCGGCGGCTCGTCGAAGCTTCCGCTCGTGGCCGAGATGGCGTCGGAGGCCTTCCCCAAGAGCCGCGTCGTGCTGACCGACAAGCCGTTTCGTTCCGTTGCGCTCGGGGCGGCGATCTGTTCGACGGAACGCGTGCGTTATCGCGACGTCTTCGCGAGGCATTTCGGGCTCATCCGCCTTCGCGACCACGGTCGGGCTGAGACATTCGATACGATCTTCCCCGCTGGCACGCCGATTCCGCGCAAGGGCGAGCCGTCGCTGGAGAAGGTGGCGTGGTATCACCCGCTGCACAATGTCGGCCACCTGCGGTACCTCGAGTGCACGGCGGTGGGCGAGGCTGGTCTGCCCGATGGCAACGTGCGTGCCTGGTCCGACATTCTCTTCCCTTATGATCCGGCCGTGCCGTTGACGGCCTCGCTGACGCAGGACGGCATCGAGATGACCGACCGCTTTTCGCACGATGCCGTCTGCGAGGTCTATCGCTGTGACGCGGACAGCGTGATCACGGTGGAGCTGCACAGGCCCGCCTGCCACGACGTCCGCACGTACGAGATCTTCCGCGACTGATCGCGATGCCCGCCGGCGCGTCGCCCGCGTCTCGGCGTTAACCCGGCTGCGGCAGCGGCCCGGTGCCGAGATCGGGGTCGGGCCGGATTGGCTTGGCTTGGGGGATGCTTGCCGGTCGGGCGGCCGGGGCCTCGTCCGCGTCGAGCAGATCGGAGACGGTCGGCCGGTCGAGTGTCTCGCCGCGGATGATCTGGTGCACGTCGTCGCCGCTGAGTGTTTCGTACTTCAGCAATGCCTGGGCGAGCCGCTCGAGCGTGTCGCGGTTGGCTTCGATCAGTTGCCGCGTCTCCTCGAACGCCGTGTCCACGATGAGCTTGATCTCGCTGTCGATCAGTTCGGCGGTCTGGTCAGAGTAT
This sequence comes from Phycisphaerae bacterium, assembly GCA_016928855.1. Taxonomy (GTDB): domain Bacteria; phylum Planctomycetota; class Phycisphaerae; order UBA1845; family PWPN01; genus JAFGKA01. The sequence continues at coordinate 6,820 of JAFGKA010000444.1, forward strand.
TCCTTCAGGCCCGGCATGCCCAGCACGGACACGTTCTCGTATTCGCCGTGATACAGGAACCCGATTTTCTCACTCATGCCCCATGCGATCACCATCCGCCGGGCGATCTCAGTGGCCTGCCGGATGTCCTGTGAGGCGCCGCTCGAGATGTCCTCGCAGAAGATTTCCTCGGCGATGCGTCCGCCGAATGTGATCTTCAGCGTGGCGATGAGGAACTTCTTGCCGAGAATCATTCGGTCCTTTTCCGGCAGCGAGAACGTCGCGCCGCCGGCCTGACCACGGGGGATGATGCTGACCTTGTGCAGCGGGTCGGCCTCGGGCAGCAAGGCCTGGACGAGCGCGTGGCCGGCTTCGTGGTAGGCCACGACGAGCTTCTCCTTCTCGTCGACCTCGCGGCTCTTGCGGGCACGACCCCAGCGAACCTTGTCGCGGGCCTCTTCCATATCCTCCATCTCGACGAAGTCCTTGTTGGCCATCGTCGCGATCAGGGCCGATTCGTTGATGATCGCGGCGAGATCGGCGCCGCTGAACATCGGCGTGCCGCGGGCGAGCCGCTGTAGATCCACATCCGGCCCGATCTTGATCTTCTTCGCGTGTACCTTGAGGATCTCGAACCGGCCCTTCAGATCCGGCAGCGGGACAAAGACCTGCCGGTCGAAACGCCCCGGGCGAATCAACGCCGGATCCAGCACGTCGTTCCGGTTGGTCGCCGCAATCACGATGACCTGGTCGGACGTCTCGAAGCCGTCCATCTCGACGAGAATCGCGTTGAGCGTCTGCTCGCGTTCGTCGTGGCCGCCGCCGTTGTAGCCAGCGCCGCGCCGCCGACCGACCGCGTCGATCTCGTCGAGGAACACGATGCACGGCGAGTTGTCCTTCGCCTGCTTGAACAGGTCGCGGACACGCGACGCTCCGAC
>JAFGKA010000445.1 GCA_016928855.1 Phycisphaerae bacterium
ACACTCGATGCCGAGCGTGCCGGCGCCGGCGAACAGATCGAGCACCGGCACGTCCGGGATGTACCCCGGTTCGGCCAAGTGGGCGCCAAGCCAGTCGAAGACGACGACCTTAGCCCGGTCCAGCATCGGGCGGGTGCCTTCGCCATCCGGTGCGATCAACTGTCGCCGTCGCCATATGCCTGCGATCACGCGCATGGCCGTATTATACGCGGCAGCACGGCGTTGGCGATGGGCTGATCGCGTGCAGGCACTTATTGCCGTCTTCGGTGGATCAGTCTCGCGTCATGGCAACTGAGCAGTTCGTGTGACGCGGCACTGGCGGGTCCCGACGTGACGTCGGGACCAGTGGCACCCACGCGCATCAGGTCGGGGGTGGCATGGGTCCCGACGTTTGTCGGGAGAGGCCAAAGGCCGGAGGGTTTGCCCGTGGTCGATTGCCGAGTTGCCGCTTACGGGCTGCGACTTCAACGGTCCCCGATCGGTCCCCGGTTCGAACGGAATCCCCCGAGTATTCCAATGCTGCGCTTGCGGCTACAATGGTCCTGACGGAGTGGGCCGGGCGATCGCTCGGCGGGGCGCCGTGGCAACCCGCCGGGAGGAAAGTCCGAACTGGTCAGGGCACGGTGGTCGTTAACGGCGACCCGGAGCGATCCGAGGGAAAGTGCCACAGAGAACAGACCGCCTACGGATCCGGCTTCGCGGCCGGGTCCCGGCAAGGGTGAAACGGTGCGGTAAGAGCGCACCGCGTCGTCGGTGACGGCGACGGCACGGCAAACCCCACCGCCAGCAAGCCCATGTAAGCAGCCATCGGCTCCTCGCGAGCCGGCGATGCGGCCCGTATCGTGCGACGCTTGCGTCGCGAGAGCCGCGGGTAGGGTGCACGAGCCGATTGGAAACGGTCGGCCCAGATGAATGATCGCCGCGGCGGCGGAAACGTCGCCGGACAGAATTCGGCTTACAGGCCCGCTCCGTCTTCTTTGGGTTTGGTGGCGCTCGCGTCGGCCGCCGTCGGGCCCATCCGGCACGTCGCCGCGACCGTTTACGGATGGAGGACTCATGGCAGCCCTGCAGGTACGCGTCAACGGTATTCACGCGGCATGGCCCGCATTTCTCGGCAGCTCGGATCCGCACGGCGAGGAGGTGCGGCGGACGGACCCATACCGCGTTGCGAATACGTCGTTCTCGCTGCTGCAGTGGGAGGGCGAGACGCTCGTTCGGCATACGCTGATCGACATCGGACTCGGCGTGATGCAGTCGCTGCTCGAATTCGAGGCGCAGCGCGGCGTGCATGTCGTGCACGAAGTCCTGATCACGCACCCACACTTCGATCATTTCGCCGGCCTCGACTGGCTGGCCCATTCGATCGCTCTGAATGAACAGGCCGGCCAGCCACGGCCGCTGCCCATATACGCCACGTTGCAGGGCTGGTACATCGGCCCCGGCCGCGTGTTTCCGTACCTGACGGACAAGGGCCGTGTCGAGCACGTCGGCGTTAAGCCGGGTGAGCCGTTCAACCTCGGCGGATTGCGGATCACGCCGGCGGCCGTGCAGCACAGCAGCAGCGCGCCGGGGGCGGTCGCCTACGTGGCCGAATGGCTCGACACCGACGGCGACGGGCCAAAGAAGATCATCGTTACCGGCGACTTCCTGAACGTCGCCGATGAGAACGATCCGCTCTGGAAGGGAGCGGATGTGTGCTTTATGGAGTCATTGACGTGGAACCCGAACCCCGAGGCGGGGCACCAGTGCGTCCTGGACGGCCTTCGCCGGATTAAGAAATGGGCGCCGCGGCGCACCTACCTGGTGCACTACTCCGGCTTCGATGACCTGAAGCACCAGCAGTCCGCCGTTCGCAGTTCGCTGACGTACGATGAACTGGCGTCGGCCGTCGATGTGGCAAAGGGTGATCTCGATGTCCGCGTGGCCCGCCACGGCATGGTGCTGCCCGACGACGAGCCGTGGCCGACGTAATGGGGTGGCCATGGCCGATACGAAACCCGATTTCGAGATTCGTGATCACACCGCTGACGTCCTGCTCTTCGTACGCGGGGCGGACCTCGGTACACTCTTCCGCAACGCGTTGGCCGGGCTCTACGCCGTGGTCGGCCAGTTCGCGGTGGCCGGTCCGGGCGAGTCGGCTACGATTGAATTGTCGGCAGGTGATGCCGAGGAGTTGTTCCACGACTGGCTGGCCGAGGCGTTGTTTCGCCTGGAAGCCCATCGATGCGTGCTGCGGAATGTACGGTTCGAGACGGTCAGCGAGACGGCCGTGCGTGCGCAGGTTGACGCTGTGCCGTTCGACCGGCAGCGCAGTGAGTTCGATCGCGAGGTCAAGGCGGTGACGTATCACGAGCTGGCGGTGACCCGGACCCACGACGAATGGACGGCAAGCGTCGTGCTGGATATTTGAGTTTCTCAAGCGATGTTCTTGGTTGGTAGCTCTCGCTGATCCGATGGGTGCCACTGGCGGCTGGCCCGCCAGTGCCCGGACGACCACCGTGCGTGGGCGCATGCCAAAGCTGAAGGCGCCAGCATGATGTCTGGCCTGTGTGCGGGGCATGCCCGCGCTTCGCTTGGGCAGGGCACCCGACGAAACTCTCTGGCCGAAGGCGGCACGAGCTGCCAGATAGGTGATTCGATGCCTGAAGCATACAAAGGCCCTTTGGAGCAGATTGACGCCTGCCGATGGCGTATCCCGCGGTCGTGTCGCGAGGATATGCGCGTCGACGGCATCATCTACGCGGATGAGAAGCTCATGCGGTCGATCGTCAGCGACAAGTCGCCCGAGCAGGTCGCCAATGTCGCCACGCTGCCGGGTATTGTCGGCGCGAGCCTGGCGATGCCGGATATTCATTGGGGCTACGGCTTCTGTATTGGCGGGGTGGCGGCGACCGATCCGCAACAGGGCGGCGTGATCAGTCCGGGCGGCGTTGGCTACGACATCAACTGCGGCGTCCGGCTGATGCGGACGGCGTTGACGCAGAAGCAGGTTCAGCCCCGAATCGAACGGCTGATCGACGCGTTGTTCGCCAATGTGCCGTGCGGTGTGGGCCGCGACGGCAAGCACGTCTACAAGCGCAAGGAACTTGCGCGGATCCTCGAAGGCGGCTCCGCGGTCGTTGTCGAGCAGGGGCTCGGCTGGCCCGACGATATCGAGGCCACCGAGGCGCACGGGCGGCTCAACGACGCCGATCCAGACGCCGTCTCCGACCGGGCGTACGAGCGCGGTAAGGCGCAGTGTGGCACCCTCGGCTCGGGTAACCACTTCCTCGAGGTGCAGGTGGTCGAAACGGTCTTCGACGAGCCCGCCGCCGAGGCCCTCGGCCTGGCGATGGGCCAGATCGCCGTGATGATTCACTCCGGTTCGCGCGGGCTCGGCTATCAGGTTTGTGATGAGTCGCTGCATGCGCTGCGTGGTGTCCCCGCGAAATATGGCATCACGTTGCCCGATCGCCAACTGGCCTGTGCGCCGGTGGATTCGAAGGAAGGTCGTCGATACCTCGGCGCAATGCGGGCGGCGGCGAACTATGCATGGGCGAATCGGCAGATTCTGACGCACCTGGCGCGCGAGACGTTCGCGGACGTGTTCGACGCGAGCGCCGAATCGCTCGAGATGGGTCTTGTGTACGATGTGGCCCACAACATCGCCAAGATCGAGTCGTATGAGATCGGCGGTCAGCCGCGCATGCTCTGCGTGCATCGCAAGGGTGCGACGCGGGCGTTCCCGCCGGGCCATCCGGAGGTATCAGCGAGGTACCGCGCCGTCGGCCAGCCCGTTCTGATCCCCGGCGACATGGGCCGCGCGAGTTACGTGCTCGTCGGCCAGCCGGCTGCGATGACGGACACGTTCGGCAGTGCCTGCCACGGCGCGGGGCGGCGGATGTCACGTTCGGCGGCGATCCGTGCGGCGACGGGCCGACGGATCGACCAGGGACTCCTCAGCCAGGGCATCGTGGCCCGGGCGCGCGGCCGGACCGGTCTGGCCGAGGAACAGCCCGACGCCTACAAGGACGTCAGCCAGGTGGTCGAGGTGGTGCATTGCGCCGGCCTGGCCCGCAAAGTCGCCCGCCTGCGGCCGAT
>JAFGKA010000446.1 GCA_016928855.1 Phycisphaerae bacterium
ATCACCCAGTCGAGCCCCCAGTTCGCCTCTTCGATGAGCCGCTCGACGAGCACCGGATCCCGGCCGCCGGCCTGAAGCCGTTCGGCCAGCGCAAACATTGCGTACGTGGCTTCGGCGGTGTTGATCGCCCCTTGCGAAAGATCGCCGGCGTCGTGCCAGCCGCCGTTCATGATGATCGTTTGCTCGCCCTGCACGGCCTGCCAGTCGCGATGACAGGCGTCGTGGACGCCGGGAATCTCGAAGCCGCACCGCTCGCCGTAGAAGAAGTTGATGCTCTTCCAGATGGTCTCTCGCCATACGTTCGGATCGATCCGAAACGGTCGTGTTCGAATGTCGCCGGCCTCGATGATGTAACGGCCGGGCGTGTGAACCTCGGAGAAATCGAATACCTGAAACTCTCCGAGGTAGGTCTTCACGGTGCGAACAGGCTTGCGCAGAACCGTCTCGCCGGTTTCAACCCGCATGAGCGAAAACGCGTCCACGTCGAGCCCGCTGGCAATGGCCGTCTTCTGTGATCCGGACGGATAGCCCGTATGGCTGAATGCGATCTCGCCCGGCGCCACGTTCCAGCCTTCGAAGTGATCGGGCTCGACGCGCTGCAACTCGAGCCCGCCAAGCTCGAACGACACGCTGTCGCTGGGAGCCGGAATCCGCTTGTTCACAAGATAGCGGAACTCAATCGCGGTCACCTTGTCCCGGACCAGCGGTTCAATCTCCCATACAACATGGGTCCACTGCCCCTTCGCCACGGTCAGGTAGTTGCTGCCCTCCCGCGGGTCGGCGTCCGGCGGAGCCTGGCCGTCGTTACGAATGACAACCGTAAAGGAGAAAACGTTGAACCCCGACATCTCCGGATGGATCCAGAACGAGATGCGGTTGAAGTCACTCCAATCCTCACCCGCGAACGGCCGTATGACGGCCACCGCGGTCGCGGCCCGTCCCTGCGGCGCAGGCTGCTGGTCATGGACATCGACATCCATCCGCAACGTGCGCGTGCCGTGAACGCCGATCGCATCATCAAACGTCACGCGGCCCGGCCCGGTAGACCGCCACCGCGAAGGATCAGACATATCGTCGAGCACCCGAGCGGCGAGCACAGGCTTGCTCAGCCCGCGGTAGTCGGCGGAGTTCCGGAACTCGACCGGCATCGGCATGTGAGGAGCCTGCTCCTCCGCCCAAGCCGGCAAGAGAGCCAGTGCAGAGATCGCGATCAGTTGAACCAGTGAGATTTTCATAACGGGGTCATCTCCCATGCCTTCGAAGCGAAAACACACGGCGGGCAACAGGCAGGCAGTGTACGCGCGGATCCCCGCCTGTTCAAGATCAGAACGGAAGACGTACAGCCCGGCCTCGTCTCGTGCCCCTCGGGAAACGTGGCCATGGAAGTCGAAACGTGCAAACGAGAATGTGGGCAACAGCACGCTCACAGAGCAGTGGCACACGAAGACGTGGTGGCTACGTTACGAAACCCGGCGAAGACGGCCGGCAGGGACGCCAACGGCATCCGGCGCTGGCGGTAACGAAACAGGCGGCAGCCCTTTGGACTGCGGCGGCGCGACGCCGCTTTGGCTGCCGGCAAAGCCGCACTCATCGGACAAAAAGCGTCATCATAATGTCAACAGATTCCCGACCCGTTTTCTTAATCGCGTTTTCTTAATCCGATCAGTCCACGCCGCCAACCGAACACACCACCCGGACCCCGCCGTAGCTGCCGAGGCTGTCCGGGTGGAGGTGGTTGCGGTCCGCCACGCGGCAGCTGTTCGCGTAGTAGTTCCACGAGCCGCCGCGCAGCACGCGGGAGCTTCCAGTCGCCGGCCCAGTCGGGTTGTCGTACGGGCTGCTGCTGTAGTACGTGCTGCCGTACCAGTCGTTGCACCACTCCCACACGTTGCCGGGCATGTCATACAGGCCGTAGCCATTCGGTGCGAAGAAACCCACCGGGCTCGTGTAGGGCGTATTGCCTACCGCGAACGTCGGGTGATAGGTCCACGTGGTATAGGGGCTCGTATCGTACACGTAGGCGCTGCCGTTCGCAGTGTAATTGGCGTGATCGTGATTGATGAGGTCACCATGCGGAAAGCGTTCTCCAGCCGCGCCACCCCGTGCCGCCTTCTCCCATTCCGCTTCGGTCGGAAGCCGATAGCCGTTGGCGTCCCACTTCACATGAGGCTGAAATAACCCTGTCAGCTCACCCGTCATGTAAACCACTGTCAGGCCCGCGTCGGTGTAGTAGCACGGCGTCCGGCCTTCTTTCTGCGAACGGGCGTTGGCCCATTTCACGCAGTCGTACCAGTTGACGGCCTGCACCGGGTGATCGGCCGCCTTGCCGCCGCCGGTCGTAAGGTCGTAGTAGCCGTTCGAAAGCCCCCACGCCCGTACAGTATCCCACAGTTGCTTGGTCACCTCGTAGCGGTCCATGTAGAAGGCGCTCACCCAGACCGCGTGCACGGGCAGTTCGTCGGTGTCCCTCTCGCTGAACGTATCGCCCATCTGGAACTCGCCGGCGGGAATGCGGACCATTCCCGACGGAACGTCCGGCTCGCACGCCGGCGGACGGTTCGGCCCATTGAAGCAGGCGGCAAAGATGGCGAAGTCCGCCAGGTCCACGTCACCGTCGCTGTCGAGATCGGCATCGACTGCACAGAATACGGCTGTTGGCCGATTCGGGCCGTTGAAGCACGCGGCGAACGTGCTGAAGTCGGCCAGATCCACGTCATTGTCGCCGTCGAAGTCGGACGACCACGACGCGGAAGCGGGCATCGCCGTCGCACCGAGGACCACCAGAGCCACCAGGACCAGCCAGCATCTCAAGAACGGCACGACTTTCTCCTTTCCGTCCGTCTGAAGTGATGCCGTTATAATGCTCGAAGACGGGGTCGGTTGCAAGGCGTCGCATGACGATCGCCCGGACGCGATGTTCGCCATGGGGCCGGCTCGTTCGTGTGCCGCCGGTTCCTGACAACGACATCGCGAGCGAGTCCGACGCACGCAGTCGCCCCCTCCTGCGGTGGTCCATGCATGGATCTCCGCCCCGATCAGAGGCCGCTTCGCGGCAAGCCAACGCGGTCCCGACGCACATCGGGACTGCAATCCAAAGGCTGCGCCGTGCCGCGCGTTTCGGTGCGCCCGGGCGGTCCATCCCTTCGCAGCAACGCTCACCTCGGAGCCCGTCAAAGGGATTCTGCGGAACGGCGCCGAGCGACTACAATAGTCGGATGCCCCGCTGAGTTTGCGGGGCTGCGAACGATGACTGCGCGACGGGATCCGACGCCATGCGATCGCTGCCACTGACGACGAGTACACTGATTGCCGCCTATCAGCAGGGCATCTTCCCGATGGATGTCGATGGCGAGCTGCACTGGTTCAGCCCTGACCCGCGGGCGATTCTGCCGGTGGACGGGTTCCGCGTATCCAGGACGCTCCGCCAGCGCTGCCGCCAGGGCACGTACAAGATCCGGATCGACGAGCGGTTTACCGAAGTCATGCGGGCCTGCGCCGACCGGTCCGAGGGCACGTGGATCTCCGACGCCATCGTCGACGCCTACACGAAACTGCACACCCTGGGCCTGGCCCACAGCGTCGAGGCCTACGACGCCGACGGCTTGGCCGGCGGGCTCTACGGCGTGACGCTCGGCGGCGCGTTCTTCGGCGAGTCGATGTTCCACCGCCGGCGCGACGCATCGAAGGTCGCCCTGGTCGCCCTGGTCGAGCGGATGCGGGAGCGGGGCTATCGCCTGCTCGATGTCCAGTTCACCACGCCGCACCTCGAGCAGTTCGGCGTCATCGAGATCCCGCGGGCCGAATACCTGGACCGGCTCGCCAAAGCGACCGGGACCCGCTGCAGATTCGCGGATTGACCAACGCGGCCGGTTCACCGTATACAAGCAGCGAGCCTCGTAGCCCGCGGAGCACGATGGACCAAACGCGACACCCGCGGGCACAGGAAGGAACGGCCCGCGTCATGGACTCGACGCCGCACATACCGCCGACACCATCGTCCAACCTGCTGTCGGACGAGATCTACGTCCGCAACATGCGTACCCTGTGGGCCAAGGACTCGCGTCTGGCCTACGAGATCGACGCCTGGGGCGAGCCGCGCGGTGTCCAGCTCGAGCCGTCGCGCGAGGGACCGCCAACCGCCGCCGTCAGCGACGAGCAGGGACGCCGCGTCTATCTCCACAGCCGCTATGCCCCCGTCGACGAGGCCAGACGGCTGATCGCCAACGTCAAGCTCGAAGGCAACCACTGCTTCTTCATCAACGGGCTCGGGCTCGGCTACCACGTCAAGGCGCTCTTTGAACGAACGCAGGGCGAGGCCCTCCTGCTCGTCTGCGAGCCGGATCTCGACATCCTCGCCGCCGCGATGTTCAGCGTCGATCTCAGCGACGTCATCGGCGCCGGCCAGTGCCTGTTCCTGCGGCGACTCGACAAGGACTACGTGCACCAGCGCCTCGAGCCGTTCGGGACCATGGTCATGCTCGGCACGCAGATCGTCTCGCACCCGCCGAGCGAGCGCATCGCACCGGAATTTCATCAGGCCGCACGAACCGCACTGGCCGACTACATGACCTACGCACGGACGTCCCTCGTCACGATCGTGGCCAATTCGCGCATCACGTGCAAGAACATCGGCTACAACCTGCCAACCTATCTCAGCACGCCGCCGATCAACGTTCTGCGCAACCGCTTCGCCGGCCTTCCGGGGATCGTGATCTCCGCCGGGCCGTCGATCCAGCGCAACGTCGATCAGCTCGGGGCCCTGCGCGACCGGGCGGTCCTAATTGCGGTTCAGACGATGCTCAAACCGCTGCTCCGCCGCGGCATTACACCCCATTTCGTAACGTCGCTCGACTTCCACGAGATCTCGCGGAGCTTCTTCGAGGGCCTGACTGCGGAGCAACTGGCCGACATCCATCTCGTCGCCGAACCGAAAGCCACGTGGCACGTGATCGACCACTTCGCCGGCCCGGTGTCGCTGCTCGACAGCGAGTTCGCCCGCATGTGCGTCGGCGATGCGCTC
>JAFGKA010000447.1 GCA_016928855.1 Phycisphaerae bacterium
CAACGTGGACAACGCGTTCCGCGTGATCGCCGATCATGTGCGAATGCTGACGTTCGCCATCGCCGACGGCGCGATGCCGAGCAATGATGGACGGGGCTACGTGCTTCGGCGTGTGCTTCGTCGCGCGGCCCGTTTCGGTCGCCAGCAACTCGGCCAGACCGAGCCGTTCCTGCATTGCCTCGTGCCGGCGCTCGTTGAGACGATGGGCGGCGTCTTTCCCGAACTCAAGGCCAATCCGGACCGTGTGGCGGACGTGATCCGAGACGAGGAGGCGAGCTTCGGGCGCACGCTCGACCGTGGCATCGCCCTGTTTGGTGAAGCCGCCAGGCACGCCGGCGCCTCAAAGCGGATCTCGGGTGAGGATGCGTTCAAGCTCTATGATACGTTCGGGTTCCCGTTCGATCTGACGGCGCAGATGGCCGAGGAACGTGGCCTGGTCGTTGATGAGGCCGGCTTCAACGCGATGATGACCGAGGCGAAGCGCAAGGCGCGCGAATCCGCCAAGAAGCATGTGGCCATCGCGTTCGACGGCGAGCTGCCCGCGACCGATGAGCGGCCGAAATACGCCGGGCGCGAGACGGCGGCGTCGATGGCCGGCTGGGTCAGGGCCAATACGCTCGTGTGCGAGGGTCAACTGACAGCGGCCGACGGCGAGGTCGGGCTCGTCCTCGATCGGACCAGTTTCTACGCCGAGCAGGGTGGCCAGACGGGCGACACCGGCACGGTGACCGCGCCGACCGGCACGTTCGAGGTCGATGACACGACCCGCCTCGGCGAGGGCGTGCTGCATATCGGACGTGTGACCGATGGTCATCTTGATGTTGGCCAGGCGGTCGTGGCCGTCGTCAGTGAAGAGCGCGACCACACGCGCCGCAATCACACTGCCACCCACCTGTTGCACTGGGCGCTGCGAGGCGTATTGGGCGAGCATGTCACGCAGCGCGGTTCGCTGGTCGAGCCGGACCGGTTGCGGTTCGACTTTGACCACAACCAGCCGGTCACGCCGGACGAGGCCGCTGAGATTGAGCGGCGGGTCAACGAGAAGATCTACGCGGATCTTCCGGTGAACACTACCGAAATGCCGACCGACGAGGCCCAGAAACTGCCCGGTGTCCGGGCGTTCTTCGGCGACAAGTACGGCGACGCCGTTCGTGTGGTGGATATCGGCGATGGCTTCAGTCGCGAGTTCTGCGGTGGTACGCACCTGTCGCGCACCGGCGAGGCGGGCTTCTTCAAAATCGTCGGCGAGGAGGCGGTTGCCAAGGGCGTGCGGCGGATCACGGCGGTTACCGGCCGCGGGGCGGTTGCGTTCGTGCACGGTCTGGAACGCAGCGTGCGCGAGGCGGCGGGCCTGCTCAAGACCGGTCCCGATCAGCTTGCCGGGCGCGTCGGACAGCTCCAGGACGAGATCAAAACCTTGCGCAAGCAGCTTCAGAAAGGGGCGGCGGCCGATCTCAGGACCCATCGTCAGAAGCTGCTCGACGCGGCCGAGACGATCAATGGCCACCGGCTCATCGTCGGTGAAGTGCCCCAGGCGCCCGTCGAGCAACTCCGTGAGGCGGCCGACTGGCTGCGGACCGAGGCGGGTTCAGCGGCGATCCTGTTGGGGATGAACGGCGAAGGCGGCAAGCCGATGCTGCTGGCCGCGGTGACCGACGATCTCGTCAAGAAGGGGCTCCACGCCGGCAACCTCGTGAAGGCCATCGCCGAACATATCGACGGCCGCGGCGGCGGCAAGCCCAACCTGGCTCAGGCTGGCGGCAAGGATCCGGCCGGCATCCCGCGTGCATTGGAGGCGGGGGCCGAGAGCCTGCGCGGGCAGCTCACGTAGCGCGTCGGTCTGTTGCCGGATCAGGCCGCCACCTGGTGCAGATTACGAATTCCCGGTGGCTGACGACGCCTTGCCGGTGCCGTTTGTCGCGGGGGTTCGCATTTTCCATATTCCCATGGACGTTGTTATCGGGGCGGTGCGCATCCTCGCGTGTTCGGGGTCCGATTGTCCGCTCGCATGCGCCGCGAAGGAGGCAAAGGCTTCGGGGGTGCCTGCCGATACTACCAACGCAGAGAAGTGCACGGAGACGGTGCGTTTGCTGAACCTCGGACGGCGGAAACCGTCCTGACGGCGAATTGGCCGGGCTCGGCGCATGGGAGAAATCCATGACGCCGGCCGGTCGGTGGTAGAGGAGGCTGCGTGAGGCACGTTGTGGGCGTTGCCGACATGAAGCTCGCGTGCGGGAAAGACGACGTCATCGTCACGCACGCGTTGGGCAGTTGCCTGGGGATTGCGATCCACGACGCGGAAGCGGGCGTGGGCGGCATCTTCCACGTCATGTTGCCGGCCGCCAGCGTGAGCCCGGAGAAGGCCAAGACGAACCCCTTCATGTTTGTCGACACCGGTGTGCCCCGATTCTTCCAGGAGGCTTTTGCCGCCGGGGCACAGAAAGCCCGTCTGCGGGTTGCCGTCGCCGGAGGTGCTGCCCTCGGCAGCGGTGAGGATTTCTTCGCCATCGGGAAGCGAAATTACGTGGCACTGCGAAAACTATTCTGGAGAGCCGGGGTGATCATTGCTGGCGAGGACGTGGGAGGCAATATCTCCCGCACGCTGTACCTGGAAGTGGGGACAGGCAGAACCTGGCTGCAATCGAGGGGGCGGGAATGGGATCTATGATTGACACCATTGTGCAGGCGGAGATTGAGAATCTGGCGCCGATGCCGGCTTCCATTGCCCGACTGGCCGGCGTGGTGGGCGACGCGAACGCCAGTGCGCAGGACATCGCGCAGGTGATCGAACTCGACCAGGCGCTGACCGCGAATGTGCTGCGATTGGCCAACTCGGCCTGGAGTGCGGCGGCGAAGGAGATCAGCTCTGTTCGGGAGGCCGTGTTGCGGCTGGGCGGTGCGCGGATCCTGGAACTGGCGGTGGGCCATCGAGTGGCCCGTTCGATGAGCGGAAGATGCGACGGGTATGGTCTGGGCGAGTACGAGCTCTGGCGACACAGTGTGGCAGCGGCGCTGGCCGCGGAACGACTCGACCGCTTCGTCACGAAGCCGGTGCCCGGTGTGGCGTTCACCGCCGCGCTGGTTCATGACATCGGCAAGCTGTTGCTGAACCGCCATCTTGATCGAGACGTGGTGGCGCAGATCGAGGCCGTGGCGGAGAGCGAACATCTGGTGCAGGTCGAGGCGGAGCGGCGGGTTCTCGGAACCGACCATGCCGAGGTGGGCGGAGTGATCGCCTCGCACTGGAAGTTTCCGGCGCCGCTGGTGCAGGCGATTGAGTACCATCACGATCCCGACGTGCAGCCCAACGCATTGTTGGATGCCGTCCATATCGCCAACGCGGTTGCGAAACTGGTCGGGATGGGCCTGGGCACCGAAGGCATGAACATGCGAGCCAGCCCCGAATCGGGCAGCCGGCTCGGTCTGACCGCAACGGGCCTGGAATCCCTGTGTGCGGTCGTTGTGACCGATCTGGCCAAGACCGAGGAGCTGTGGGGGTGCAAGCGCCATGGCGCTTAATATTCTGGTAGTCGATGACAGTGCCACGACCCGAACCATGGTGGCCAGGACGCTCGCGATGGGCGGGGTGCCGATTGGTCAGGTCCACCAGGCCAGCAACGGGCGCGAAGGGCTCGACACGCTGGATCGAGAGCGGATCGACATCGTGTTCGTCGATATCAACATGCCCGTCATGAACGGCATCGAGATGATTGACACCTTGCGCCAGAAGCCGGAACTGGCGGCGATGCCGATCGTTGTCATATCCACGGAATCGAGCGAGACTCGCATTGACGAGGTGCGGCGCAAGGGCGTGGAGTTCATTCACAAGCCGTTCACGCCGGAGCGGGTGCACGAGGTAATGCAGAGCCTTCTCGGAGAGTTCCAGCATGCAGATACAGAAGCCGATGCCCGTTTCTGAGCAGACGCTGACGGAGGTCGCACAACAGGTGCTCGAGGTGATGGCGTTCGCCTTCGTGGCTCCTGGTGATCGCCGTGGCGATCCCGCGACCGTGTGCATGCATGCGACGGTACGATTCTCGGGGCCCTTCAGCGGCGATGTCCGGCTGAGCCTGCCGCAGGCGATCGTGCCGGCGCTGGTATCGAACATGCTCGGCGACGACGAGGGGTGTATTCCGACAGAGCGGCAGCAGTACGACGCCGTCGGTGAACTCGCCAGTGTCATGTGCGGTAACCTCGTGCAGATTCTGGCCGGGCCCGAACCGGTCTTCACGTTGCGGAGCCCGGCGGTGATTGTGGGCACGGCCGCATCGGTCAGGCAGGCCGCCGCCTCAGTGACATCCGCCACCGTAAGACTCGACGAGAGTTGGGCGGAGTTGACGTTGAGCCTGGAGGCGTAAGCGCCCGTTTGGGTGCCCGGCGCGTGACCGGCACTGACGGCGTGCCCGCGACGACGCGCATCCTCAATCCCTGATTGGCAGTGCTTCCCGTTTCAGAGCGAGCCTTCGCGGCGGCGCAGCTCCTGTACGGCCTCGACCATGGCCACGTAGTTTTCCGGCGGGACATAGGACGGGATGGAGTTGCCCGAACCCAGCGCAAAGCCGTGCGCGGCCTGCCGGTACCGCGTGCCTTGTCGGACGACCTCGTCGAAGATCGTCTTGGGGTCTGTGCGGGTCAGCAGATCCACGTCGATACCGCCGAACAGGCCGATCCGGTCGTTATAGTCCTCGATCCATTGCGTGAAGGGTGCGATCTGGTCCTCGTTCGAGTGTTTCGCGTCGATGCCGGCGTCGAGCAGGGCCGGCATGACGGAGAAGATATTGCCGCAGCTATGCAGGAGGAACGGCTTGCCATGCCGGTGAACCTGTTCGATGACCCGCCGGTGCTGTGGCACTACGTGTTCGATGATCGTATCCGGCGCCAGCAGTGTCGCGGTCTTGAAGCCGAGGTCATCGCCGGCGCGGCAGATGGCGAACAGATCGCCGTAGCGTTCGAGCATCCGCGACCAGAGCATCACGAGCAGATCGCCGATCGTGACGTACAGTTCGGCGAACAACTCCGGATCGTCGTACTGCATGAGGCACAGGTGCTCATAGCCGACGAGATCCTCGCTGATCTCGAACGCTCCGTTACCGACGCCCCCGACGATCTTCATGCCCGGTAGCAGCGACGCGGCCAGTGCCTCGACGTGCGGCTGCCAGCGTTGCCAGTAGAGTTCCGGTAGTTCCTCGAACGGAAACCGCTCGAAATCGGCGCGGTTCTGGATCGGGCCCGGTCGTCCACCGAGGATGGCTCCGTGCTCGGGCAGAATCTCGATCACGCCCGCTTCCCATGAGACGCAATCGTAGGTCATCGTCCTCCAAAAGCGGCAGTACCCTTCGTAGTACTCGCGCAGCTCGTTCGGTGTCTCGTCCGGCGTCGGGCGGGCGTTGGTCGTAGCGGCCATCACTTCGTTGCAGATGATGTGCTCATAAAGCGGCAATCGCCGCGGCCGTTGGTTCCTGGCGGCAGCGACGACGTGACGGTAGTCCGGTTCAAACCCCATGCCAACCTCCGGGCCTGTGCGTGTCCATCCGCCGGCTGGTGTCCAACCTCTGCCGCGGGCCGGACACGCTACCGCTGGGCCGCCGCCGCCGCAAGGTGGCCGCCCGGATGGCCGCCGGCCGGCCGGGTGGCGTTGGGCGGGCCGAATCCGTACAATGATCCGATTGTTCAGGAGGCCTTGACCATGCCCCAACGTATTGTCGGACAATTGGTTGTCACCACGCAGCGGTTTGCGATTGTCGCGAGCCGGTTCAACGAGTTTATCACCTCACGGCTGGTCGGCGGGGCGATTGACGCCCTGATCCGCCACGGCGGCCGGGATGATCGCATCACCGAGGTGTGGGTCCCCGGTTCCTGGGAATTGCCGTTGGCGGCCAAGCGCTTGGCGGAAAGCGGTGACTACGACGCCGTGATCTGCCTCGGCTGCGTGATGAAAGGCGACACACCGCACAACGAATACATCGCCAACGAGGCGGCCAAGGGGCTCGCGCAGGTCTCGATGGAGACCGGCATGCCGGTGGTCTTCGGCGTTCTGACGCCCGATACGCTCGAACAGGCGATCGAGCGGGCCGGAACCAAGGCTGGCAACAAGGGCGCGGATGCGGCGGTGGCGGCGATTGAGATGGCGAACCTTCTGCCGCAGTTGCGGTCGAA
>JAFGKA010000448.1 GCA_016928855.1 Phycisphaerae bacterium
ATCGTGGCCGGTGCGGCGTCCGAGGCGGCACTGCGCGCCGCGAGCCGGTCCACCAGTTCCTGAATCTGCAGAATGGCCGGGCACTGCCCGACGAGTTGCGTATGTCGAAGACGTTCCTGCTGGGCAGCCTCGAACTGGCCCAGCCGCCGCTTCGCGGCAGACGTGGCCAGCACCTTGTCGACGGTTACCGCGAGCACATCGAGATCGACCGGCTTGGTGAGGAACTCGGAAGCCCCACGTTTCATCGCCTCGACGGCCACCTCGACACTCCCGTATGCCGTCAGGATGATCACCGGCAACTCCGGTGAGTCTGCCTTGAAGACCGGCAGCAGATCGAGCCCGCTGACCGCCCCCAGGCGCACGTCGAGCAGCACGATGTCCGGAACGAATTCACGAAATGCGGCAAGAGCCTTCTCCCCCGCGTAGACCGTCTGGGCCGTGTGCCCGGCCGCGCGCAGCCCATCCGCCATCGCGTCGGCAAGAACCGTCTCATCCTCAACGATCAGAATTCGCGCCATCTGTACCTTCCGTAGGCTCGACCGCGAGCGCCGGCAGCCAGAACTCGACTATCGTACCACCAACCGGATTCGGCCGCGCTGCCACCATTCCGCCCTGGCGCTGAACCGCCTGCCGTGCAAGCGACAGGCCAATGCCCAACCCCTTCTCCTTCGTGGAAAAGTTCAACTCGAAGACCTGCTCGGGCTCGCCGACGGGCAGGCCCGAGCCCTCATCGATAACGGCCACACGGCAACCCCGACGTCCATTCTGCTCCACCCAGGCCACTTCCGCTATGATTCGTCCGCCGACCGGCGAGGCATCGATCGCGTTGCCCACCGCGGCGATCAACGCCTGTTCGAGCGACGGGGGTTCGTGCGGAACAGCCACCGGCTCGGCCGGCGCGACGATCTCGAAAACCAGCTCTTTCGAGGCCAGTTCTGCCACAACTGCATCCTTCACTTGGCGCACTAACGCCACGATATCGTGCGACGCCAGCTCGGACGGTCGAGGCCGCACGAATTCCGTCAAGCCCAACACCCACCGGTTGAGTCGATCGGCGGCGGCGATGATCTCGCCAAGCCGGGCCCGGGCGTAGTCGTCTACCTCACCGCGCTTGCCCGCCACCTGAGCCGCGGCCCGGATGCTCGCAAGGGGATTGCGCAGGTTGTGTGCCAACTGCGTTGCGAACTCGCCAACCGTGGTCATTCGCTCCGATTCGATCAGCCGTTTCCGCATCGCATCCAGGGAGAAGCGGGCCTGCTCCATCGCCGTAGCCAACTGAGCCAGTTCCGGAGGCGAGGCCACGAGCGGCTCGGATGGCGCCTCGTCCCGCGCCAACGCCGCGACCTGTCGGCCAAGTCGTTCCATGGGGCGCAGGAACCATCGTCGGAGAATCGCCCCGACAATCGCGATGTGCACGAGCGTAAGCAGCATCACGCCGGCCAGCAGCGTTACGGTGCGTTCATCCTGCTCCTGGGCCGACATGCGGAGTTCGCGCATCCGGCCGGAGAGTGTCGAATTGAGGAACTCGATCGACTGGCGGACGGCATTGGTGGCCTCGAGAGGCCGCACGGTCCCGGCGTGGACCTCGCTGCGCCAGTTCTCGTAGTCGTCCAGGAGCTTGCTGAAGCCCCATCGTGTCAGGTCAAACTCGCCGAGCGCGGCGCGGGTCTGGTTCAAAAGGGTCAGAAAGTCCGCCTCCTCGGGATCGAGCGTGGCAGGCTGTGTCTCCGGCACGCCGCTGATCGCCAGAAGCACATCGCGTTCGAACGCGGTGCGAAGTTTTTCGACCTTCAACACCGTATCTTCCCAACGGCGGAGATCGTCCACAACCTTGCCGGAATGGCGGATTTCGAGCACGGCCAAGCCAACCGTCGCGCAACTCAGCAGCACGACGACGAGATAGACAAGCATCAGTCGTTGTCGCAACGTCATCAAACGGTCCGTTTCCCGCCGGGCTGCACAGGGGGTCAGGCACCTTTTTGCCTGAGCCGTCTTCGATTCCGCACCACTCCTTGCGCTGCAAGGTCGGTGCCTGATAGCCCGCGTCCGCTCGCGCAAAATGGAGCAAGACCTCGGGCCGCGATCACGGCAACTTCCACGGGGCCCGATACGCATAGAGCAACAGGTCGTTCGCCCCGGCATCGTTGGTCACGCGTTCGGCCTTGGCATCCCATTCAAGGCGGGCCTTGCGATCGTATGCCATGTTGCCCAGCAGCGTGGTGCTTGTGGAACGGTGGCCCGTCTCAATGTCGGCATGGCAGGTTCCGCGGCTCTTGACGCAGTCGAGAAAGTCCCGTGCGTGGTCGGCGGTCGTCCCTCGCCCCCGGGCCTTTCGTTCGGTCATCGCCGCTTCCCGTTTACGCACCTGCTCGGCCACCTTGGCCCGATCCCGCGGATCCAGTGCCGGGAACGGAGCGAGCCGGTTCTGCTCCGGCTCGATGACAAAGCCGCCGTCGCTGAGGTAGAGGGTGCCTTTCGTACCGCGAAATTCCATCGCCGCACCGTGCTTGTTGTACGGCGCGCCGCTGCAATCCGTCTGGGTGAACGTCACCAGCGTGCCGCCCTCATACTCCCAGGCGACATGGAGCGTGTCCGGAATGTCGCGGACGTCGTCCAGGGCATAGATGCCGCCGGCGGCCACGACCGCCGTCGGCGCATCCTTGCCGAGCGCCCACTGGATCACATCGATGTAGTGCGTGCCGAAGTTCGTCAACTGCCCGCCCGAATACGCACGGAACCAACGGAATTTGTAGAGGCATCGATTGGGATTGAACGGCACCTTCGGCGACGGACCGAGCCAGGTATCCCAGTCGAGCCCCTCGGGCGGATCGCAGTCCGCCGGCTTGCCGATGCCGACCGGGAAGAGGTTGTTCCAGTAGTAACACGTGGCCAGTGTCACGTGGCCGATTTCGCCGGCGCGGACGGCCTCGGCGGCCTGCCGCATCAGGTCGTCCGACCGCCGATGGATTCCGACCTGCACGACGCGTTTTGTCTCGTTGGCCACCTCCACCATACGCCGGCCTTCGCCGATTGTCAGCGATAGCGGCTTCTCGACGTAGACGTCCTTGCCCGCGTTGCAGGCGTCGATGCAGTGGATAGCATGCCAATGATCGGGTGTCGCGATCACGATCGCGTCAATATCCTTGCGGTCAAGCAGTTCGCGATAATCACGGCAGCCGGTCGGCTTGCCACCAAGTTTGGCCTTCGCCGCCGCGATGTACGGCTCAAACACGTCGCACACGGCGACGATCTCCGCATCCTTGTGCGGAACGAACGCGTCGATGAGCTGATCGCCGCGGTTTCCGACCCCGATGATGCCGAGACGGACTCGCTCGTTCGCTCCAAGCGCCCCGAAGACCGATGTCCGCGTCATGAGCCCCGCGCCCAGCGCCGCGGCGCCGGCGGCGAACTGCCTGCGTGTGATTCGTTGGGACATAGCCACCGCCTTTGTGTTTCCGGAAAGACATCGCTGAACCCAGTTTCGATAAAACGAGCGCCAATGTCCAGCCCCGGCAGCGCTTCGCCCGCGGGACGACGATCGGCCGCTTGCCCGCTCCGCCGGGTGGAACTAGAGTATTCCAGCCAGGGGCGCGAGCCTCGATGGGCCCTCGAATCCGCTGCCAGCAGGTGTGTTTATGCAGTATCGCCGTTTCGGCAAGACCGAGTTGCCCCTGTCGATCTTCTCGCTGGGCCTGATGCGGTACATGAACGACGATCCGGACCGCAGCGCCGAAGTGGTCCACCGCGCCGTCAAACTCGGGATCAACCACCTCGAGACCGCCCGCGGCTACGGCACGAGCGAAAAGCTGCTCAACCACGCCCTGCAAGGACTCGACCGAACGAGCGTGTACGTCACGACCAAGGTCCGGCCCGAGAAGACCTACGATGCCTTCATGCGACAATTCGATGAATCCATGTCGCAAATCGGCATCGACTATCTCGACAACCTCGACCTGCACGGAATCAACAACGCCGAGAAGCTCGCCTGGGCGGTCGATGAGAAGGAGACCTGGCGGGCCGTCACGAAGCTGCTCGATGACGGCACGGTCGGTCATATCGGCTTTTCGACGCACGGGATGCTCGAAACCATCCTCGACGCGATCAACACGCGGTTGTTCGAGTCGGTCAACCTGCACTACTACTGGTTCATGCAGCGCAACGCCCCGGCCGTGCGCCGCGCGGCGGAACTGGACATGGGCGTCTTCATCATCTCGCCGAACGAGAAAGGCGGGATGCTCTTCCAGCCGACCGAGAAGCTCGTCGAGCTGGCGGCTCCGTTTCACCCGATGAACCTCGCGCAGCGCTGGCTGCTCGCCCAGCCGGAGGTACACACGCTCTCACTCGGCGCGGCGGTGTGCGGCGATCTCGATCAGCACCTCGTCGTCGCGGATGACGTTGGCCCACTGAGCCCGGAAGAGGAGACGGCGCTGGCCCGCTGGGAGCAGCAGTACCGCGCTGCGCTGGGCGGCGATTTCTGCACGCACTGCCACGAATGCCTGCCGTGCCCGGCGGGTGTGGGTATTCCCGATATTCTGCGGCTGCGCAACATGAAGGTGGCGTTCGACATGCACGCCTACGCGACGTTCCGGTATAACCTGCTCGACGGCAGCTACGACTGGTTCCACGGCCACCCGGGCGACCATTGCACCGAGTGCGGCGAATGTCTGCCGCGCTGCCCGGAACGGCTCGGTATTCCACGTCTGGTCTTCGACGCCCACGACCTTCTCAAGAGCAAACCAGGACGGCGGCTGTGGTCATGACCGCCTGGATCAACACCTGGATCGTACCACCGGGCTCGGAGACCCGCCCCACGAGCTACGTTCTCGTCGCGGCCGCTGCAATGCTGATGATGGCCGTGTCCAAGGGCGGTTTCGGCGGGCTGGCAATCGTGAGCGGCCCGCTGCTGATGATGGTGACCGACGCGCGGACGGCGTTGGGGCTGATGCTGCCGCTACTGCTCGTCTGCGACACGATGACGCTGCCGCTGTACCCGCGGGAATTCGTGTGGCGGCCGATCCTGCGGCTCGCACCGTGGGTAATCACGGGCATCGTGATCGGCTGGTTCCTGCTCGATCATGTGACCGAATCGACGGCCCCGCTGCTGAAGGTCGGCGTGGGCCTGCTGGCAGTGGCGTTCGTGGTGCTGGAGATCGTGCGGTGGGCGGTCGCTCGCCGCGAGAAGCGTCGCGTCAAGCCGTGGCGACCAGGCATCGTGGCGAGCATTCCGTTCGGGCTTAGCGCGGGCATTACCACGATGCTCGCCCACGCGGCCGGTGCCATCACGGTCATCTACCTGTTGCCGCAGCGGCTCGCGTCGCGCGTGTTCGTTGGCACGACCGCGAGGTTCTATTTCATCTTCAACGCGATCAAGATCCCGTTCTACGTCGAACTCGGCCTGATCAACCGGGCGACGCTGCAGCGCAGCATCTGGCTGCTGCCGGTCTGCGCGGTCGGCGTCTGGAGCGGCTCGGCGCTGAACCGGCGCGTCTCGCAGCGCGGCTTCCGCATCGTGGTCAGCGTCCTGCTCCTTCTGACCGGCCTGATGCTGATCCACCGCAACCGCGAGGTCCTGCCATCACTCTTCGGCGGATAGCAGCCATGTGCGGGAAGGGTGCCACTGGGCGACTTGCCCGTGAGACGTAGCGGCCGGCATCTCGCCGCCCAGGTCCGCGCCCGCGAATGTGGCACACCAGGAAGACGGCCGGCGAGACGCCGGCCGCTACATCTGCCTCGCGCCATCAAGCACAGCTCAGGGGTAGCATGGGTCCCGACGTGACGTCGGGAAAGGCCAAAGGCCGGAGGGTTTGCCCGTGAGCCGAGGGTGCCACTGGTCCCGACGTACGTCGGGATCCGTCAGTGCGGATACCAGCATCCCTTCGGTATGCACAATCTCTCGCGTCGCATAGAATGCAGCGATGGCAACGAATCGCGAACCATTCCGCGGCTGGTTCATCACCGGTACCGACACCGGCGTGGGCAAGACGGTCATCGCCGGTGCGTTGGCAAAGCTCCTGCGCGAGGCGGGCCGTCGTGTCGGCGTGTTCAAGCCCATAGCGACCGGTTGCCGCCGTGAGATGGACCTCGGGCTCGTCAGCGGCGACACCGAGTTTCTCGCCCACTGTGCCGAGTCGCCGGATACGCTGGCGACGATCAGCCCGGTCCGCTACGCGACCGCGCTGGCGCCGCTCGTCGCCGCCGAGCGCAGCCGCCGGCCGATCGACCACGACGCGATCCGCGACGCCCATGCCGAAATCGCCGGGCACAGCGACGTGATGATCATCGAGGGCATCGGCGGGCTGCTCGTGCCGATCGAGCGCAAGCTCTTCGTCGCCGATCTCGCCGTGCAATTTGGCCTGCCGCTGATCATCGTCGCCCGCGCCGGCCTCGGCACGCTCAACCACACGCTGCTGACGCTCGAAGCCGCCCGCGCGCGCAAACTTCGCGTTGATGCCGTCGTGCTCAACCACTATGAATCGATGTTGCCGACACTGGCGGAGGAAACCAACCCCGAAGTGATCGCCCGCCTGGGTAAAGTGCCGATGCCCGTCGTGGTCCCGTTCGACAAAAAGGTCGATCCAACCAAAGGCACCCTCACCGAATCCGTCCTCTATCCCCTCCGTGCGTTGGTGAAGAAGGCATGTGCCAAGTAAAAACGTGTGGGATGGGCCAACAGCACCGCTACCCGCCTATCACTGCCATCGCTTCGATGACCGGCGCTTCCGCCTCGCCTTGCGCCGATCGGCAAGCTCCAGCGGGTCAGCCTTGTTCCAGTCCGGATCGAATTCGAGCACGGTCACCTTTGAAATCCTAGCCCATCGCCGGGCGGCACGGCGGCGTGCGCTAGCCGCATCCGTCTTTCGGCCAAGCGCCGCATAAACCTCTGCGGCCAGTGCAAACGCCTGGTACTCAAGATTCTCGGGGGGCTTGCGCATGAATAGGTCAACCAGACGTTCTGCGTTCTTGAGATCGCCCTTGCGCTCATTCTCTTCGAACTCGATGCAAGCAAGATCGTAGGCAGCATCCGCGTTGTGGGGGTCGAGCTTCAACGCCTTCTGATAACAGCGTTTCGAATGCGGCGTCGACACATACGCATCGCCCAGCATGATCCACAAAACCGCGCTGGGCTGGATACGCAACGCCGCTCGGATTCGCCGAATTGCGATTCGACGGATCCGGGCCGCCAGGGCGTATTTGCCTTTGACGCACTGTCTCGCCGCGCGGACAACGAAGCCGTACATTTCATCGGTATTGTGTTCACGAGTAGCCGTACGTTTCATATCAGTTGCCGTCCAAGAGCAGCCATCTGCGTCAGGCCGTTCTTCATTGTATGGCACCGCCACACGCGCGGCCCCGGCCGGCAGAGACGCCGGCCGCTACATTGTGATCGCCGACTCTGTGCCTTTGTGCCTCTGTCCTGTGTCCTCTGTTCATCTGCTTCTGCCTTCTGGCTTCTGGCTTCTGCCTCCTTTGTTCAACCTTTGATAATTCACCGCCTCGCCCGTATCGATCGCGAAGCCTTCGCGGCCCTCGAGCCAGGTTCGCACCTCGGCCGGGTCGAACCGGCAGTACGCCGCCGGCCGGACGAACTCGGGATCGCCCGTGGCAAAGCGGTGTTCGGCGGCGTCGGCACGGATTCGTTCGGCCAGCGGCGTGGTTGGATAGATGCGATAGCGCGTGGTCACGCCGACGTGGCCGGGGCGGGCGACATCCAACGCGTCGATCATCGCTTTCGCCTGCTCCGGCGTTTCACCCGGCAGGCCGCATGAAAGGTCCACGGCGACCTGGATCCCCTCGGCCTTGAGCATCGCGACGGTCGCCGCCGCGTCGGCCGGCGCGTCCGTTGCACTGTTGACCGTCACGGTCGCCATCGTGCAGCCGCTGGCCCGCATCGCCGCGGCCAGCACCGGATCGCACGGCTGATGGCGCATGTACGTGATCCACGACGCACCACTGCCGACGAGCGCCTGACACAGCGCCAGCGCGTGCGCGTACGTGACGTTCATCTCCGCATCGCACAAGTGGAACCGAGCCCAGCCCTGCTCGACGAGCGAGCGGACTTCCGCCGCCACCGCCTCCGGAGCCCGGGCCACCAGGCGCGTCCGCGCCTCGATGCAGAACGCACATCGGCACGGGCAGCCGTACGACGACGCCACGCCCGCGACGCCGTCAGCGGCGTAGTAGGCGGCGTAATCGACATCGACAGCCCGCGCCGGTACCGCCACGGCATCGATCGCAACGCCGAAGCCGTCGGCCAGCGGCGGCAGCGGCTTGCCGGCCGCCATCGCCGCGAGCAGCTCGACGGCCGCACCCTCGCCGGGCCCAACGATCACCGTATCGGCACCCAGGTACACTCGGATCGGCTCAGGCATCGCCACCACGCCAGCCCCACCGACGATCAGCGGCACGCCGGCCGCCGTAATCCGTTCGGCGATCGCCCGGTGCTCATCGAGGAAGAAATGGTCTGCCGCATTGATGACGCTATCGACGTTGCGCAGGCTCAGCATCGCCACGTCCGGCCGCTGCTCCGCCAGGAACGCATCCACGGCCGGGCCAACATCCTCGACAAAGCACAGATCGAGCAGCCGCACACCGTGCCCCGCCTGGCGCATCGCGTGCGCGAGATACTCCAGGCCGACCGGAATCGTCGGCGGGTTACGAAAGCGGTTCGGGTTGATGAGAGCAACATTCATCGAGTGGCAGCCTCCGATGCTCATGATCGGTTGCGGGTACCCCCGGGGTCAAGCGCGCTCATGCGAAGAGAGCCAGAAACAGGACGGACAGGCGGAGGTATTGTCTCGATGATAGACTTCTGCGGCAGGATGCACTGCAGCCCATGGTCGCCGCTGTGCTTGTGGGCCGGGCTCGCATACGCGACGGTGGCATAGGAGGAAGAACGGCCGGCGAGACGACGGCCACCCCATTGTCGCTTCCGGCCCTGTGGCTGTCTTCAGCCTGCTGCCGGTTATTCCGCCCACCAAGGCCGGTCGCTTGTCCGCATCGCGGCATCTGCTACGATCGCCCCCATGTTCAAGGCGGCTCGTGTGATCTTCGGCGCTCTGGTGCTCTGTGCGCTCGGCTGCCGCGAGGAGAGCAACAGTCCCGCCCGCGTTGCGCAGTCGCGCGAGGTCATGGGTACGCTGGCGTGCGTCACGGCGATCGCGCCTGACGAGACCACCGCCCGCGCCGCCGTCGAAGCAGCCTACGCCCGGCTGGATGATGTCAATCGGCTGATGAGCGACTATCGCGCCGACAGCGAAATCGGCCGGCTCAACGCCCTGTCGGCCGGCGAAAGCCTGATCGTCTCACCGGAAACGTTCTACTGCCTCCAACGCGCCGCAGAGATCGCCGAGGCCAGCGGTGGTGCGTTTGATGCGACCTGCCGCCCGCTCGTCGAGCTATGGAAGCAGGCCGGCCGGCAGAACGCCCTTCCCGACGAGGCCACGCTGGCCGCGACGCGGGAACGCGTTGGCTGGCAGAAGATCGGGCTCGACGCCGCCACTCGTCGCGTCATTCCGATGGCAGACGGCCTGCAGATCGACCTCGGCGGCATCGCCAAGGGCTACGCACTCGATCTCGCCGGCGAAGCGATCCTGGCAACCGGCGCCTCGGCAGGCCTCGTCGACGTCGGCGGTGACGTGCGCGCCGTCGGCGAGCACACCTGGACGGTCGGTGTGCGGCACCCGTTCGCGGCGGGCCTGATCGAGACGCTCGCGCTGAGCAGCGGCAGCGTCGCGACATCCGGCAACCAACAGCGTTTCTACATGATCGATGGCCACCGCTATTCGCACATCATCGACCCGCGCAGTGGCCGGCCGACCGAGCAGGCCCCGAGC
Source organism: Phycisphaerae bacterium (assembly GCA_016928855.1). Taxonomy (GTDB): domain Bacteria; phylum Planctomycetota; class Phycisphaerae; order UBA1845; family PWPN01; genus JAFGKA01. Next base: position 9,834 of record JAFGKA010000448.1, read on the forward strand.
GTTACCGTCATCGCACCGGACGGGCTCACCGCCGACGCGTGGGCGACGGTCTTCAGCGTATTGAGCGCCGCCGAGGGCCAGGCCCGCGCGGCCGAGCTGGACGGCGTCGAGGTGCTGTGGATCTGGGGCTCGGCCGAGCAGCCGCAAATCGCGGCCACCGAAGGCTTCACCCGCCACTGGACCGGGGCCGCCACGACGCAGCCCAGCGGCTGATCGTGCTGGTCCGCGCCGGCGTCCGCTCGGTTGGCCCATCCCTGCACCGCGAGATGAGGTCCCGGTGAACGAACGTCGCACAGAACACTCAAATCGAGCGACGTGCGGCGTGTCCGTTGCCACCACCTGCCGCTGCACCTCTGCCTTCCGTCTCCTGTCTCCTTGTTCCGGCCCCGCTGTCTTGCATATGGCGCAATGCCGCCTATGATAGGAAGGACAGGTCCGGGCTCGTGTTCGCCTGGATCGCCGATACCGATGCTCAGAAGGAAACCGTGAACCATGGCGGCGGCCCCCCAACTGCTCGTCCAGACGATCCGCGACGTCACCATCGTCGATTTTCGGGACTCGTCGATCCTCGACACGGTCCAGATCGAGCAGATTGGCCAGCAGCTCTTCAAGCTCGTCGACGAGCAGGCGAGGAAGAAGCTCGTCCTCGACTTCGAAACCGTCCGGTTCCTTTCGTCGTCGGCGCTGGGCATGCTGATCACGCTGCGCCAGAAGTCACAGGCGATCAAAGGTACGATGGTGCTCTGCAACCTGCGCGCCAACCTCATGGAGGTCTTCCAGATCACCAACCTCCACAAGCTCTTCACGTTCGCCACGGACGAAAAAGCCGCCCTCGCCACATTCGGCGTCACGACGGCGGGGTAGGCATCGCGGTGCGCCGCTTCGGTGCCGTCGCCCGAGGCATGCAAAGACGCTTTGCACAAGGGGACAGAATCTGCCCACCTGCGCAAAACGTCTTGTTGATACCGGCAGAGAATCGATGACGGCGGACCCGCATGGGTACGCGTTGCCGACGGTGGCGGCTCCGCCGCGATCCAAAGCGGCGTCGTGCCGCCGCAGTCCAAAGGCTTTGCCAGATCGAACGAGTTTCCGGCAGGTGCGGCCGGTCTCCTTCCCGCACTGCGCGGCGCGCTGACCGTTGGCGTGAGCCCCTTGGAGTGC
>JAFGKA010000449.1 GCA_016928855.1 Phycisphaerae bacterium
TCGAGAATCTCGCGTGCGGGCATGAGGTGTCTCCGAATGCGCGGCGAGTCTCCGTCAGGCCAACGGGAGGTGTTACCGAAGACCTGTGCGTCTCGCCTAAGCCTCATGCTCGGGTGAGGGATGAACGTTGCGCCGCGGAATGGCTCCCTGCCGGTTGCTCCGCACCGGCCCGGATGTCGCGTTCAACCAGCCATTTTAACAATGGCTGCCTTGCTGGCTCTCTCGCTCGTTAAGATAGGCAAGTTAAACAACATGGCGAAAGCTGTATCGTCGCAACTCGCGATTTTTCTTTAACGCCGTCCACATTTTTCCATACCCCGACGGCGGGCAGCCAGGAAGCACGCGTTCGTCTGATAATACACCATATTCCATTGCGATAACGCGGGAATGTGGCAGGCCGAGGCGCGAGGCCAAGCTCAGCTACCATGGGCCAGTGCGTGCCTGACGCGACATCGTGACAAGAAGAAACTGGCGAACGGCCCGAATCGAAATGACTTGGTCCTTGCTTGCCAATGGGGTGTGGGCCTGCACAATACCGGCAGCGGAACCCTACCCGTTGTCGCGCCGGACAGGTTGCTGGGACGGGTCGGTCGGCAAACGGCCCTCGCGAGACTCCGATTCAACCGTCAGAACGTGATCGGCGCGTCGCCGCGGCGGATGCGGGCGATGATCTCGCTGGCGTGAGAGCGCTGCTCGGCGTAGCGGTCCACGAGGCAACCTAGAAACTTCCCAACGTCGAAGCTGTCCAAACAGACCAGGCCGATGAAGTCGCCAATATCGAAGTGCACTCGCTGCGCGCCGCGGGTACCGCTGACGATCGCCACGTACTTGCTTGCCGCCAACGCTTCGACTGACGGCACGCCCGTCTCCCGGTTCAGCATCTCCTTCAAGACGGGATTATTGGCGGCGTCGATAACGTCGATTCCGAGCTGTTCGACGCGTATGGCCTCGCCTTCGTCGTCGAAAGGAACGCCCGCATCGGCCAACCATTTCCGGATGCGCCCGAAGGCACGGTGGCCGACCAGATATTCAGTGCTCTCGACGAAGCGTTGTCTGACGTAGGCAGCCATCGCCTTCGCCCCGAGAACGAGGTAGCGATCGGACTCGATGAGGTGGACCAGTTGTTGATACTCGGGCGTCTGTTTAGCCCTACGAGCTGCGGCCCATCGCCCCTCAATGATCGACTGGATCCGCTCGTACGCCGTGGACGGTGTCCGATTCATGAGGTCTATTCTACCACGCCGGACAGCGGTCTTCACGTGGAAATCAGCCCGGTCGCCGAGGGCGCATCGGCAAGCCATCCGTGGCAGCTACAGCCGTTTGATGAGCACGATGGTCAGGTCGTCCTGCTGCGGTGTGCCCTGGGCGAATCGCAGGACGTCGGCGTAGAGATGCTGGATTAGCTCGGCAGCGGGTCTGTCGCGATGGGCCGAGAGGGTCTCGATCACGCGTTCCATGCCATACTGCGTTTTGTCCGCCCCGAGCCATTCATGGAAGCCGTCCGTCAACACGACGAAGAGGTCGCCGCTGGCTATGGCCACCGGAGCCGGTTCCTCGAACTCCGCGCCGGGCATTACACCGAAGAGTGGCCCGGTCGGCGGCAGTTCCTCGACCGTACCGGATGCTGCCCTCAGGTGCAGTTGCGGCCCATGGCCAGCCCCGACGCAGGCGAGCGTGTTTCCGTCAGGGTCGAGGATCCCGAAGCATGCTGTTACGAACCGGCCGACCGGCATGTCCTCGCACAAGAGATCGTTCAGGTGCCCGGTCAGGACCGACAAGTCGTCCGAGAGCCGGGCCACACCACGCAGGATCGACCGGCACGCCGCGACGAGCAGCGCCGGACCGATGCCGTGCCCGGTCGCATCCGCGACGAGGAACGCCAGCCCGCCATCCGGCATCGTCCAGAAGTCAAAGCAATCGCCGCCGGTCTCGTCGGCTGGCTTGTTCCAGCCGGCGATGTCGTAGCCCGGTACCTGCGGCCCGGCTGCCGGCAAAAGGCTTTGCTGGATGACGCGCGCAACGTTCAGGTCATGCTCGAGCTTGCACTTCTCGCGGTATTCATCGAGCAGCATTTGTCGCTCGATCGCCACACCTGCGAGCTTGCTCAGAGCGTCGGCGAGCATCTCGTCAGTGGTGGTGAAGTCGCCGTCAATCTTGTTGAGCACCTGGAGCACGCCGACGACCGACCCATCATGTCCGACGAGCGGGAATGTCAACATATTGTGCGTGCGATAGCCGGTCTTGGCGTCGATGGCCCGGTTGAATCGCGGATCCGCGTAGGCGTCCGGCACGAGGATGGCCGTGCGCGTCTGCACGGCCTGCCCGGCGATGCCGCTCTTGGCACTGAAGCGGAGCTGCTCGACGCCGGTGGCAACTTGGCTGTAAAGCTCATCCACAGCCGCGTCATAGAGGAAGACGCTCGCGCGATCACAGCCAAGCGTGCGCTGAGCGGCGGCGGCGACGCGCTCGAGCAACTCGGTCAGGTTAAACGTCGTGCCCAGATCGCGGGTCACGTCGATCATCGCCGCCAGCGGCCCGGTCATGTCAGGCGATTTCGGCCCCATAACGCCCACA
>JAFGKA010000450.1 GCA_016928855.1 Phycisphaerae bacterium
CGAAGTGGGCGTCAAGTACGCCGTAACGGTCAGCCTGCCGCCGATCTCGCGCAAGCGTAAGGTCGACTGGCTCCCGATCGACACCGAGCCGGTCCTGATTTTCTGACCGACGCATGCTGCGTCTGTTTCTGTTGTCTGCCTCTTCCTTACCTTCTCGCGCGAACGAAGTTGTAGAGCGCTTCGTACAGCGGCGCCAGCTCCGGTTGCGTGGCCATGGCATGAACTGCCCGAAGCCCCTGGTAGTAGCCGGCCGGGACGCGGTTCCAGTCGGGATGTTCGGCTGGAATCACCTCCAGGTAGTCACGCAGGCGCTGACGCGCGGCTTCATCCTTGAGCAGGCTCTCATCGAACTCGACCTCGATCCCGGCACCGGTTGGCGCGACATTGCGAACGAGTGTGACGAGATCGTCACGTTGCTTCTTGTGCCGTGCGAAGAAGTAGTTGGGCTGCACCATGAGATAGTCCGGCCGGTCAGTTGCCGGGGCCTTCATCAACGCCGCGGTGACGTTGAGGCGCGGCCCGCCGTATGGGCTGTACGGAATCCATGTCAGCGTCAGCGGCCGCGAATCCATCCGGAGCGAATGCACGAAGCGGGCGGTCTCGCGGATCAGCCCTTCGTCGCTGGTCGGCTGGCCGTTATCGAGTCCCGCCTGCGGGCGCAGATTGTTGTGCCCCTCGTTGAACCAGTAGAATCCCAGCAGCCGCAGATGCGCCAGGCCCGCCTCGTTCCACCGCTCGATGGCGGTGCGGGCGTACCACTGCATGGCCTCCAGCCGGTGGGCGTCGCTACCGCCGAAATCCCACGGTGTTCCCTTGGGAGTATCGCTCCATCGCGAGACCCGCACATCGGGATACGGCAGGGTCAGCACGACCCATACGTGCACCGGGCGCTTGAGCCGCTCTTCGAGCTGCGCGGTCGCGGTCTCGAGCGCATGCAGTTGCAGCCCCGGTGCGAACGCCCGGTCCAGACACTCGCGCCAGTCGATCTCGGTTGTTGGCTCGGTCCGCAGCGACGTTTCGAACAAGCGTCCGCGCGAACTGATCCGGTACATCCAGAGCACCGTGTCGAAGAACGTGTCGGTCGCCGTTTCGTTTGGTGTGCCTCGGTCGCGGTAATGGCCGAGGTAGTACTTCAGGTTCTCAGCGGTCCAGTCGCGGGGGCCGCGAGAGTCATAACCATAGTAGAGCAGCACCATGTTCGGCGTGTGCGGCGGCGTCGCTGTCGGCGACGTCGTCGGTTGCGCCGGCTGCGTAGCTGGCGGCGCCGCGGATGCTGCCGTGCCGAAGGCGATTGCGGCAAGAGCGGTGGCCGCGAACAGGTGATTTTTTCGTCGTGCCATGGGTACTCCGTGTGTGTGTCCTGACCGCTTCGGGCATTCTGTCATGGCAGTCATTCTAACGCCGGATCTGTCGGATGACACGGTCAGTGTCGTGCCACGCGGGGATGGTTTCGCATGTGAACACAAACGAGAACGAACCTCAAGCCACCGAAATGTAAAGAGTGCAACGCGTGAAGCACGCGACAGCCGCTGCGGGTTGGTTTCGACGATCAGACCAGGCTGGAGCTGGGCGGTACAGCCACTATCCTTCGTTCAGGATTGGTCGCGCAGCGCACACCCGATGAAACAGTGCCCCCGATGGCCAGGAGAAGCCGCAAGGCGTCAATGACGCTGTTGGGGACGAAGATGGGTCGGGTCGACTGCCGCACCCCGGACAAGTCTATTCTCCCGCCAGAAGGGTATCCGGGAAACCTTGGATGCCGCACCGCCTTCTGGTATAATTGTATGTGTTCTCATGGGTATCGACCTTCAATTCGGAGGTGCACCTGGAACAGTGGCCGCCGCGCGGGGCTGTAGGCTTCGACTTGCGTGAGATCCCCGTCGGTTGCCAGTGTATGACCGACAAGCGGGGGGGTAGGCCGTTGCCCATTCCAGTCAACGGGTCGCGCCACCTGCTCATCCGAGGCCACAGGAGTACACCACAATGTCCATCGTCGCCCCGTTCCACAGCCGCTCTCCTCATGTGAAGCGCTCCGACTTGGTCGTCACCACGCTCACGCTGACGGCTCTGGCGATCCTTCCCATTGGAAGTTGCGCTCCCGCCGACGGCGACGCGGGGGCCACCCATACGATTACCGTCACAGTCAATCCCGCCGACGCCGGCACCGTCGCGATCGACCCGCCCGAAGATCCCTTTGCCGCGGGCCAACAGGTTACCCTGACCGCCACACCCGCCGCAGGCTTCGAGTTTGACCGTTGGCAGGGCGACGTTGCCAGCACCACCAACCCGCTCCAGGTCACCGTCAACGGCGATCTCCAGATCGAAGCCGTCTTCCTGGCCACCGCTGGCGGCGACAACACGGACACAGGCGGCAGCGGTGGCGCCGACCCGGACGGCGGCCTCAACGAAAATCGCCAAGTTTTGTCGGATAGTATCGAAGTCGTCACCGATGACGATGGGCACACCACGCTGACCGGCAGCGACATCCCGGCTTCGATCGCGCCCGGGTCTTTGCTCATCTCCACGCGAGGCGACGGGAAACTGCTTCGCGTTACCTCGACGCCTATCGTCAGCGGCGACCAGGTCATCGTGGAGACCGAACAGGCCGCCCTGACCGATCTGATTCGCAACGGCACCCTTCAGCTCAGTATTCCCTTCGAACCTGATAACGCGGTCATCGAAATGCCGGCGGCATTCACGCCAGCGGACATGAAACGTGTCCGGTTCTATCGAACCGCCGATCAACAGGCCGCGCTCAGCTTCACCAACCACGAGATCTCACTGGACGAATGGGGCAAGGTGTCGCTCGACCAGTTGACCATCGAGTTCGATCCGGACTTCGACATCACCGCCACCATCGAGGGCAGCCAGCTCCAGCATTTGCGTTGCACGGCGGGAACCGGCTTTCACCTGGGCCTGGATGTGACCATCGAAGCCGCCAAGATCTCGGAACTTATCAGCAAGGATACCACGATTGGAAAGGTCAAGTGGCCGGACCCCTGCGGAATCATGGTGATTGCCGGCGTACCTGTGGTTTACCAGGTCTTTCTGGAGGTCAAGGTCGGCGCCCAGGTGACATTCGGCGATGTGGGTACGATCACCGCCGGGCTCGACTTCGATGCGGACGCCACGCTCGGCGCCGAATACACCAAAGGCGAGGGCTGGAACGTCATCAACGACAAGACCGTCACGTTCACTCCCCATACACCGGAGTGGGGTGTCTCACCAATCACTGCCCAGGTTTTCGTCAAACCGGAGTTCGGCATCAAGTTCTTCGGGGTCGTAGGCCCGTCGTTGTCGTGGAAGGAATACATCGAGTTGGCCGGCGCCTACAAGTACGACGTGATCGGCGCCGAACTGGCCCGGGGCAGCCAATGCGACTTTCACATTACGTTCAAGATCATCGACGGCATGCCGAGTTACAAGTACTCGCACAACCTTTTCAAGGCCCGACAGGTACTGCTTGCCCGAATGCTGGCCGATGCCGATCCCACGGACCTGGGCTCCGCCAGCCTTTCCCCGGACGATCTGGCGTGGGGCCTCTACGCCTTCACGCAATCGCTGGATGCAACCGCCCAGGCAGATACCGGCTACGAGGTCGCCGGCTGGACCATCCGTAACCTTGTCAGCAGCGGCGGCGAAACCGTGCACGCGACCGAACTGCACGATCAGCCCGTCGATGGCTCCAAACTGTTTGTCGCGGGCATCGTCCCAGAGGGCCAGGGCGACACCTGGACCGGCGCCGGCACCGGATCCGGGTCGCCCACGTACAGCCTGACCACCGAGGTCTTTCCTTCTGATGGCGGTGAAATCATGCTGTTTCCCGGCGGCGGCCTCTACCAGTACGGAGTCAACGTCCTGGCCGCCCCCAAACCGACCAGCCGGTACGAATTTCATCATTGGGAAGGCGCCCTCAGCGGCGACGGTCCGACCGGCGTAGTCAAGATGACGTCCAACAAGAGCGTCCGCGCCGTCTTCGCCTCCAACCCGCCACGCACGCTGTACGTGCCAAGAGATTATCTTACGCTCCAGGACGCGCTCAACGCCGCGACGTACAACGACATCATCCACATCGAGGCCGGCACACACGCGGGCCCCGGCTTCCACGACATCACCATTCTCCGGGACCACATTGTCATCGAGGGCGCCGGGGCCGACGTATCTATCATCGACCTCGGCGACGCGGCCCAGCTCGGTTGGCTCGACGACGTCCACATCACTTTCCAGAACCTGCAGATCTACCGCGGCTCGGGCGACCTCGGAGGCGCTCTCCGGCTGACCGGAGATACCACCGCCACATTCAAGAACTGCACCTTCCGCTCGTGCAACGCCCGAAACGGTGGCGCCGTCTACGTCTCGGACGTCGGGACCATCGTCTCCTTCGAGAACTGCCGATTCGAGTCCAATCACGCAACCTCCTCGGGCGGCGCACTCAACTTGTCGAACACCCCAAAGGATGAAGAGCACGTGCCGATCCTGACGGGCTGCACGTTCACCAGCAATACCGCCGACTCTTCCGGCGGTGGTATTGCTGCAGGTAAATGCCAACTCACCGGTTGCACCTTCACGGAGAACCACGCGTTCACGGGCGGCGGCGGGTCGTTCGGCAAGGAGGCCATCGTCACCGATTGCACCTTCACCACCAACACGGCTCAAAATGGTGGCGGTGCTTCCGCGGACGAATACTCCTCGTTCCACGAGTGCTTCTTCACCTACAACGTCGCCGAGCGCGACGGCGGCGGTATCAAGGCGGGCAACGGTGTGTCCATCGAGAATAGCATGTTGGACAACAATCAGGCTGGCGAGGACGGTGGGGCCATCTATGCCAACCGTGTCTCCGCTGGCAAGACCCTCTTCATCGTTGGCTGCTCGCTCAGCGAGAACTCCGCCGGCGAGAACGGCGGTGGCGTCCGGTGCGACGGCACGGAAGTCTCCCAGATCGAATTGATCGCAAACACCGCCGGCCAACGCGGCGGCGGCATCTACGCCACCTACAGCCAGATCTCTTCCGGCTATATCGTCGGCAACCGGGCCGGTACCGGCGGCAACTCGTATTACAGCGAGGGCGGCGGCATCTACCTTCAACAAACCAACGTTTCGAACTGCCAGTTGACCAGCAACGAGGCCATCGACGGCAACGGCGGCGGCATCTACGCCCAGGGCAGCCTGTCTGACACCGCCGTTCCGCCGGTTATCTCCGACGTATATGCTGCGTTCAACACGGCCAAGAACGGCGGCGGCATCGGCAGCGACCTTGAGGTCTACATCCTCAGCTCGAGCTTCGAAGATAACCAAGCGTCCTACCGCGGTGGTGGCATCTATGCCGAACGCGGGCCGCTCGTCAGCCTCTGCTGGATCGAGCACAACGAAGCGCCCGAAGCCGGCGGCGCGCGCGTCTCCGAAGGCAGCGTCCTGTCGTCGACGATCCTGCGGAACGAAGCCACAGGTACATCGGGCGGCGGACTGCATCTCTTCAAGAGCTTGGCCGACAACTGCACCGTCAGCCACAATACCGCAGTCATCCAGGGCGGCGGCATATGTACCGGCGTCGACTGCTCGATCTCCAACTGTACCGTGACCTACAACGCTCTTACCGATACGACATCAACGGGCGGCGGTGGTATCCATTGCGGCGGCTCGCCCGTGCTCACAGGCCTGAACGTCCACGACAACACGCCGACCAACTGTAACTCCGATTGCCCCTGCCCATAGAACAAACAGGCGCGGAGCGGGTTTCTGGTGGTTCGAACCGCCAGAAACCGGCCCCGCGCCAGCAAGTAGACAACAGAATCAATGGTGACGTCGTTCGCGGGAGTTGCCGTCACGACCCTGATCGTGCCGACCGTCGCGTACGCAGGTGCGAACATCCGCTCGGCGTCGTTTCAGATTCATTCTGACACCGTTGTGCGTTCAATTTCGATCTGGTCGCCCGTGCCGAAGTCCGCGATCCAGGCATCCTGGCCGACCTGCTTTCCGAATCCGTCCGCCAGGGGGCCGGGCGGCGTGTCCGGTTGCAGTTGGATGGTCTTACCGCTCATCGCAACGATCTTCGCGGCGTGGGCCAGATCATTCGTCAGCAGCCGCATACCCGCGACGTTGTGTGGATAGAGCACGCGAGTCGGCGTCGTGACGCTCTTCGCCTCCGCATCGACCGCGCCAATCCTGACCCGGCCGGTGAAGACGTCGGAGCCGGTCAGCGTCAGCCGGAGATTTCCGCTGATCCGTTCGGCGGCGGCGATACGGTACACGCAGGAATGCGCGTCGTTGAAGATCCGTATCGTCTTGCCGCTCAGCGATTTGGGCGCAACCAGCTCAGTTGGCGTTTCGATTGTGACCGACCGCGTTGCATAATCGGCCGTCCGGATGGTACCGGTGATCGTGGCGGGGACCGTCGCCGTGTATTCGTCGCGGGTCAACTTCGAGCCGCCGGCGGCGAACGTCTGTGTTACCTTGCCCTGGCTCATGCGAACCAGGGCGACAGCCGCATCCGAAGTCAGCGTACCGGCGTGATAACCGCGACCGGCCTCCGGAGCGACGGCGATGATGTCGGTGCTCTCGCCATGATGCACCGACAGGGCGGCAATCCGCTCATGACCGTTGCCGAGTGCCGCGTCGGCATGGATTTCAACGCGATCGATTCGCGGTTTGCCGTCTACCGGTTCCCAGACCGTGATGAACATGTTACCCGCTTCGGTGCCGGGTCGCTGCGCGAGTACGTACTTGAGGATCGTCGGGACTCTCTGCGTCGGCGATACATAGGCGTCCGCGATGGTCAGTTCCTGTTCGGCGTGCCCTGCGATGTGCATGCGGAGACCCACCTCCGATTTCAGGCATCGCCAGTGGCCGATCAGGGGTGTCGTGGAACTGACGTGCTGCCAGTTGAAGAAGTGAGAATAGCCACTGCCCCGATAGCCACTGAATCCGCCGGTGTAACCGCTCTTGCCGCGGACTGGATCATCGTAGAGTGCGCCACAGGCCACGTCAGCGCCGGCCAGTGTGCCCTCGGTAACCGCGGGCGGCAGTTCCGCGCCGATCAACTCGAATTCGCCTTCCGGGCCGTGGAGGCTGAGCACGTGATCCTTGCCGCCGCGCACGCGGAAGACATCGACGAGGTATGCGTGGTCGGCGTCCATCTCCACGAGAACGAGCGTGCGCCGGTAGACATCCGCCTGCGGATACGTGCCGGCGGCATCTACGTCAACCACATCAATGGTGGGGCTGTCGTGGAAGCGAAGCACGCGCCCGGCCGCATTGCCCGGTTGGCTCTGGCGATCCACCACAAGGCAGTTGTGGCTGACCGTGTTCTTGGTCCAACTGTAGATGCCGCTCACGAAGTCGTTCATGAAGTCCGGATAGCCCAGATCGGGCGACAGGCGGTGCCCGAACCCGAACAGTTCGATATTGAGCCGGTCATAGTGTCCGTGCCCGCCGCGGAGGCCCTGGTACATCGATACGGCGATGGAGTCCTTCGCGTTGTTCAGCACGCTCAGGCCGTAGCCGTCGAGCACGCGGCTCGGTGGCAGGTGTCGGTAGGCATCAGCCTCGGTACGGATCGTGTCGTCGATCGATTCCTCGAACAGGTCGTCAAACGATCGGATGGCCTTGCCCTTGAGGCCGCCGGTCCTCGCGACCGCCCATGCGTAGTGCGGTGATCGAAGGTGGCGGAAAGCGGCTTCATAGATACCGGCACTGGGGCCGATCCAGCGAGCATTGATGTTACCCGCGTCGCCGATGGCTGGCGTGAAATGGCTCGCGCAGATCATCTGCAGAGGAGCGTCGAACAGGTATCGCATCTTCGCGTTCTGGTAGAGATTGATGCCGCCACGGTCGAGGGCGTGTGCAAGGCCCACCATGTGACTGACCCAGCCGAAGCAGTAGCCCGGGCTCGATTCGAATGGCATGCCATCCTTGAAGACCAGGTTGTGCAGGGCATAGTCGAGGCCTTCCTCAGCGGCGGTCGCACCGGTCTGCCGGAAGATGCTTTCCAGCAGCTCACGCGTCGGGCCACTCTGGCGCACGACGACCGCGTGGGCCAGAGTGTCCTGGTGCATACCGAAGTTGCCGCGAATGTCACCCCGCGCTACGGCGTCGATCCCTTCCTCGATCAAATTCGCTTCGATGTTTGCCCGGATCTGGTCGGCCGTTCGCCACGGCAGGCTGAGGGCGTCGTCGCCGGCGAGCGCATCAAACACGTAGTCGTACGCGACGGCCAGATGGCGGAACACGCCCGTCTCCCAGATCAGGTTGACGATCTTGCCGCGGTACGCGCCGTTGGTCAGTTCGGCGTAGCGGGATTGTTTGCTGTAGTCCATGCCGGGGTAGATTTCGGCGATGCGGTCGAGCATCGCGATTGCGGCCTGGGCGTACGCGCGCTCGCCGGTCAGCACGTAGGCCTGGCTCAGGACATCGACCGCGGGCAGCCACGTGTTCTGCCAGTTCCAGTGCGTGGCGTAGCCGACCAGCCAGTACTTCTCGCCGCTGGGGCTCACCCAGCCGCGGCCGGTATCGACGTGCTCGCCGGTCAGCGTGCTCTCGTCGGTGAAGCCGGAGGCGTAGTACGCGCCGAAGTCGTTGCTTGGATAGGTCTCACCGCCGATCGGGCACGTGATGGTGAACGGCCGGTCGGGATTCAGCTTCCACGGATAGATGCCATGCCGGTAGATGGCCTTGCCGTGCACCGGACAGCCCCGCGTGGAGACGTTGAACGCACGGGGAACACGCCCATCGGGCAGCATCGTCCGCAGTTGTTCGACGGGGCGGGCTACCCACGGCTTCGCCTTGGCCACGATGGCATCACAGATCTTCTTCGCGTCGTCGTCGGTGTCGCAGAGCGTGCGTGCCCGGGCGATCTGTGCGTCCGTCAACAATATGCGCTGTGTCTTCGGCGGCCATTGTCGTTGGCGCATGCCGAGCGAGGCATCCTCCGAGGCGACGGTCGTAGTGCCGCAAATAAGACACACTACGGCGACACAGACGCGATGAAGTCTCGGTTGTACCAATCGCTTCGGCATGATCCTCTCCTCTGCACGCATCGCAGTTTACTGTTGTGCGGCCGGTTGCTCCGGTTGCGGGCGGCCGCCGGCAAAGAATCCTGCGAGGTTCACGTTCCACGGCACACAGCCGCTTTCGGGGAAGCGAACCTGGATACGAAGAATGTGCGGTTCTATTACCTTGAGCGTGTACTGTCCGTAATCGTAGGCGTAGAACGGGTGGTCCTGTACCCAGGGGCGGGCCTCCGGCAGATGGACGAACACATAGTGCGAACTGCCTGCCGGGCCGAGCGAGACACCGCGCAGCGTGCGCGTCGCAGCGTCCCAGGTCACGTCCTCCAACTCGATGCCGCCCTGCGTGATGTGCCGGCTGGTCGAGATGACGTGCGGGGTGTCGCGCCACTCGTGAATCGCCAACAGCCGTACGGACGAGGGTTCGCACGTTACCGTCAGGGCGTCGCGGATCTCGCCGACGGATCGCTGGTTCCAGAAGTCGAACGCGACGTACCGTTTGGCCGGAGCAAGGCCCAGCCGTGCGAGCGGGATGTGCTTCGTCTTTGGCTGGTTTTCGTCGGCATTGAACACGCCAAGCACGAGCCACTGGCCGAACGCCTTCCGGACCGGCAGGGCGAACACTTCGGGGCACTCCGATTCGAACAGGTCGATCGGCCGTGCCGCCTCGCCATAGGCCGGGAAGGCCCGCCGCAGGATATCGAGCCGCGGTGTGTCGAGATCGGTGAGCCGGTCGCCGGCCATGACCGTGCCACCGGAGAGGGCGACGATCGTCGTGGCCGCCTGCGCCTGCGGCAGGGTTAGCCGTTCGAGCACGATGTGATCGGCGTCGTTGATCCAGGTGCGTTTGTGGAAGTAGTAGCGCTTCGCGGCCGCTGGGGCGGTACTGGCGGGATGCAGAAAGTATTGCTTCCATGTCGGCGGCGGCTGGTCGAGTTCGATGCGCATACTGTCGATGAGCCCGACAGACACGGCGCCGGGGCCGCAGTCGAGCAAATGGCGATCTGGGCCCATCGCCTGTCGCATGATCTCGATACCCTTGCGATACGCCGCGGCGGCGGTGACGGTCGGATCGTGAAACCGTTCAGCGGCCAGTAGTGTCCAGTCGACGAAATCGATCTTGATGAAATCATACCCCCAGTCATTGGCGACCTGATCGAACAGCCCGCGCAGCCATTCGGCGGCGTCAGGATGCGTGATGTCGAGCGAGTAGAGTTTCGGGCTCGCGTTGCGCGCGGCTTCCGAATCCTGCACGAGCCCCGGGCCGATCTGCTGAAGCTGCCCGTTGGCTCGGTGGACCAGCCAGTCGGGGTGCTGGCGGTGTACCTCGGTGCCTTCAGCAATCACATACGGCGCCAGCCAGATGCCCGGTCGCAGGCCCATCGCCCGGATTTTCGCGGCCAGCCATTGCATGCCGTGTGGGAATCGTTCGTTGCCCTCCCAGTCGCCGAACGCGCGGTAGAAGCCGTCGTCGATCTGCACGTATTCGAAGCCATAGCCTTTGAGGTGCCGGGCGGCGAATTCGGCGTTACGCAGGACTTCGGCTTCGCTCACGCTCCCGTAGGCATTGAACCAGCTACACCAGCCGTTGATGATCGGGTTGAGCCGCACGTGATGCAGGTCGCCGACGGTCTGGGCGTACGTTTCGAGCGCGCTGAAGACATCGTCCGCGACGAGGAAGGCGACGGGGTCGGAATGCACACTCGCGCCGGGGGCCAACTCGAACGGCTCTTCATAGACAGATTCGGCGATCAGCGAGAATGTGTCCGCCGGCGCGGATGCGTCTCCGTTCTTTGCATAGTGAACGAAGATGCGCCCCAGCGCGGTATCGTTCTGGACGTAGCCGACGACCAGCCCCGGCTGACCCTCGCCGCGATACAGGCCGATGTTCCACCAACTTCTCGCATCCTGGCCGGCGCGAAAGTCCACAACCTGGCCGGCGTCGTAGTACATCTTTCCGTTCGTCAGGATCTTCGTGACGTCCGGCCACGTGCAGCCGGCTCCTTCCGCGAGGATCGCGCGGACCGGTTGGATGCGCGGCAGGCGGAGCGGATGTTCCTCCGACGGATTGCGGCAGATTGTTTCGATGAGTACGGCATCGCGGGCATCGGGCAGCGTCACGCGGAACTCAAAGTCGATCTTGCCATCTTGGTCGGTGGCGGTGGCGATCAACTGCTGTCCCTTGCCCATGAGCCCCTCGGTCGGCTGGATGTCCACCTTATGGCGGTAGCGATTGTCTGTCATGCGACGCTCGCCTGCGGCGGTGGTGGCGCTGGCCGTGAGCTGGCGCAGAAACGGCGTCTCGCTGCCTCGTGAGATATCGCAGCGCCCCGTTTCCCCATCATAGCTGACGCGAAAGAACGGGCTGGCCAGCGTGGTCACTTTCGCTTGGGCATTTGTCGTCGCTACCGCCGTGACCAGCGGCAACAGAAAACCCGCTGTCGTGACGAAACCGGGTCGGACGCGGAGGGCTCGTATGATTCGGTGAGACAATGGTTCTTCTCCTGTCGTGGTGCGTGTGCATGCTCCGTGCCGTGTCGGCCGGTGCTCGACCGCGAATTGCCACGGACGCTATTTCCGTTCCGCCTTTGTGGCAGGGCGGATCACAAACCGGTAGGGGTGCGGCCGGGCCACCAGCCGTTGCAGGTCCACGAGTCGCCGGTCAATCTCCTGCATCTGCTCAAGGACGGCGGCGTGGTCCGGGTTGGTCTTGAGGTAGTCGCCGGCGAGCTTGCGGGCGTGGACCAGTTCGCCCCGCGCATCCGTCGGCATCTTCAGGAACCATGCTTGTGCATCCCACGGACCGCCGGGCACCCACGGATCCGCCGTCGCCGAGGCGATGTTGATGCCGCCGGCGAGTCGATCGTGCGAAAACGTGCCGAGCGGACGGTCGTTGACGCCCACGTCATACTCCCCGGCGTCCAGGTTCTTCACCGTCAGCATGTACCGGTTCAGCCCGTCGGGGATCGGGACAAATCGAAAGTGCAGGCAGGCAAACAGCCCCAGGTTCAGCGGCAGCCCCTCGTCCGTTCGGACGAAGGAGATCGTGCCCCCGGCACGCTCCAGATCGGTGATCGTGCAGCCGGCCGCGTCCGTGACACGCAGCGCCGCAGCGTCGATCGTCGCCGACGAAACGTCCGCCGGCGCGCCGAGCCCCTTGAGGATCGCGTAGGCCATTGCCAACTGGCCGAGTTCGTTGAGGTGGATGCCGTCGTCGGCGTGCATCGAGGATTTCTTGCGGTCGTCGGTGACCTTCGCATTGGCAGCCAGCATGCGACGTTGGCATTCCCGCATCGTACGCTGGACGTCGATCGCACCACCGCCCAACGACCGGGACAATTCCATGCCCTCATCACACATCTCTTGCAGGAATCCGTTCTCGCTCGTGTCCGGGTTCTCACCAGTGACGGCCGCCGAGCAGATGAAGACGCGGACGCCGCGTTCTTTGCACCGTTCGACAATGCCTTTGACGCCGTTGAGGTACTGTTGTTTGTGTTCGCCATCGGCGCGCCCGCCCCAACCAATGTCGTTGATGCCGTACGCGACCGTGACCAGCGTGGCCCCGGCGTCCAGCACGTCACGTTCCAGCCGCTTGAGCCCGCCGGCCGCCGTGTCGCCGCCCCAGCCGGCGTTGATGAAACGCACTTTGCGCTGCGGGTATCGCAGCAGCGTGTAGGTTTCGATGATTCGTCCGTACGTACCCTCAGCGGTAATACTGTCGCCGAGGAAGGCGACCGTATCGCCGTCGCGAATGGCGAAATCCGAGGCGCACGCCGGCCATGCGCATACCAGTAGGGCCGGCGCCCAGGTGAGGGTTGAACTGTATCCGGTCATGGGTCCAGATTCTCCAGGTTATTGCCGCGTCGGGGCCCTCCAGCGATCGGTCCAGACGGACCGCCCCGATGCGAATAGAGCCGCATGGTATGATGGCGCCAAGCTGCCGCCCGTGCAAACCAAGTCCGCGACGGTGTATATGTGGGTCTTCGTTCAGCCGGTTCGGCGGGGCGTCCGCACCGCTCACATCGGTCGATTCGCGTGTACAGTGGACGAGGTGTTTTGCAGGCCCGATCGTATTCGACGGAGCGAGGGCGGTTTGCCATCGCCGGCCGTCCGGTTTAGAAGAGCAAGCGGCAGTTGGGGTCGTGGAGATACGTGGCAATGGATCGGAAACAGCAGGCGATTCAATGGCTCACGCGGTTCAAGGGCGATGCGTATGTCCATGGCCTCGGGTGTTTCGGACGGCTTGGCGAGCACACTGCGGCCCTCGGACACCGCGCAGTCGTGGTCACGTCAGGCGTCGGCAAGTCATGGGGCCCCGCGATTCATGACGCGACCCGGGCGTCGCTGGAGAAAGCCGGCGTGGCTCTCGCCGGCGAGCTTGTCCCGGGGGCCAGGCCGAACGCGCCCTTCGAAGATGTGTTTCGTATCGCCGAGGCGTTGGCCGAACAGCAGCCGGACGTCGTGGTCGCTGTCGGCGGCGGCAGCGTGATCGACGCGGTCAAGGCGGCCAATGCCTATCGCGTGCTCGGCGATCGATACCCGGATCTGGCCGCCTGCTTCGGCGTGGGGCAAGTTACGCACATGCTCGAGGCGACCGGCCGGCACCTCCTGCCCTGCGTGGCGGCGCAACTGGCCTCGGGCTCGGCGGCGCACCTGACGAAGTATTCCAACGTGACCGACATGGCCGCCGTGCAGAAAATGCTGATCATCGACGAAGCCGTCGTGCCGACGCGATGCCTGTTCGACTACGCGATGACGACCACGATGTCGCCGGACTTCACCGCGGACGGCGGTTTCGACGGCGTTTCGCACTGCCTGGAAGTCCTGGTGGGCGCAACCGACACAAATCTGCCGGCCGTGCAGCCGGTCGCACTGCTGGGCATCGAACTGATCATCAGCCATCTCAAGACCGCCTGTCACGATCCGGAAGACCTCGTTGCACGCGAAGCGATCGGCCTCGGCACGGATCTCGGCGGCTACGCGATCATGCTCGGCGGGACCAGCGGAGCGCATCTGACGAGCTTCTCGCTGGTCGATCTATTGCCGCACGGCCGGGCCTGTGCGCTGCTGAACCCGTACTACATGGTCTTCTACGCCCCGGCGATCGAGGCGCGATTGCGGGCTGTCGGCCAGCTCTACAGGACCGCGGGCTATGGAACAGCCGATCTCGATCGACTCCATGGTCGTGACCTCGGTGTGGCTGTTGCCGAGGCGATGCTGACACTGGCCAAGGACGTGGGCTTCCCCACGACGTTGGCCGAGGTGCCGGGGTTCACACCGGCGCATATCGACCGCGCGATTCAGGCGGCGCGCCACCCCAGTCTTGAGAGCAAGCTCAGGAACATGCCTGTGCCGCTTTCCCCCGAGATGCTCGACGACTACATGCGGCCCGTGCTCGAAGCAGCGATGACTGGTCGTTTTCAGGTAATCCGGAACATGGCATGAGTGACGTGGATATTCTCTCAACGGCGTCGGCGGACATCCCGCTGATGTCGCCGGCCAACACCGAACCATCTCCGCATTCCTCATGGCGGCGACGGCTGGCAGTCGGCACGCTGATCGTGGCCATAGTGGTCGTTTACGTCGCGACGCGCCTGCCCAGCATCGGCTTTCAGCCGATCAACATCGACGAGTCGATCCATGCGGCTGCCGCCGTCCGGTGCAGCGCGATGGGCACGCTGCCGTACGTCGGCGCCGTCGGGAACAAGGGGCCGCTGCAGTATTGGGCCTATCAGGGGCTTTTTCGCGTCGCGGGCGACTACAACGTGCCGGCCGCGCACGCCGTCGGCGCAGTCATCGTGGCCTGCAATGCCATTTTTGTGGCGTTGATCGCGTCCCGCTGCTTCGGGCCGTATGCCGGGCCGTGGGCGGCACTGCTCTACCTGCTGGCGATGGGCACGAGTTGGGATTACCTCTCATTCAATTCCGAGATGCCGGCCAGTCTTCCGCTGGTCGTGGCGGGCTGGCTGATCCTGGCGGCGCCGAATCGCATTTCGCCAATCCGCTGTGTCATTGCCGGAACTCTGGTTATGGTCGCGGCCGGCTTTCGGCAGAATTGCCTGGCGGTCTTGCCGATCATGGCCGTCGCGGCGGGGGTGGCGGACTGGGCGAAGGATCGGCGGGTCCTGCCGGCGGTCGCACGGGCGTTTCTGGTGGGCCTTGGAGGTCTCGTGCCCGTTGCGGTCGTCGTCACGGTGTACGCACGCCACGCCGCCTTGGCCGATCTGGCGTTCGGCTACTTCGGGCACAACGTCAACTTCTATATGGGGGCCATCGCTTATTCGCCGGGGCGGCTGTTGTACGCGCTATGGGATGCGTCGGTGTGGATCAACCATGCCGCTGTCGTGATGATGCTCGCCATAGCCGGCTTTGTACCGATCGCATTTTGCGTCAGGATCAGCGATGGCCGGGCAGGCCATGAACCGGCGTTCGCGGTGCCGAGGGTGCGGGGAGCGATGCTCGCGATTCTGACGCTCTCGCTATGGGCGGCCGAGACCGCGGGGCTGCGGTTTTTCAACCATTACCGGATGCTGGACTGGCCGTTCACGGCGGTCCTGGCGGCCGGTGGGTGGGCGCTGCTGCTCGGACAGCTTCGCCATCGACCGACCCGGGTCGCGTTTCGCGTGGGTGTCATCGCGGCGATGGTCGCGATGTTTCTGCGCGGCGAGAGCCTGCCGTATGTCGCGGGGCGGGTCGACCCGATATTCGCGCGAATTGATGTGCAGCCGCATGTCTCGCGAGTGGCGTTGCGCCTGCGCGAAAACACGACGCCGGACGAAAGCCTGTTTGTCTGGGGGATGGAGCCGCAGGTGTATCTGATTGCGCAGCGCCGCATGGCGACGCGGTTCGCCCACTGCAGCCCGCAGGTCGGCCTGATCCAGTTCGAGAACTACTACCCGCTCGAACAGGACCGTTCGGCCTGGGTCTGGCCGAGCAGCTTCGAGCAGATGATGGCGGACCTTCGCGCCGACCCGCCGGCCTATGTAGTCGATGCATCGGAAGAGGTCCTTTTTGGGGCCGGCCAATATCCGATCCGTGCGTTCGACGAGCTGGCGGAATGGCTGGACGCCGGCTATGTCCGCGACTTCGAGGATGTCAGCGGCACACTGCACCGCGTCATCGTCTATCGTCGCAACGATCGCCCGCCGACGAGCACGACCCGTCCGGTTTCGGTGACGCTTCCCGGCCGGCCGAGGCCATCAGAGTTCTAGGGCCATTTTCAGTCGGTGACTTTCGTTGATCCGATGGGTGCCACTGGCGGCTTGCCCGCCAGTGCTTGGACGACCACCGTGTCTGGTCGCCGGAGAACGAAACGGACCGACCGAAAATGGCACCAAGGCCATTCTTGGTCGGCGACTCTTCTCAATTGGACGGCTGCCACCGGCCACTTTCCCGCCCATCCACGGGCAGCCAGGGTGTCGGTGCTTTGGACGTAACTGATCTGCCGACAACGGCGTGCAGACAACCCCGTCCTCTGGCCGGTGCCGTCCTCCGTTCGGCGGCCCTTCTCGTATCGATATGTCCGATTCATTATCGGACAGACCGGCAACGCTCTCGCGTGCCCAAGACGACTCTAAAGTGGTTGGTTCCGGGGCTCGATACCTCCTACCAGTGGGATTGATGTTTTCTCCGCCAGCCTGGATGGGGCGGCTGGCGAACGCACAAAGCGGCCGATTGCCTGACGCCAACGGTCTTGGCGGCGGGTGTCGGCTATTGCGGTAGAGGAGATTGCTCTGATGAACGCACGGACGAGGATGATCGCTTTCGTTGGGGCTTGCCTGATTCTGGTGTGTTCGCCAACGCTTGCCGCGGAGCCACTGCGGATGGCGCATGGCTGGAGCGTCAATCCCGCCGGGGGCAAAGTTGCGATCGAGGAAGCCATCGTCATGATGAGCCGGACGGTCAAGGACCCGAAGCTCATCGTTCTGTATACGACCGCGAACTACGGGGAGCAGGAGATCGCCAGCACGCTGCGTAGCCGGTTCCCGCAGGCCAAGCTGTTTGGGATGAACGTATACAAGGGCGTCTTTACCTCGGACGGGTTGCACATGGGCGAGAA
Source organism: Phycisphaerae bacterium (assembly GCA_016928855.1). Taxonomy (GTDB): domain Bacteria; phylum Planctomycetota; class Phycisphaerae; order UBA1845; family PWPN01; genus JAFGKA01. Next base: position 17,062 of record JAFGKA010000450.1, read on the forward strand.
AGGGTCGCTGGCGATCATGGGTTTCGCCGGCGGCGACCTCGTCTGCGGGATTGGCGTGAAGGAAGTGCCGGACGGCGCGGACGTCATGGCGCTGACAAAGAGCGCAATCGAGGACGCGGCGCGCGATGCGGGACGCAAGCCCGATGAGAAGCCGGCCGTGATTCTGCTGGGGGCGACGAAAGGCCACGAAGATGCCATCGTCAAGAGCATCAGCGAGACTCTTGCCGCGGACATCCCTCTCGCGGGCGGAACACACTGTGATGATGTCTTCGGGCAGGGGTATGTGATCGGGAACGACAAGATCTACAAACCCGGCTTGATCGTCGGCCTTATGTATTCGGAGGGGAAAACCGGCGCCTCATTCTATTCCGGCTTCATCGGGAAGAAGAAGAGCGGCAAGATCACGGACGGCGACGGCCGCCTGCTCAAGGCGATCGATGGCCGGCCGGCGCAGGACGTGTACCGGGAATGGGCCAACGGCCATTTCGACGACATCGACTGCTCGAAGGAGAGCGTGCTGGTCATGTCCAACGGGGTCTGCCCGCTGGCTAAAGCGATTGAGCTTCCCAACGGCCAGATGCGATATATTCCCGTCCGTCCCTGGCGGTTCAACCCGGATGGCTCAATGAACACGGGTGGGGACATTCACAGTGGCGACACCATCTACTACGTCGAGGGCGATAAGCGCGCACTGAAGACACGCGCTGGAGTCGTTGCTCGTGATGCGCTCGTCAACGGGAAGATTCGAATGAAGGAAATTGCCGGGGGGCTGCACATCTATTGCGCCGGGGCCGCCAAGACGCTCGGACTCGGCGCCGGCGACGAGACGGCAAAGATGGTCGCCGAGATCCAGGATGCCATGGACGGCAGAACGTTCATCGGTGGCTTTGTGGCCGGGGAACAGGGCACCATTGCCGGATACGGCTACTTCCATGGCAACCTGATGAGTTCCATGGTTGTCTTCTCCGAGTAACGCCGACGTACCGGATACGGGACGCGCGCCGGCGGCCCCGGTAGCCGGCGATGCGGAGTTTCGGGAATACGATGAAGATCACGCTGAGAGTCCGTGTCTTTGCGCTCGTATCCGTGCTTGTCGTCTCCTCGACGCTGGCCCTGTCGGGCTTTCTCCTGCATGATTTCAGATGCAGGCTCCAGGCGGACTTCCAGGCCAGGGGCTCGGTCATCGTTCGGTACTTTGCGATGGATTCCGTCGAAGGAATCATCATCGAGAACGACCGCAGTCTGGCCCGTACGATCAACAGGTTGTTCGAGATCGAGGATGTGGCGTATGCCGCCATCTACGACGACGAGGCGACACGGATCGCCGGCCGGGCGGCTCCGTCATTAGGCGCGGTTCCCGACGGCGCGCCGGCACAGAATACGCGGACGACGGAAGTCCGGCGGCGTATGGTGGGAAACGCGCACGGCACCCCGGTGCTCGACTTCCTGTCGCCGGTCATCGATTCGTATGGCGAGCATGTCGGCTGGGTCCAGATGGGGCTCAGCCTCGAACGCATCGGCATCGAGACGCAGGAGATGGCCGCTCACGCCTTCCTGTTGCTGGTGATCTTTGTTGGCGTCGGTTCGGTGGCGTCGTTTCTTGTCGCCAACAGCATTGCCAATCCCATCAAAGCACTGGCAAGGGTGTTCACGGTCATCGCGGCCGGCGATCTGGATCACCCGATCGACACAAGTCGAACGGACGAACTCGGAAGCCTGTCGGCCAACTTTGCCGCGATGCGGGATTCCATCCGCCAGAAACTGAAGCTTCTCGAAGCGGAATCGCTCGTGCGAGCACGCGCCGAGCAGGAACTCCAGCGCCACCGCGACAATCTCGAGGAACTCGTCAGGGAGCGGACGGCCGAACTGGCCAGCGCCAATGCCGAACTGAAGAACGAGATTGCCGAGCGAATGCAGATTCAGGAGCAACTCAAGCAATCGCTCGACGAGCTGGCGCGGCATAACAACGCGATGAGCGGGCGAGAGAAACGGATCGTGGAGCTGAAGGCGCAGGTCAACAGCCTGCTGGACGAGCTTGGACGTGAGCGAGCCTTCACGGAGGCCGACACGACGCCCGAACCGTGCGGTGGCCTGATGCAGCCGGTGGAGACCGACCGAGTGGAGACGGCCACCGTGGCGCTTCGTTCGTTCAAGGGAAAGAAAGAACTGCAGACGCTCTTGGAGAGTTTTTGCGAATCGGTCGGCATTGCGGCGGCGATCATTGATCTTGAAGGTGAAGTCCTGGTGGGGGCGCGGTGGCAGACCATCTGCACCGATTTTCACCGGAAGAATCCCGAAGCCTGCCGGAAATGCGTCGAGAGCGACACACTCATTGCCAACCAACTGCGCGAGGGGGAGCGATTCTCCGTCTATACCTGCAGGAACGGCCTGACCGATGCGGCGTCGCCCATCATCGTCAACGGGCAGCACATCGCGAACTTCTTCGTCGGCCAGTTCCTGCTCGATCCGCCGGACGAGGCGTTCTTTCGAAAGCAGGCCGCCCTGTACGGCTTTCCGGAGACCGAGTAC
>JAFGKA010000451.1 GCA_016928855.1 Phycisphaerae bacterium
CAGGATTGCCCGATCTACGCGGGGATGATCGAATCGATGGACGAGGCGGTCGGCATCGTCCTGAACAAGTTGGACGAACTGGCTCTGGCCGACAAGACCGTTGTCTGCTTCACCTCAGACAACGGTGGCGTATCCTCCGGCGATGCGGCCGCGACGTGCAACCTGCCCCTGCGCGGCGGGAAGGGGCGTCAGTGGGAAGGCGGCACCCGCGTGCCCTTCTACATCCGGGCGCCCGGCCATGCGACGACCGGCACGGTCAGTTCCGTGCCGGTCCACGGTATCGACTGGTATCCGACCATCCTCGAACTCGCCGGGGTCGCCATGCCCGAGAAGCAGGCGATCGACGGCGTCAGCCTCGTGCCTGTGCTGCGGGGTGACTCGATTCCTGACCGGCCGTTCTTCTGGAACTATCCGCACTACGGCAACCAGGGCGGCGAACCGTCGTCCGTCATCGTGGAAAGGAACTGGAAGCTGATTCACTACCATGAGGACGGGCGGGACGAACTGTACAATCTGGCCGCGGATCCGGGCGAGCGCGAGGACCTGGCCCGAACCGAGCCGGCGCGCGCCGGTATCATGCGCCGCCAGCTCGACTCCTGGCTCAAGGCGACCGGCGCCAAGTTCCCAACGAAGGATCCGGCATTTGATCCGGCCAGACGCGCAGCGCGGTGGCAGAAGCTTCAAACGACAGATCAGGCCGCCCTGGAAAAAACGCACGCCGCGTACCTCGACCCGGCTTTCACACCAAACAACGACTGGTGGGGCAGCGCACCGCGGGAAGACGGCGCCAGAAGCGATTGATTCGGGCCTGACCCACCCGGTGAGTGATCGTATTGTCCTGCCATGGAAGCCGTTGCGTCTTGCCCGATGGCGACGGGAAAGGCGTTGAGAGCCGGACCATTGCCGGTCACCAACGATGGCCGGCTGGCCCGCGGGGCACCGTTCCGCCAATCAGCAGCCGGGGCGTCCGGCTGCTCGGCTGGCGACCGCAGATCGCACCCGTACGAAAGCGAACCGGATTCTCCGAATGAGCGTTGATTCCAGGGGGATCGCACGGGTATATTGTGGACTCAGTTCGGTGACAGTCAGCACCGGGCAGGTTTACGCAGCATCGTCTTGACGGAGGCGGAAAAGCACCCCCCATCAGGACACACATCGCGAGGAGGAGGTCAGGCATGAACGCTCTGATTTTGCGCGCATCGGTCTTTGTGTTGGTGGTCGCTCTTCTGGCGGGCACGGCGATGGCAGTGAACATCGAGACCGTGCCGGTGGGCAATCCGGGGAATGCGGGCGAGTTGTCCGGAAGCGGGGCCGGCGGCTACGGCCCGAACCGCATCTGCGGCGCCGTGGCCTACACGTACAACATCGGCAAGTACGAGGTAACCGCCGGTCAGTACACGGAGTTCCTCAACAAGGTGGCGGCGGCGGACATGTACGGGCTGTACAACACCTACATGTGGTCGGACACCTACGGCTGCAAGATCCAGCGGAGCGGCAGCTCCGGCAGCTACACGTACAGCGTGGCGAGCAACTACGCCAACCGCCCGGTTAACTACGTGAGTTGGGGCGACTCGGTCCGGTTCGCCAACTGGCTGCACAACGGCCAGCCGACGGGCCCACAGGGCGCCGGCACGACGGAAACGGGTGCCTACACGCTGAACGGTGCGATGACGGATGCGGAGCTGTCAGCCGTGACGCGCAATGTTAACTGGAAGTGGGCGATCACCAGCGAGGACGAATGGTACAAGGCGGCGTATCACAAGAACGATGGCATCACGGGCAACTACTGGCCGTATCCAACGAGCAGCGACCATATCAACACGAGCATGGCGAATTACGGCATGTCCGTTGGTCATACGACAGATGTCGGGGGGTATCTTTACCCCAGCCCGTACGGCACGTTTGACCAGGGTGGCAACGTGTGGGAGTGGAATGAAGCGGCGCCTTACAGTGCGTTTCGTGGCGAGCGGGGCGGGTCGTTCAGCAGCTATGACGGCGACCTGCTCGCGTCGGGTCGCAACTACGGCGACTACCCGACGTACGAGTGCGTCAGCATCGGGTTCCGCGTCTCCGAGGTTCCTGAGCCAACATCTTTGGCGCTACTGGCCTTCGGAGGGATCGGGATGGTGGTCAGGCGAGGGGGGCTGCGAAGATAGCTCTTTTCCCTCTGTCTCTTCTACGCTTCGTTCTTCGCCGCTGAACTGTTGACACACGACGGACGCAAGGCATCCCGGAGCGACGTACGTCGCGTCGCGCGTCAAGGGGAAGGCGGCGCGCGAGTTCTTCTGAGCCATGCGCACGCGCCGCATCAGCGGGGATTCCCGGTAGCGAGAGAAGAGGCTTGCCGTCAACCTTGTGATTCCATCGGATTTTTCTGTCATCAATTTTTCTGTCAAAACTGGCGCGGCCGATGCCCGTTCACGTTGACGCCGGCATCCGATACAGCGTCACTCGGAACTGCATCGCGTTTACGATCGAGAGATGACAGAAAGATTGATGACAAAAAAATGAGCGCCAACTCTCCATCCGAAGTCGGCCGTACTTTCCAGGCGGACTGGGGCGCTCATACGACGCCCCCCAGAGCTACGGCCAGCGACGTGCGGTCCTGTGCCGGTGAATGAATCCCCGGAGACGCGCGGCGTTATGGCTGGTGGCCCGGAACCTCACGAACGGAATGCCAGGGCATGTCGCGGGCTGCGCCGGCGTCACGGGCAGCGACCTGGGGATCCAGTGTCGCCTGTTTGCGGAAGCCGGGCTCGGTGACCGCCTGGCTCAACCGGTACGGCGATACGGTGACCGGGCCGGTGACGAACTCGGGCACGTTGAAGACCTTGAGATGCCCATCGTAGAAACCCGGATCCTCCTGCGGCAGGATGAAGGGACGATGGGCGTTGCCCTGCGGGTCGAAGTAGCTCAGGTACGGGTGGGTAAACAGCCCATCGCGCCGCTTGCTGCTGAAGACGATCCATCGCCCGTTGGCCGACCAGCAGTGATAGCTTTCGGCTCGGTCGCTGTTAATAGGCAGCAGGCGACGCTCGCCGGTTTCCAGGTTCAGCAGATAGAGATCGCTGCTGGGCCGATAGATGGAAAAGTTTCCGTAGTCGCACATCGTAAAGAGCAGATACCGCCCATCGGGCGAGACGCGCGGATGCGTGACGCTCAGGCCGATGTCGTCAGCCGCCAGAAGGGTCTGCAACTCGCCCCAGGTGTTCGTCTGTGCGTCGTAGGCGATGCGCACGAGGTCGTACTTCACGGACGCAAATTCCTCGACAGGCTTCTGCCTGGCCCGACAGAAGTAGAGCCGCGCCCCATCCGGCGACCATTCCGGATAGGTCTCCATCCAGTCCGGATCGGAGATGGCCGGCGTGGTCGTAACCATGTTCTTGTCCACAAGGTAGAGCGCGAGGTCCGAGGCCTGGTCAAACACGTCCCGGGTGTGCCCGACGGCGTGGAAGAACTGCATGACCTGAATGGCGGCGAAGGCGATCACCCGGCCGTTCGGATGCCAACGGCTGTAGGAGGCGGCCGAACGGTTGAACTCCGTGGCGGTATACACGCGTGACGCCTGACCTTCGTCCGCGACTACCATGCACGCGCCGATGTCCTGGCTGCGGATCTGAAGGCTCATTCGCCCGGGATCGCGCTGGCAGAACGAATGGCAGTTGGTGCAGTCGTACTCGAAGGTCCGGTTGCGAAGGATGGCGGTCTCGTCAAACGAAGACAGGTCGCGCTGGCGGATGCTCATGTGCCCCCAGCAGCCAAAGACCGGGTCGATGATCCGATAGACGAGGTATGGATCGACCGGCTCGCGGGCTACACGGACGGTGAAAGGTTCATATTCGACCCACGCGCCGTCCACCTGCCGACCGCTGAACGCCAGCCGAATCGTCCCGCCCGCCGAGGTGTTCAACAGATCGCGCCAAATAGCCCGGGGAATGCACACTTCCGGAGTTCTGCCGTGAAGAACCCGGCCGGGGCCCTGTTCACCGCTAACTTCCGCCGACCACACGTCGATCTCCTCGATGAGACGGAAATGCAGCGGAGCGATGTTCGGCGGGATCACCACCTCGCGGTAGTCGGGTTCGATCGTCGGCACCCGGCCGGCGGCGGACCTCGGACCATCGATCACCGGCTTTGCGGCCCGCAACGCCAGCGCCGCCCATGCGGACCCTAGCGCCAGCAGGATCAACAGGATGACGATTCCCGTCCGCCTCATGGCCGACGCTCCTCTTGCGGCATTGGCGATTCCCCCTCGAAGAAGGTGTTGCCGAAAAGGCAGTAGAACCAGTAGGTATCGGCGAACGCGGGAAACAGGGCGTCGCGCACCGGTCGCGGGTCGTGGTCGCCAAGCCCGCCCATGCGTTCAATGGCCTGATCGAATGCCTGAAACCGCTGGATGGTCGCGGGGCTGATCTGCCACTGGCCCAGGTCCGGTTGCTCGCCGGTCAGCTTGGCGTGCATGAGCACCGCCTCCTCCATATGCCGGGGAATTCGGTCATAGCCGAACTCCTTGAGCAGCGGCAGCCGGCGCACGACCTGGTCGTGGCGGAGGTTGAGCAGGTGATGGGCCATGAGGAAATCGAAGGCTGCGCGATTGTACGGATTGGTATGAAGCAAGCGCAGGAGCATCTCCTCATCGGGATTGACGCCGACGTAGCTGCCGGCGAAATCCTCGCGGTGCAGGAGAGGTCGAACGCGCGAGATCAGCGGATCGCTCGACAGGCGGGGATCGTCAGCCAGGGCCCGCTGATAGCACCGCGCCCAGTCGCAATGGCCGGGCTGCCTGGCCAGGGCGGCCAGGAACACCTCCGCCGTCGCCGGTTCGTCCTTGAGCACATAGATCATCACCAGGCGCTGCAGGAGCCACGGCCGCGGGCCGATGTTGGCGAGCACCTCGCAGGCCACACGCTCGGCTTCGTTGACATGCCCAAGCCGTAGTAGAATGTCAATGTTGTAGCTGTGCGCAACGTATGGACCGATGTTGTCGGGCAACATGCGAACCGCGGACATACCCAGCACCTGCGGGTACGCGAACAGCTCATCGAGCAGCCGGCCCCGCTCCTGAAGGGCCAGGTTCACGTGATGCAGCAGGTTCTCATAGGAAAGCCGCAGGGGTACGCTCTGTTGCGGATGCCGCGGAAAACGCGGCGTGAGAAACGGCAAGAACACCAACCGTTCGAGTTCGGCCGCGGAGTCCATCTCGGACCACTGCAGCGGACCGGCGGCG
>JAFGKA010000058.1 GCA_016928855.1 Phycisphaerae bacterium
CGAAATGTTGAAAATGCGATGCCAATTCCGCAACCAGCTCATGGCCCGGACCGTCGGATTCCACGACCACCCGCATCCGCAGCGGCCGCCCGAACAGCGAGACACCCGCGTGAACGGTTGTACGTGCCCCGACATCCGGCAGCGAATACGTCCACATCGCCCCATCGAGCTTGCCGCCGCGACTTGCCCGCCATCGTTCATCGGCATCGAACGAAAACGCGGTGTACGTACTGCGAAGTATTGCGTCGGCCGGCATTTCGGCGGACGCGGGCAGGAACTCGATATCATCGATGAAGTACGAGCCCTTCTTGGCCTCGCCGTCGTTCTCGATCAGCACGCCGAACTGCTCGAACGGCCGGCGCACCGTGCCATCTGCCGGCCCTCCCCAGGAATGCACCCAGGTATCAAGATTCACCTCGATCTGCTGCCAGCCGGGATAACGGTAGTCGATGAACTTCTGAAACGTCTGGCCGGTCCGGTCGACGCCGCGAAACGTGATCCGATTGCGACCGGGCTTTTTGAGCCACAGCCGCACACGCCGGACCGATTCGTCCGCCGGCGCCGGCGCCATCGCCGCAACGTAGTTGCCGCCACCGACAAACGAGAATTGCACCTCCACGCAGCCGGGCGCGCCGTGTCCGTCGTCGGGGTTATGGCGCAGCAATCCGGTCGCGCCGGGGTATTCCCGGCCGTTGGAGAAATGCCATCCGTCGATCGTATCTGTCACATTAGCAGCCAACGCGCCATGGACAGTCCACAGCAGCACCGCCGCGACCGCCGCGCTGCTCAGCGGCGCGGTCTGTCTCCGGTGAGGCATTGCACGATACCTCCTGAATCGATGATCGGATTCAGCGTGTGGCGCGTGTCCGCCTGCGACGGACATTCTCCGCGACTTCAGCCGCGCCACGCCGCAATTGCCCGGTCCCCTACTCCGGTATGTCGAGTTTCTTGACCAGCACTTCGGGCTCGCCCAGCGGATGGCCGGCGGTCAACCTCGCGCTGGCCGGATCCCAGGCCAGCGCCCCGTCGGCCGGCACGTTCAGCAGCGCCAACGCCTTCGTTGCCGAAAACGGCAGGAACGGCGCCATCAGCGTCGTCAACGCGCGGATCATCTGCAGGCACACATGAATCGTCGTCCCGCAGCCTGCCAGATCTGTCTTACGTTGCGCCCACGGCTGCTTCGCGTCGAAGTACTGATTGCCGCTGCGAGCCACCTGCATCAGGTCGGCCAGCGCCGCCTTGAAGTGGAAGTGCTCGATCTGGTGGCCTATTCTTTCAAAGGCCGCCGGCAGCGCGGCGAGCAACTCGTGGTCTACATCGGCGAGCGTACCGGCCTCGGGTACCTTGTTGTCGAAGTACTTCTTGGCGAACGTCAGCGTACGATTAAACAGGTTCCCCAGATTGGCCACCAGCTCATCGTTGTTGCGTGCCAGAAACTCCCGCATCTCGAACGCCCCGCGCTGGTTCTCCGGCGCGATCGACGTGAGGTAGTACCGCAGGGGATCCGGATCGTACCCTTTCAGAAACTGTTCGATCCACAGCGCCGAATCGTCGCCCATGCGGCTCTTCGACAGCTTCAGCATCGCGCCGTCCGGTCCGCGCTCGTTCAGAAACGCGTTGACCACCACGGCACTGGGCAGTTGAAAGCTCCCTTCAGCCATGAGCATCGCCGGCCAGGTCAGCGCGTGAAAGACGGTGTTGTCCTCGCCGATGAAGTGGATGATCCGACAGGCCGGATCCTTCCACCACCGCTCGTACGCCTTCCAGTCGCCATCGGCCCGTTCACAGTACCGGGCCGTGAACGACACGTAGCCGATCGGCGCATCAAACCAGACGTAGAGAACCTTGCCGGCCGCGTCCGGGTCGTCCGGCAACGGAACAGGCACGCCCCATTCGAGGTCGCGCGTCATCGCCCGTTCGGGCAGGCTGGCTTTGATCTGACCCAACGCGAAGTTCAGCGTCGCCTCGCGCCAGGCGGGTTCGTCGCCCGATGACTCCCGCTTCGACTCGAGCCACACCTTGAGGCGGGCCTCGAACTCGCCGAGGCGCAGATACCAGTGCGTAGTCTCGCGCACCTCCGGCGTGCTGCCGGTGATCGTACTCCTTGGCTCGATGAGCGCCAGCGGGTCCATACTGCGGCCGCAGTCCTCGCACTGGTCGCCATAGGCCCCGCCATGCTTACAGAATGGACACGTACCCTGCACGTACCGATCGGGAAGGAACTTTCCTGCCTGTGCGTCGTAGAGCTGCTTGGTCGTCTTCTTGGTGAAGAGCCCCTTCTTGTGTGTCTCCAGGAAGAAGCCCTGACTGATCCGGTTGTGCAGTTCGACGCACTCGGGACTGTGCGTGCCGCCATAGATGTCGAAACGGATGCCGAGCCCGTCGAAATCCGCCTCCTGTCGGGCGCGGTAGCGGCCACATACGTCCTGTGGCGTTGTCTTCTCCTTCGCCGCCGTGATCGTGATCGCAACACCGTTATCGTCCGAGCCGCAGATGAACCGCACATCGTCGCCACGCTGGCGCAGATAGCGCACGTAGATATCCGCAGGCAGGTACGCTCCGGCAATATGCCCAACATGCAGCCGGCCGTTGGAATACGGCAACGCGGCAGTCACCAGTAATCGACGCTGTGCCATCGAAGACCTCGTCTCGTTGTCTTGCCCAGGAAGCCGCCCCAACGGCGACGGGCACGAATTGTACCGTAAATCGGGGGCTTCGGCGAGACGGATCCAGCAGACCCCAGCAGTTCCGCAGCTTGGGCGTGAAGAGTTGAGGGGATAAGGAGTTGCGATGAGAATTGCTTGGGATCAGATTCGGAGGGGTGTTTTTGTGCGTGCGGGCGCGTACGCGCCCGGTCTCGGCGGGGGCGAGGTACGCGGGCGGCGTTCGAGGCGGCGTGCAGCGCGGCAGGCGGGTCAGGTCGGGACGCGCGCGGCCCCGCGTTCAAGCCCGGCATAGAGCTCCGCGGCCACCCGGCGGGCGATGTGCAGCATGCTGAGGCCGCGTCGTGCCGCAGGTTTGAGGTTGCGGCAGTAGAACGCCACAAAGACGTTCAGGCACAGCATCGCCACCAGCGTGAAGACTAGCATCGCGGCCGGATGATGTTTATAGACGTGATCGGCGTGCCAGCGATTGACCAGTTCGTTGAACCCTTCGTTCTCGA
>JAFGKA010000452.1 GCA_016928855.1 Phycisphaerae bacterium
CGCCGCGACTGATTGATACCAGGAAGCGCCGCCCAGCGACACCCGGCCCCGCGCCGATTCGGGATGTGTAGATCACCGGAAAGGTACACATGTTGAACTTCTCGGATGATCTCCCTGGGATGCTGGGTATGAACGCCGAGCAGGGTGTCGAGCTGTTTTACAACATCGAGGTCACCCCGTGGCTTCACGTCACGCCCGACCTGCAGATCATCGTTGACCCCGGCGGCGGTGCCGGGGACCGCGACGTGGCGATCGTCTACGGCCTGCGGATGCAGATGAGTCTTTGAGCTTATGCAGATCAGAATGGATACTGCGCGGTCGATCTCTGAGCGATCGCAGAAGCGATGTGCAGATCCTCTCATGAAGACGCGACTCAATAAGTGCCGAGGACCGATTGGGGCGAAATTCTCCGGAACAGGAGGAATGTGACCATGAGGCGGAATAGCTCCTGTGTTGAGGTGGCGCGGGCTTGTCGGCTGGCTCTGTCTCTGGCCGGCCTGTCGGCTGTCTGGCTGTCGGGATGCACCTCTTCAGGGCCAGAGTTCTCCGGGTTCCTGGGAGACTACACCCAGATCAAGCCGCGGCCGGACATGGAGGCGGCATTCGGCTATATCAATCCAGCCAGGAGCCTGGCCGAATACGACAAGTTCCTGCTCGACGAGGTGCGTGTGCACTTCGCGCCGGGCGCCGAGGGCGTAGCCATCGACCCGGATAAGCTCAAGGAACTCACGGACTACTTCGAGAAAGAGGCGAGAAAGCGGATCTCCAAGGGATACGACGTCGTGGGACAGCCGGGTCCGGGTGTCTTGCGCCTGCGCGTCGCCATCACCGACGTGAAGCAGACGACGGCCTGGCTGAACATCCACCCGGCGACGAAGCTCGCGGGCGCGGGTCTCGGGAGCGCCTCGCTGGAGGCGGAGGGCGTTGATTCTCAGACAGGCGAGCGGGTCTTCGCGGCAGTGGACAAGAGACCGGGCAATCGACTGTCGGTGAAGGAGGGATTTGAGGAGTTCGGCCACGCCAAGCAGGTCATGGTGCTGATGATCGACCGGTTCATCAAGCGGCTTGACGAGGCTCACGGCCGCAGGCCCTGACCGACGATCATCCGTAGCTTTGGGGGCTCAAGGGATTCCGTGAACGAGTGCTCGATATGAAAACAACAGTTACTTCAACGGCATGTCTCGCTTTGACAGTTCTCGGCGCCGGTTGCAGCCACACCATGCCTGACCGCCAGACGCGAATGACCCGTGGTTACGTCTATTACCTGGACGGCGCCGGTGGTGGCGGGCTGATCAGCAACTGGAGCGGGGGCTTGCGGGATGGCCTGCGTGCCGCGGGCTACAACGGGGCGGGTGAGATGTTTCGATGGCAGACTGGTCTTGGCGTCGCCGCCGATCAGGTCTCCAGCGAGAGCTACAAGCGATCGAAGGCGGCTGAGCTCGCGCGGAAGATCCAGGAGTACCGCCGGGAACAACCCAAGGCCCCGGTCACACTTGTGGCCCTGTCGGCGGGCACGGCCATAGCGGCTTTTACTCTGGAGTCCCTACCGCCGACCTGCCCGGTGGATGCCGTCATTCTGGTGGGAGCCTCCATCAGTTCCGATTACGAGCTGACCAAGGCGCTGCAGCGTGTACGAGAACACATATATGTATTCACCTCCGAAAAGGACTCCGTGCTCGCCCACCTGGTGCCCATGGCCGGCACTGCAGACCGCCGGTCCGGTTCGGTGCCCGCAGCCGGACTGCGGGGCTTCACTCATCCGCCGCGCAAGTCCCCCGAGATGCGCAAGCAATACGCGAAGATCGTGTACGTCCAATGGCGGCCGGAGTTCATGGAAAAAGGGTGGCGAGGTGGACATACCGACGTCCTGAGCACAGCGTTTGTCGAGTACCAGATCGCGCCGCTGATAACAACCAACGTTGCCCGGCGGCCGGAGGCGAAACCGGTGGCCGGCGCAGGTCTCGTGCCTAACCCCGACTACGATCGATGGAGTCGATTCCCGGAGGGATCGTACGCGGTCCTGGAGGGTCATCAGACCATCGGCAACGTCCGGCGTCCCGTTCGCGTGACGAGTACGCTGGACCGCAAGAGCGCCGGCCAGCTTGTCATTGAGAGGTCCTACGCGATGCTGGACGAGGATCCGGCATGGCCGCAGCGCGTGCAGAGCTTCTACGAGGAGGAGCTGATAAAGCCATCAGCCCACCCGCAGACGCACCCGAACGCAAAGATTGTGAAGCAGCTTAACCAGAACGTGACCGCCGCCGACGGGACGTGGGACTGCAGCGTCAGCACGGTGCAGGCGCGCGACGATTTCGCCGAGTGGGGCCGTGATATCGAGGCCACACTCCACCAGAATACCTCCGTGCCAGGCGGCATCGTCAAGGCGTCGCTGCGGTCGCACAAGGGAAGCAAGCCCTTCGAGTTTGAGGGCCAGCTCGTGGAATGGAAGGTGGCCGGTCAGTAGGCCGGAGGAGATCATGACGGAGCAATATGCCGGACGAGCATTAGCCCGGAGCGTACTTCCAGCGGCTTTGATTCTCATCCTTGTCGGCGTTACCGGATGCGCCACGTTCAGCCCCGTGCCGATCGACGACGTGCCATTCAGGGAACGTGCCCAGACACAGCAACAAGGCCCGGTGCGGGTCACGGTGGCCGTCCCGAGTCCCCAGGAAAGCAGGAAGCTGTTCGGCGTGGATCTGGCGAAAAAGAATATCCAACCGGTCTGGCTGGAGGTCTGCAACGAGGACACGGCGCCATACTGGTTCTTTCCCAGTCACCTCGATCCGGCCTACTACTCGCCCAACGAAGCCGCGTTCAGATGCCGCTTCCCGCTGGGCGGGGATGCGAATCAAAAGCTGCCCCGGCATCTCCAGGCGATGATTTTCGAGGACTACCTGCCCGCGGGCAGCACGACCTCCGGGTTCGTCTATGCCACGCTGGATCAGGGGACCAAGCACGTCTGCGTTACGCTTCTGAGCTTTCGGTCGTACAAGACCTTCACGTTCATCGTCCCGGTGCCCGGCATGCGGATTGACTATCAGGAGGTCGACTTTGAAGCGTTGTACGGCGCGGACGACTTTAACACGCTCGACGAAAAGGGACTCCGCGAGGCCCTGGAGGCCATGCCCGCCTGCACGATGAACCAGCGCGGCACGAAAGAGGGTGATCCGTTGAACCTCGTCTTCATCGGGCACGGTGAGGACGTTCTGGCCGCCCTCATTCAGAGCGGGTGGGATGAAACCGAAATGATTTATGCGCGCTCCGCCTTAAAGACCGCCCATTCCTTCGTTCTTGGGAAGAAATACCGGTATTCCCCGATCAGCTCTTTGTACGTCTATGGTCGGGGCCAGGACGCCGCGTTCCAGAAGGCCCGCGAGAGCATCCACGAGAGAAACCACCTTCGCCTATGGCTGACCCCCAAGACGTTTGAGGGCAAACCGGTCTGGATCGGCCAGATCAGCAGGGACATCGGCGTCAAATTCACGCTGCATGAGGGCTTCATCGTGACCCACGTCATCGACCCCGACGTCGATAACGATCGCTGGTACCTGGTTCAGAATCTCCTGGACGTTCAACGCGTCAGCGGACTTGGACTCGTCAAGGGCGTGGGAGCAGCGGACGCCTCCAAGCCTCGCTTCAATCTGGGCGGAGACCCGTATTTCACCGACGGGCTTCGCGCCGTGATCGTGGTTTCCGGTGAATGCGTGTCGTACGACGAAGTCGACTTCCTTGACTGGGAGTTGCCGCCACGGCACGAGAAGTATCGAGCAGAATGGCTAAACAAGTAGTCGTGTTCCGCCTGGCGGAGCAGAGGCACCGTTGCCGAAGGACGTTTGCGCTGTGGGGGGCGATAGGGAACCGGACGAGAGGGGGTGCGGGAGGCTTGGTCGTTGCGCACGCCAATTATTTGACATATTACCGTCAGCTTCGCACACTTCGAAGCTGTGCTGTGCTGCAAGGGTAATGTCCGGCACTAGCCTGCGGCCTTGTTGGCGTCGGCTCGATGGTCACCGCGATATAGGAAAACTGTATTGCGGTTTTCCGCAGTTCGTCGGGCGCTTGTCAGACCGGGCCGCTCGGCGGCACCCAATGGCAGGTTGTCGATGTGATCGAACCTGCTCCGGAGGATCGGGCGCGGATTGAGGACAACATCGAGGAGATTACGGTCGAGTTCACCATCGACGGCCGGATGATCACGAGAACCACTGACCCGGACGGCAGGACGGTGGTTGACTGTCGGAGCCGCTACTCCGTGGATGACGAGGTCATCACGATCAGCAATCCTGAATACGATCTGAAGGCCAGCCGATGGCTTGGCCGGCGGGGTCTCCGATATACTCTCCAGCGCGCCGGACCTGCGCGGCTCCGGCCCATCGTCTGTTCAATGTCGACCGTGACAGTGAGGTGTAGCGATGACCGCAATCCCTAGAGAAGTGACGAGCCGGAACAAGTCGAAAGACGAGATTGCCACTGCGAGGCGCCGGGCGGCCGGTATGGTTCTTGTGTTTGTCGCCATGAGTCTTGCCGGCTGCGCCGCCTCGCAGACCACGCGTCGGCCCGGCGCGGCCGAGGTGGAAGTCGTCGAAGTCCATGACGAGCTTGGAGAGAGAATCAACGACTTCGTCGATTACTTCCGGACCACGGTCGAGCGCGCCGCCATGGATATCGAGCGCAAGTCGGAATCAAAGGAGCATCGCCGCGCGGCGGCCCTGTGGCGCGTCCGCATGGTTTCCGAGTGCCGCGTGGTTGTCGATGAGCCCGATTTCCGGGAAGCGCTGCTGGACCTGTGGCCGCTGTGCCAGGCGATGCTCGATTACTTTACGACGGGCCAGGGTAAATCTCTCTTCGGAGATCACCAGGAGATCGCGGCGGAGGCGGCAACGGAGATTCACACCGCTTTCGAAGGTCTCGCCCGCCAGTTCATTTCGCCGGATTCATTCGAGGCCGTAAGAACACAGGTGATGGCCTATGCACGTGAGCACCCGATACAGGGGGAGTTCTCCGGGCGACCGGCGGAGGATCTGAGCGACCAGAACGAGGGTGCGAAGCTGCTCGGAGCAATTGTCAGTGTTCCATTCGCACCGCTCACCGCACTGGGCGGAATCAGCAAGACGCCCGCATCCGTCCGGGACGTCTCACACTCCATGGACCGGTTCACGGATGCCTTTGAAGACTTCCCCTCCAGCGCCCGCTGGCAGCTTCAGTTGCTGGCCATGAACCTGGAGGAGATGCAGACCGTGTCGGACACCTTGGGCAGCGTGAAGCAGTTCTCCGACAGCTCGGCGCGTTTCGTTCAGGTTGTGGATGACATGCCCCACAAGGTGCGAGAGGAGGCGGAGGTTCTTCTGAAAACTGTCGAGGACTCCCAACCGCATCTGCAGACGACACTTCGTGAGGCCCAGAAGACCGCGAAAGACGTTCAGGGAGCGAGTCAGGACATCAGGGAAACGGTGGTGAGCGTGGAACACGTCGTCTCGGACGTTCAGGAGTCGGCCGTCGCCCTCGAATCGGCCGCCGACGCCGTGACCGCGACCGCCAAGGAGATCCTCAAGTTCGTACCCGCCTCCATGAAGGATGAAACCGGCCAGATCAGCGGCCGGTCAAGGGACCCCGAGGTGAAGGGGCATTCGGAGGCCGTTCCTGCGTACCCAGCGGCGACGACGACCGCCCCCGCTACCCAAACAGGACCCGCCAGGAACACCTCTTTCAGTTTCCAGGCCGTCACCGAAAGCGCGAACTCCCTCGGCGACACCACGGTAGAGCTCCGAGGTCTGCTGGCCGATCTTCAGGCTCTCCTGAACACGCAGTCGCTCTCGCGGGAGTCCAATGCACTGACCGCAAGCTTCGAGGGCCTGGTGGACTACATGGCCAAGCGGCTGGCGTTGCTGTTGCTCCTGTCCTTCACCCTGGCGCTCATCTACACGGTCGTCAGAGTCAGATTGCAGCGCAGCAACCAGCTCCCCGCCGGAGTTCGCAATCGCTTGCCGGAGTGAACCTCCATGATCAAGCGGATTCCGAAGCCATGGCGGCGGGCGACCCGTGAGGTGTCAGTTGACTTCACATGATGAACGAACTCCAAACGCGCATCGACGACGAGTCCGGTCAGGCCGATGTCTGAATCGTACATAGATTGCGTATGTGTGTGTTCTCCTCAAGGCTTGCCACCCATCATCAAGTGCGGACAGCCCCAGCCGCTTGGCCGGATGCCCGTTTCGATTCCGGAGTTTTCGCCGGAGTCTGGGCACAACAGCGGCGAAAGACCCGATGCCTGAATCACAAGCAGGAACGCCACAGGTCGTCGCCTCGGTTTGGGATTGTCCGGCCCGCGGAAATGCTGTCGGTTTCGGGGCGATGCGGATATGCACGCGTGTCATTGTGCTCGCCGCCTTGCTTCTTCATGCGGTGCTCGGGCTTGTCGCAGCAAGCACCGCGCGCGCGCGAGGAGGTAAGTCGGCTGCGCGGCGAAATCCAGAGCCAGGAGGCCGCCGCCGAGGCGCTCGCCGGTACCCCGGTCAAGGGCGTTGACTTCGAAGACGAGGTGAGGGCGACGGTTCAGTGCTGGGGACGAATGGTAGGCGCCGCCGTGGACCAGGTCGGGCCGGATCGGAAGCCCGGCGATGTCCTTGTAACGCTGGACCATGAATTGCTCTCGACCGGTGGACTCAAGATCGTGATTGAGGCTCGGGACGAATCAAGCCCGCGCGGCAAGCGGCGGATTGCCGATGCCATGGACAAAGCGATGCGCGCACGCGGCGCCGGCTACGGCATCTACATCGCGAAGACCTCCGCCGGCCTCGCCCGAGAAGTCACCGAGTGGTCTGAAGGCCGGTGCTCCCAAGGTCCGTACTTGGCCACGACGAGCAACAACCTGCTCACCGCTCTGCGTTTCGCCGTGGTTGACGGGCGCAAGAAAAACACGACCGGCGGGATTTGGCACTTGACCGCCTCCGGCCTATCGACTATATTAATAGTTGAGATCGGTGTAGATCGTTCTGCCAAGAGGTATTCCCGAGTTCGAGTTTCTTCCCATGGCTCACAAGACCCGATCCGGTAAGCCGTCTCGTCCCGCGTTGAGTTCCCTCGAGATGGAGATCATGGACGTCGTCTGGGAACTGGGCGACTGTACATCTGCGCAAGTCATCGAGGCGTTCACGAAGAAACGCCCCCTGGCTCCGACCACGATTCGCACCGTGCTGACCAACCTGCGCAACAAGGGCTATGTCAAGCCAATTCCCACGATCGGCCGTAGTTTCGTGTTTCGGCCGACCGTTTTGCGAGAGTCTGTGGCACGCCGCTGCCTGAACGACCTTCTCAGCTCCCTTCTTGGAAACTCTCCGCGTCAAGCCATCGCCTATCTCCTCGATGACGCTAACGTGACAAAGGAAGAGTTGGACGAGATTCGTCGCATGATCGACGAACGCAAGCGAAAAGGTGAAGGTGGCTGAACATGAATCCGATCGCCCTTCTGCGGGTCCTTGGCTCGTGTCTTGGCGCCGGGCCTCTTGTTGAGCGCCTGCTGTTCGCCAGCCTGGAGCTGGCGGTCCTGGGCCTGGTGATGGCCGTGCTCATCCGCGTTGGCCGCGTCCGCTCGCCGCGGCTCATCTGTCTCTTGTGGCTGCTCGTGCTGGTAAAGCCCCTCGTCTCGCTGAGCGTAGGCAGCCCGGTCGCCATCGCGCATGTCGATGCATCGTTCCCGTCGGCTGCCGTCGTTGCGGAACACGCTGTCGCGCCGACGGGGCCAGGTGTCACGGAGCGGTCGAACGTTCCGGCTGGCATCGGGATCGACGACGATCGCGCGACCGAACGCGCGGCTTCGGTTTCCGGCGAACCGGCCGATTCAACGGAAGGTGTCGCATCGTTCTCGGGCCGCGAGTCTGAAAGCGCGGCGCGTGCAAACTCCTTCGCGAATACTTCGCTCGTCGACGCACTTGTGGCCGTATGGCTTGCGGGCGTGCTGCTGGGCTTGTGGACGTATCTGATTGCTCGTGTGCGCCTGCATCGATTCAACCGTGCGGCCAGTCCAGCACCGATGCCGGTGGCCTCGCTGTACCGCACCCTGGCAGCGCAGCTCGATCTGAGACGCGCGCCGCGGCTGCTTGTCACGGATTCGCTGGAATCCCCGGCTATCATCGGGCTGCTGCGTCCGACGATCCTGCTGCCTGCCTGGCTGGTCACGGAGGGTGACGCCCGGAAACTCGACTGGGCGATGCGGCATGAGCTGACACACTGGCGATGGCTTGATCCCTTGGCCGTCTTCATTCGCGACGTCGTGACGATCCTCTTCTGGTTCCATCCGGCCGTGTGGTGGGCGGGGCGCCGCCTGATCGAGGCGATGGAGCTTGCCTGTGATCGCGCGATGGTCCGGACTGTGTCGGATGCTGCCGATTACGCCGAGCAACTCTTCGGTATTATGCAGAATCTTCGTGACCGACGGCGCCCGACTGTAGCGGGTGGCCTGTTTGCCACGCGCACGCAGGTGGGCAATCGCATTGCCGCTCTGCTCGACGGCTCCTTTGCCTGCTCACCACAATTGAGCGTGATATCGACCCTGGGCGTGATGGTTCTCGCTGGCGTCGCCCTGGCCGTCGGCGTGGCCGCGCCTACCGTTGCAGTGAAGGGAACCTCGGACAGCCCGTCCGGCGCCGAACGCATCCTGCACTTCTCGGAGGACCGATCGCTTGGGATGCTCTTCGCGTTGGATGCAAGCATCGAAAGAGAATTCTGGGCTGACGGTTTCGGCTACACGATTGACTCACCCGACATGCGATGGGAGTACCTGGGTGAAGCCAAGGGCGACGTTGCCGTCCCCGCGGGCAAGCGGGTGCGTCTGCAACTGAACGAGCCCAGCGGCAATGACCTGTCTCCTCTGGCGAAACTGGCTCCAGACGACCTCTACGAGCTGTACCTCGGGAAGACTGCTACATCTAGGGCACTGCCACCCATTGCGCACCTGAGCGGTCTGAAGGTGCTCGGATTCCCGATTTCCTACCCTGACGATGAGAAGTTGCCGCGTTTCTCAGCCCGAGGGCTCGGGCAACTGGCCACACTCACGTCCCTGGAGCGGCTGAGGGCCCCGAACGGGTTGACCGACGCAGGCCTGGCGGCGATCGCCGATGCGCTCCCGCAGCTCAAAAGCCTGTGCTTCGGCTCGAATCAGGTTACGGACGCGGGCCTTGCCGCCATCACGAAGCTGCGTTCGCTCGAGGAGATCACCATTGGCGGCGGCCGGTTCACCAACGCCGGACTGGCCCGACTCGCCGAACTGCCGGCGTTGCATTACGTCTGGCTGTGGGGCAGCGACGAAACACTGGCTGGTCGCGTCACGGATGACGCCCTGGTGCAGATCAGAAAGGTCTCTGCGCTACGAACCCTCAAGCTGCCAGCGATCATCGCGGACGCCGGCCTCGCGCACCTGGCCGGCCACCCGAGACTCGAGCACCTGTGGCTCTACGACTCGAAAGTCACCGACGCGGGGCTGGTGCACCTGAAATCGATGCCGTCGCTGAAGGCACTGAACCTCGGCAAGCGGAATTTCGACCGTAAGAACCCGCCCATCACCGACGCCGGAACGGTCCACTTGAAGGATATCCAGTCGCTCGAAGACCTGCGATTGCCCGGCGACGGTGTGACGGACGCGGGCCTCGCCAATCTGGCCCAACTCGGCAACCTCAAGCGACTTGAGCTCCCGATGCCGTCGTATCTCGATCCGAAGGACTACCTCGAGCCGTACACAGATGAAGGCCTTGAAGCGATGGCGAAGCTGCGGTCTCTCGAATACCTGTCCGTCGCAGGCCCCGGCGTGACGGATGCGGCGTTGTCTCACATCGCACGACTGACAAACCTGCGAGTACTGCACCTGTTCGGATGCCCCATCACCGATGAAGGGCTTGCGAAGCTCTCGGCGCTCAAGTTTCTGGAGAAGTTCATCATGATGGGGGGCAGTGGTCCCTATGCTCCACGGGTGACGGTCTCCGGGCTCAATCATCTTGACGGATTGCCGCAATTGTCCTTCATCCAAGTGTATGACCTCACGCGGGACGAGCGTGTCCTGAATATCTCCGGGCTCACAGGCCTTGAGTACTTGATGGTTAGCTGCGCGAAGGGTTCCGCCTTGCGGGACGAAGACCTCGCGTGTCTGGCCAACCTGAAGCAGCTCAGGTGGTTCCAGGCCGGAGGTGACCGCACGCTTCAGGTGCTGACGGACGCAGGGCTGGCTCATCTGGCCGGCCTGACTGCGATGGAACGCCTCGTGATCGGCGGTGCCGGCGTAACGGACGGCGGCCTTTCATCGCTGGCCAATATGCACAGGTTGGATTCTTTGAATGTCACCGGCAACTTCACGGACGAGGGGCTGCGACGTCTCGAAGGACTCACCAGCCTCCGATACCTCTGGGTCTACTCCGGCAACAACTTCAGCCCGGCTGCGAAAGAGCGGCTCCGCAAGAGCCTGCCGAACTTGTTCAGCTTCACCGCGGATGCCGATAGGGCCGTCAGTAGCGCTGCCACCGAGACATCGAAGAAACGAACACGCCCGGCCCCCGACCCGAGCCCGAACGCCTCGCATGACGCAAACTTGAAGCGCCCCCAGTCCGGCACGCCCGCCCCCGATTTCACCGTGACGACGCTCGACGGCAAGACGTTCAGCCTCTCGAAGCAGCGGGGCAAAGTCGTGGTCCTGCACTTCTGGGCAACGTGGTGCAGCCCGTGCGTGGTGGGCATCCCCGGGATGAAGACGTTCGAAAAGGATCTCCAGAAGAAGTACGGCGATCGCGTCGTTGTGGTCAAACTGGCGATGGACGACACGGATGCCAAGATGCGGGGGCTGGTTGAAGCGCACAAGTGGTCCGGCCCCCACGCCCGCATTGGAATGCAATCCAGGCTCGCGGCCGACTACGGCGTGGAAGGCGCCCCGGACGACTTCATGATCGGCCCCGACGGTTGCATCCTGCTCAACCGCGAGAGCCCGGAAGGGCCCGAGGACACCAAGGCGGTAATTGATAAGGCGCTGACGGCCGCGCGGTGACCCCGGTCGCCTGACAGGCACGCGCTTCCGGCTCCGGCAGGGGCTGTTTCAAGAGCTACGCCGTCGGCAATCGCAACTCCTTGTTGAACAGACGCTAGCGATCACGTTCCGCACGTAATCGTCGCGGCCGAATCACCTGGTCCCCCATACGCATCGCCACGGCGACCGCGATGCGCCGCTGGGGATTTCCGCGTGCGGGTTGAACTTTGGTTTGGTCCCACATTTTTGGCACGTAGCGGGCTAGTGTTGTGCCGAGCGTTCTGTGCGCAGAGAGGCGGTGCTGGTGAAGCACGCGGCCGCATTACCACCACAGACCTATGATTGGGCGGTCTACGGCAAACGGGGGGTAGGCATCCGCTGTTTGACCTCCGGAGGGGGGCGAGCGCGTGGACAAGGGACGTGGCGTCAGCGAATGAGGAGCGATCATGGAACGACACCAGAACCTCGCGCACTCGATCGGGCTGCTGATCCTCAGGCTGGGGATCGGCGGCTACATGCTCACCCACGGCTGGGGCAAGCTGCAGATGGTGCTGGCCGGCGATTTCGACAAGTTCGGAGACCCCATCGGCCTCGGCAGCGGACTGAGTCTGGTGCTGATGATGATGGCCGAGTTCGTCTGCTCGCTGCTGGTGATACTCGGCTTCGCCAGCCGCCTGGCCGCCGTGCCGCTTGTCTTCGCGATGGCCGTCGCGGCGCTTGTGGTTCATGGCAACGATCCCTGGACCATGGGGCAGGCCGCCAAGCTGTTCATGGCGGGCGAGGCGGCCTCCTGGGCAAGCAAGGAGCCGGCGCTGCTGTACCTGATCCCTTTTCTCGCTCTCGCGGTCGCCGGCCCGGGCGGCCTCTCGATCGACCGATTGATCTGGGCGCGTTGGTGCGCGCGGCCGGCCACCGGCGCCCCGGTTACGTAAAGGCGGCTGCCGACCGGACGCCTACCGCCGCATGCCGCGCGGGGCGGGTTGGTGGCGATCTGCGGGCGTGATGCTCGAACGCCATCGGAGTGTGCCCGCGGCGGCATCAGCGTGCGGGTGCGCCTCGCGGAGGGAGCGCGCGAGCGGTCCGGGCTTCCTTCCACGGGTGCGCATGCCTGCGGCCGAGGCAAAAGCCAGGGGCTCGGGAAAACCGATGTTGATGACTGCATCCTATAGCGCCTTTCGAGGAAGAAACCTACGGCTGCGCTAGGCCGCTGGGAAACCCCGGCGGAATGCCCCTGAGGCGGCCCTCAGGACATGCAACGAACGCCTGGGAGAGGGGTGTCCGACCCGGTCGGGGCCACCACGGGAACGTCGGCGACTGGCTGGTCATCCCGGAACCATCGGATGAAGCACCCAAGGGAGGGCTGTACAAGCTGGGTCCGGCGCGCTATAATGCTGCCGGTCGGTTTGTCGAGTGAGTCGGTTATGCGACGCTTGTTCAATGGGTCCGTAGTCCCTTCTCAGTCGCCCTCCAACCTTTTTGGGCCAAAACGCAGGCCTCTTTCGCAGGCGATCCGGAAAGCAAAACGCGGGTCGCAATGCCCTCGCACATAGGAGAACTATGATGGGCAAAAAGTTGTATGTCGGAAATATGGGCTATGACGTGAGCAGCTCCGATTTGGAACAGTTGTTTACGCCGCACGGCGAAGTCCAAAGCGCCGAGGTGATCAACGACCGCACGACCGGCCGAAGCAAGGGCTTCGGGTTTGTCGAGATGGGTTCCGATCAGGAGGCTCAGGCGGCAATCGCCGCGCTCAACGGCAAAGACCATAACGGCCGTGCACTCACCGTGAACGAAGCCAAGCCCCGCGCTCCTCGTAGCGGTGGCTACGGCGGCGGCGGTGGTGGTGGCGGCGGCTACGGCGGTGGCGGGCGACGCTACTAAGTCGGCATGCTGAAATTGAAAAGGCCACGAAAGTGGCCTTTTCAATTGGTATTTTGCTGAAATTCGGCGGGACATGCGCCGAGGAGGCTACTTCTTCCTGCCGTCACGAAACGGGGGGGGCGTGGCCAGCGTGAGGATCATGATCTCCTCGCCGGTGACGGTGCTGATGTCGTGATGGAGGCTCAGGACTTGCGCGCCGGTCACTTCCTGGACCATGGCTTCCAGAACCGGCCGCGCCGTTTCGATCAACTGGATCCTGACCTGTTTGAGCAGATCCCTGCCCTTCTCCACCGGCAGCGACTTGGCCAGTTGTTGCTCCGCGGCGGTCAGAACCCCCTGGAGACGGACGACGAGAAGGTCACCGATCAGGTGGGTACGGATTTCCTTCGGGCCCCGACCCATGTATTCCTGCTCAAAGCGACTGATTCCATCGCATATGGCGGCTTCGATCTCGCCTTGCGTCTTCATTCAGCATTTATCGTACCAAATACATGCATGGATGCAAGCACAATCGTCCCTCTTGTCGTCGGTGCCCTGCGGCGTTATAATACAGTCTGCAGGGTCGGATTGGCTCCGACCGTAAACTGAGTCACAGTCGTCGGATGACTAAGTGAAGGGCAACCCGGTGCAGGCTGGGAGGCCCGTTGAAGAGTAAGCCGACGCGGCGGAACACCTCAGGGTGTTTTACCGCGTCGGCTTTTTTTGATGCCTGGGGTAATGCGACATGGTCGCTGCCACCGGAGACGAGTTCGATGGACAAGCCTGGTTCAACGATGGCGCAGCAGATCGCCGAGGCCGTAATCGCCTTTGAGAAGGAGAGGACTGGGCATGCGCCCAGGTCGGTGACCGTGGTTCTGAGCGGAGAGACGCTGGTGATCACGCTGCACGGGGCCTTGTCGCCCGCCGAAAAGGCTCTGGCGAAGAACCCGGCCGGGGCCGCTCAGTTGCAGGAGTTTCACCGGCAACTGTTCACGAACGCCTCCGAGTCGCTGCGGCAGGAGATCAAGCGGATCACTGGGGTCGACGTACGCGAAGCGACCGCGGAAATCGAGCCGACGACCGGCACTGTCGTGGGCGTCTTCACGAGCGGTACCACGGTACAGGTGTACCTGCTCGCCCATAGCATACCTGCGGAGGCCTGGAGCGGAAACGCGGATGGTGAGCCGTCGTGAAAATGGAGGTTCCGCCTGGTCCGTTTCTTTCGTGCCAACGCACAAGATAAGCCTGGCTTCCAGACCGTTTCAACAAGGACGTTTGAACATGACATGTACTCTCACCCGTAGCATCCCCGAGACGGCGACCGCCAACAGCGGCGGCCATGCGTTAAATCGGTACTCCGAACCGGCCGGCCGGCTGCCGAAATTCGTTGATCACCCCGAGCTGAAGGGGCGATGGGCGTACGCACGGCTGTTCGTCAAGGCGGCCGAGTCAACCTCGCGCAACACCATCGGGGAACGCGACCTTCTCCGCTTCAGGCAAATGCATTTCTGCGGGCGTCGGATGAAGACGCTGCGTGAGCGGTACGGTGCCCGCGCGGTGCGGCGGAGCGACTACGAGCGCTTTGCCCGCCTGCACCAGCAGTTTCGGGACGACATCGCGTCGGACAATCTCGGCTTGGTCTACAGCCTGTACAAGCAGAGTCGGATCGCGCATGTGGATGGAGACGAGCTGCTGAGCGAGGGGATGATGGCCTTGACACGGGCGATCGACACGTTCAACCCGTGGCGGGGGTTCCGTTTCAGCACGTACGCGTGCAACGCCATCCAGCGCGCGTTCTACCGGTGCGGACTGAAGGAGTCGAAACGGCGAGAGAGGGAGCCGGTGAACTTCGAGAGCCGGATCGAGAAGAGCGATTGGCTCGACACCCGCCGCGTGGAAGCGTCCCACCTTTATGTCGAGCGGCTGCTCCGGATTCTCTCCGCGGGCGGGGGCGATCTGACCGGGATCGAGAAGGACGTCCTGGCTCAACGCTTTCCGATCGGCATGCGGGGGCCGCGGCGCACGCTGAGCCACATTGGCCAGAAGCTGAGTCTCAGCAAGGAACGCGTCCGGCAGATTGAGAAGGTGGCGTTGGTGAAGTTGCGCGCCGCCCTGGATGGTGACCCTGTGCTCAATCCCGAGCCGCGTGCTGCCCTCGAGGAGAAGCGGAACGCCATCTCCATCGGGCAGGCCAGGACCGGCACCTGCAGGGCCACAATACGCGGAGGAGCCCGATGGCGTGTGTGCGGCGGGCCGGATGAGGACGATAGCGACGCACGCCTGCCGATGTTGACGTTTGACGAACGGGGCCGCGTCCTTCGCCGCCGAGGCGAAGCGCGTCAGGAACCGAAAGCCCGCTACTCCGTCGAGTGATCGTCGGAAAACAAGGCCCCACTGATTCTGGAGGAATGACCGATGCTGACCGTAACACCTGCCGCATGCGAGCGTTTGACGCGCAAACTGGCGAACAAGAACGCTGGCGACGACAAGGCCATGAGAATCACGCGTAAGCCTGGCGGTTGGAAGCTGTCCGTAGATTGCCAGCAGCCCGCGGACACTGTCGTCATGCACGAAGGCCGGGCCGTGTTGCTTCTGGACGAAGCGGCATCCCAGGCCATGACGAACGCGACGCTTGATGTGAAGGCCACCCAAGCGGGGCCGCGGCTGAAACTGCGCTGATCGCGAGGAGATGCGATGGAACTACCACGCCGAGACCGCGGCGATGTGTACCTGCAGGATGGAGCCTTCCGAGAAAAGATCGCGGCCCTGCGCCGTATCGCGCCTGTTTCCGACGTGACGATCGGGATCTTCTATGCGTTCGATTTCCGTACGCACATGCTCCCGTTCTGGTACGCGGATCGTCGAATGGCACCGGCCTCCGTGCGCTTGCTGGGCGACGTGCTGCATGCCGCGGGCTTCGTCCATGTCCGCATCGTGCTGCAGCAATGGTCGCCCCGGGTGCTTCCCGACCGGATGCGGCTGGACGGAAGGCCACTGGACATTCTGATGGTCTCGGCCATGCAGGTGCACGCGGAGCGGGCGTACGCGCTGGTTCGGGACGCGTACCGGATGGGCGACGCTCGGCCACTTGTGCTGGCGGGCGGCCCCAAGGCCGTGTATGAGCCCACGGATTTCTTCGAACTCGGTCCGGAGCCGGGCGTCGGTGCAGATTGCGTCGTGACCGGCGAGGTGTTCGTGCTGCTGGATCTGCTCTACACCATTCTCGTCGGTCGTCATGCCGGCGAGACGCCGCGCGAGGCCTATGAGAAGGCACGGCTGGCCGGCGCGTTGGCGAAGGTGCCGGGGCTGGTCTATCTCTCTCCGGATGCGTCACCGCAGGCGCCCGTGGCCGTGAATACCGGTGTACAGCGACTCCTGCGCGACCTGGACGAGTTGCCCCTTCCGGATGCCGGTTATCGCATGCTCGAGCCGCCGCATCGTCGTCGCACGGCTTCCGCGAAGCCGGCTGCGCCCGAGCGGGTCGGTCGGCTCTCCACGATTGCCTCGGTGATCGCGACGCAGGGCTGCCGCTTCAACTGCGCCTACTGTCCGATCCCCAGTGTGAATCAGCGCACATGGCGACACAAGAGCCCGAAGCGGTTCGCCGCGGAGATCGCCCATATTCATGAACAGTTCGGTATTGCCGACTTCTTCGGTACCGACGACAACTTCTTCAACGACCGTCAGACCGTGATCGACCTCATGACGGAGCTGGCCCGCACACGAATTGCCGGCAAACCCCTGTCGGCGCGGATCCGGTTCTACACGGAGGCTACCGAGTTCGACGTGTACAAGAATCGTGACCTGCTCCCGCTAGCCCGCGCGGGGGGCCTGGCCGCCATCTGGTTCGGCATCGAGGATATTACCGCCGCATTGGTCAACAAGGGGCAATCCGCCGGCAAGACCGCCGAGCTTTTCGCCATGCTGCAGGCGCTGGAAATCGAGCCGATGACGATGATGATCCACAGCGATACCCAGCCGCTGCAATCCAGAAATGGCGACCTTTCCGGTCTGCTCGATCAGGCCCGCTACCTGTTCGATCGCGGCGCCGTGTCTTACCAGTGCACCTATCTCGGGCCGGCCGTCGGGACGCGCGATTTCGAGCCCGCGGCCAGGGTCGGCACGATCTTCAAGCAGGTTGGGCATAAGGACGTTCCGCAGGCGTTCCAGGACGGCAATCACGTGGTCGCTTCCAAGCACGCCCGGCCGTGGCGACAGCAGATCAACCTTTTGCGGGCGTATGCCGCTTTCTACAACCCGTGGAATACGGTGCGGGCGTTTCTGAAGATGCGCGGCGGTTCGCTCGGGCGGAAACGACTGCTTTTCCAGTGCATCGGACAGATCGGGCTCGCGATGTCGATTCCCCGATTGCTCGCGTGGGCGCGACAGCTCAAACGCGGCCCGATCGAAGCGTATCCCGGCTTGCAGGCGGCGCGTATTCCGATGATCGACGCCATCAGCGGCGAGGAGATCAACTGGGCGATCGAGCATGTTCCATCGTTGAGCCATCCGTCGCGGCCGTCCGGTCTGCCGACCGAGTGCTATATTCACGGCCACCTGTTGGCGCACGGCCGTCGTGACGCTCACCGACAGGCCGGCGCGGTCGTTGCCACGGGCATGGTGAGCCGATGAGTGCGATGACCAGGAAACAGGCTTTGATTGCAGCGCTCAGAGGCCAGGAGAGATTCGCCCGGCTGCAGGCGGTGTACGAGAGCGCCCGGCCACGGCGGGGGCGATGGGGGCCTGGTATTCTCACGGCGGACGAGGTCTTCCGACACAAGGCAAAGGACGATGGATTCTCGGATGAGGCCATCGCCATGTTCATCGACAATATCGATCTATGGAGCAAGCCATGATCAGAAAATCCACGCAACGGACGACTCCAGAGACACCTGCAACGAAAGGGAAGCGCCCGTCGCGCAGTCAGCGCATTTACAGGCGAAGGATGCTCGCACAGCAGCGTCGCGCCGCCGGGAATGCAGCCGTGACATCACGCGATTGATCAGCGGATCGTCCCCGCCGACGCATCCTCGCCCATCTCCCGCTCGCTCCAGCGAGAGGGGGGACGGCCAACGGGGAGCCGTGCCCGGCGCCGACGACGGTGAACATCACTGCCTGCGGATTTGACTACCATGCCGCTTTGCACCCGTTCAATTGTGCCGTTCACAACGAACTCCAGACGTACCTGCACCGCACCCGGGCGGCGGGGTTGATGAGTTTTCCGGTCGTCGTGTTATAGTGGTGAGCCGTGGAGGTGGTCCTGCGGCCGGGGGGCCGGGATTCGCGACGGGCATTGGCGGAAGGCGTCGCGGGCATGTGGCCGGCCCCGAGCCGTACCTTGACGGTCCGGTGGATCCGGGGTCAACTGCCCGTGCGCCAGCGGAGGCACTTCAAGCAACAACAAGAAGGAGAGAATCATGCGTGACGCTCGGATTCCATCGGGGTGTGCGTGTTGCGGGATCAGTCGGCGGCAGTTCCTCGCGAAGGGCTGTGCGGCCTGCGCGGGGGCGACGGGCGTGCTGTCGGTCGGCGCCCGTTCGTGGGCGGCCGACGCCGACGGTAAGGTGCGGATCCGCGTCATTTACGCGCTGCACGCGCCGAAGCAGCCCGGGCCGGACTGGCCGAACGTCGGCTTCGATTTTCAGCCGGCCATGGACCGGATCAACGCGACGCTCAAAGAGGGCTGCCCGAACTTCGAGTTTCTCTCGTCGATGGCCAACGGCCCGGAGGCGACGGCCAAGATCCTCGAAGAGGACAAGACTGCCGGCGTTGATGGTTATCTCGTGTACCAGATGAACTGCTGGAACCACGTTTCACAGCCGGTGGTCGCTTCCGGCAAGCCGACGCTGTTCGCGGACTTCCAATACGGCGGCAGCGGCGGGTTCCTGGTGTACACGGCGGGTTTTCTGCGGAACAAGGCGCCGAATTTCGCGTTCGTGGCGTCCACGCGTATGGAGGATCTCGTCGCCGCGGTCCGATGCTTTGAGAAGGTCAAGAGCGGTGGGTCCGAAGCGTTCGTGTCGGCCGTGACGCAACTCCGCAAGAAGCGGACCCCGGCGCCGGGCGAACTGGCCTGCAAGGCGGACAAGTGCGCGACGCTCACGTCGAAGGAATGCCTCGAACGGATGAAGGATTCGCGGATTCTGGCGGTAGCCGGCGTCGGGCCGGAGATCATCGCTGCGATCAAGCAGGGCATGGGCATCGACGTCGTGAATGTGCCGTTCGATGCGCTGGATGCGGCCTGGAAAGCGGCCGACAAGGATCAGTCCAAGGCTGTTGCCGACCAGTGGCAGAAGGGCGCGGCCCGGATTGCCGACGTGTCGCGCGAGACACTCGAAACATCGGCGGCGATGTACCTGGGCATGAAGAGCCTGCTCGCAGAGCGCGGCGCCAACGCGATTACGGTCAACTGCCTCGGCGGCTTCTATGGCAACCACATTCACGCGTACCCGTGCCTGGGCTTTCACCAGTTGCAGAACGACGGCCTCATCGGAGCGTGTGAATGTGACATTCTTTCAACCTCGACGATGGTGGCGATGAACGCCCTCACGCAGGGCCGGCCGGGCTACATCTCCGATCCGGTTATCGACACCGCCACGCGCCAGATCATCTATGCGCACTGCGTCGCGTCGAACCGCGTGTTCGGGCCGAAGGGCGAAGCGAATCCGTACCAGATCCTGACCCATTCGGAGGATCGTCAGGGCGCGTCGGTGCGATCGGTGCTGCCGCTGGGCTACATGACGACCAGCCTGAAGTGTGATGCGGCGAAGAAGCAGATCATCTTCCACCGCGGCAAGGCGGTGGCGAATATCGATGATGATCGCGCCTGCCGGACGAAGCTGGCCGCCGAGCCGGTCGGTGATATCGAGAAGCTTTTCACTGAGTGGGATCAGTGGGGCTGGCATCGTGTCACCGTCTACGGCGACCTCAAGGAGCCGGTGTTCTCGCTCGCGGATGCGATGGGCTGGAAGGTGATCGAAGAGGCGTAGGCCGACGCCGACATGGGATTCAACACATGCCCTGGTCCGCCTGGTACGCAGTGCGGGACAGGGCATGTTTCTTTTTGGGTGTAGCCCGCCAAGCAGCACCATTGTAAGATCGTATACAATAGGCACTTAGAAGAAGATCTCCTGCGGCAAGAGGGCGCCCTGGGGCCGGACCACCGGCAGTTGTGCGGAATCGTCGGCCTTTCGGGCGGGGCGTCCGGCCACTCGGCTGGCGGGCGAAGGTCGCACCCGTACGAAAACGAACCAGATTCTCGGAATAGGCGTTGATTCGAGGGTGGCTTAACGGGTATATTGTGGACTCAGCTTGGTGAAAGTCAGCACCGGGCAGGTTCACGCGGCGTCGTCCTGACGGAGGCGGAAAAGCACCCCCCAACAGGACACATATCCCAGCGAGGAGGTCGGGCATGAACGCTCTCGTTTTGCGCGCATCGGTTGTCGTGTTGGTCGCTCTTCTGGCGGGTGCGGCGAACGCGGTGGTCATCGAGACCGTGCCGGTGGGCAATCCGGGGAATGCGGGCGAGTTGTCGGGCAGTGGCGCTGGTGGGTACGGTCCCGACGCGATCGTTGGTGCGGTCAGCTACACCTACAACATTGGCAAGTACGAGGTGACGGCGGGCCAGTACACGGAGTTCCTCAACAAGGTGGCGGCCACGGACCCGTACGGGCTGTACAACGCGTACATGTGGTCCAACACTTATGGCTGCAAGATCCAGCGCAGCGGCACGTCGGGCGGCTACACGTACAGCGTGGCGAGCGACTACGCCAACCGCCCGGTGAACTACGTTTCGTGGGGCGACACGGCCCGGTTCGCCAACTGGCTGCACAACGGCCAGCCAGCCGGCCCTCAAGGCGCGGGCACGACGGAGACAGGGGCGTACACGCTCAACGGCGCGCTGACGGACGCGGAGCTAATGGCGGTGACCCGCAACGCGGACTGGAAGTGGGCGATCACCAGCGAGGATGAGTGGTACAAGGCGGCGTATCACAAGAATGACGGCGCATCCGGCAACTACTTCGACTACCCGACGAGCAACGACGGCGTGCCAGGCCGAGACCTGAACGACGTTTCCGGCAACAACGCGAATTATTACGGAACCCCGTTTCCGATCGACTCGCCGTACTACACGACCATCGTGGGCGAGTTCCAGAACAGCGACAGCCCGTACGGCACGTTCGACCAGTGCGGCAACATGTGGGAATGGAATGAAGCAGTAATCGGTTTGTATCGTGGCGTGCGGGGCGGGTCGTTCCTCCTCAACTCCGGCAACTACCTGCATGCGTCGAATCGCAACTACAACTATCCAACGATCGAGTACTACAACTTCGGGTTCCGCGTCTCCGAGGTTCCTGAGCCAGGCACGCTGGCGTTACTGGCGTGGGGAGGGATAGGGGTGTTGCGTCGGCGAAGGGGGCTGGGAAGATAGCCCTCTGGCCTTGGGCCCTCTTACCCTTTATTCTTCGCCGCCGAACCCTTGACACGCGACGGACGCAAGGCGTCCCGGAGCGACGTACATCGCGTCGCGCGTCAAGGGGAAGGCGGCGCGCGGATTTTTTGAGCCATGCGCACGCGCCGGATCAGTGGAGATTCCCGGTAGCGAGAAAAGAGGCTTGCTGTCAGACTTGTTATTCCGTCGGATTTTTCTGTCATCAATTTTTTTGTCATCAATCCTTCTGCCCAGATTGCTCGGCCACACAACTCTCGATGGTTTGCATTGGATCAACGTCACCCGGAATTGCGTCGCGTTTACGACGATCGAGAAGTGACAGAAAAATGTATGACAGAAAAATGAACGCCCGACGAACGAGAACAACAACATCGGGTTCCGCGTCTCCGAAGCCCCTGAATCCCCGACTTGCTGCATGGCGAATGGAGGGGAACGCAGGCGAAGAAGAAGGCCCGGCCGTGGCGAGTAGCCGCAAGGCGAAAGGCGCGGCCGGGCCGCTTTGCGGCTCCAGGCGTGGCGGCCCAGTCAAACATGACTGGGGCGGAGCCTCGGCCATGCTGGACCTGCAGGCCGTCTATATCAACGGCGACTCGGAGGCGTTTCAGCAACACCACATTAAACAAACAGGAACGCCGGCGCCTGTGCCCGCACCGCTCATTCGTGCAGCGAAAACGCAGGAATGCCGCGTAGCGGGAGGCGAGGTACACCCGTTTCTCTTGCCGGGGCGGGGCAATTACGGCGAAGCGCTTACCAATCACCGCCGTGGGCCTGCTGCGCCTTGCACTTGCCCTGAGGCGTGGCCATGATGGCGCGCATGGGTACGCTCGTTACGCTGGATTTCGGCACGTCGTATCTCAAGGCCGCGTTGTTTGATGAGGCCGGCGCGATACTCGCGCTGCATCGCGAATTGCTGCGGCCATCAACTGCGCCGGCGAACGACTGGGAACTCGATCCAGCCCGGCTGCTGCAGGCGGTGCGCACGGCGTGTGACGATCTGCGGACTGCATCACCCGATGGCTGGCGGCAGGCCACCGCGATCTCGTTCGCGACGCAGACGAACAGTTTCGTGCTGCTCGATGCGGCGGATCGGGCGCTGACGCCAATCATCCTGTGGCCGGACGGCCGGGCGGCCGACGAGCCGGATCTTGTGGCGCCGTTCGAGACGCTGCCGGGGCGCCATGTGACCGGCGTGCCCGCGCTGTCCGCGCAGTTCATGCTGCCCAAGCTTGCCTGGCTGCAACGGCACGAGCCCGTGGTGTGGTCACAGGCGGCGCGGCTCTGTCTGCTCAGCGATTACGTGACGCTCTGGCTGACGGGCGAGCATGTGACGGAGGCGGGTGCGGCCGGCCTGACCGGACTGGTGGACGTCAGAGAGGCGAGTTGGTGGGCGCCGGCGTGCGAATGCGCGAGGCTTTCGCCCGATTGGCTGCCGCGCATCGTCCGTGCGGCTACGGACCTTGGTCCGTTGCGGCCGGCGGTGGCGGTGGAGCTTGCGTTGCCGGAGACGTGCCGATTCGTGATCGGCTGCCTCGATCAGTACGCCGGCGCGATCGGCACGGGCAATGTCGAACCGGGCGGCGTATCCGAGACGACGGGAACGGTTCTGGCGAGTGTCCGTTATGCCACGCGGTTCGACGAACACGCCGAAGTCGGCGTCTTCCAGGGGCCCGGTGCCGCGCCGACCACGTTCTTTCAGATGTGTTTCGGCGCGACGTCGGCGAATCTGTTCGAGGCGTTCCGGAACGGGCTGCCGGATCGGCAGAGCTTTGAGATGCTCGACCAACTGGCCGCCGAGGTTCAGCCGGGCTGCGACGGGCTCATCGCCGTGGCCGATGAGACGGGCCGGCAAGTGCGGTTCGACGGCGTGCCCCAGAGTGTGGGCCACAAGGCGCGCGCCATTCTGGAAGCGGTCGCCCGCGCTCTTGGCGAACAGGTCCACCGGCTCTGCGGCGAGGACTGCCCGCCGCTGATTCGCTCGGCCGGCGGCGCGGCGCGCAGCGCGCTCTGGCTCCAGATCAAGGCCGATATGCTCGGCACGGCCTTTGCGGCGACGACGTGTCCGGAGCCGACATCGCTGGGCGCGGCGATCCTGGCCGGCAGCGGGATCGGCTGGGGTACCGTCGCGGAGCTTGCCGGGCGATGGGTTCAGCTCGGCGTCGTGCACGAGCCGAATCCGGCCGCGCGTGAGCGATACCGGCAATTGGCGGCGTTGCCGTGGCAGGGATCCTGAGTCGGAAGGAGTGCAGGCGATGAATGCGATTCGAGCCGGGGCCGCGAGCGTGGACATCACGCCGGTTGATTCGCAGTTTCTCTATGGCTACCCGCACGTGCGCCGCTACAGCACGGGCGTGCATGATCCGTTGTTTGCATCAGCGTTGTATCTGGCTGACGGTGATTCCGACCTTCTCTTCGTAGCGAACGACATCATCTTTGTTGATAAGGCGCTCGTTCAACGCGCGCGCCGACGGATTACCGAGCGGACCGGTGTGCCCGGCGAACGGACGATGATCACGGCGACGCATACGCATTCGGGGCCGATCACAGCGTTCTACGTGAGCAACGAGGCCGATCCGGTCGTGCCGAGGCCGGATCCGAAGTACGTGCAGCGAATCGAAGATGGGATTGTCGAAGCCGCCGTCCAGGCCGTGGCGGCCGCACGGCCGGCTGCGATCGGCCTGTCTTGCGCGGATGCGGCGGGTGTCGGCACGAATCGGCGCGACCCGGCCGGCCCGGCCGACCCGGAGGTGCCGGTGCTGGTGGCGCGTGCGATCGATACGCATGAGACGATTGCCGCAATGTTTGTCTGCAGCATGCACCCGACGGTGCTGCACGAGGATTCGACGCTGATCAGCGGCGATTTTCCGGCACTCGCACGGCGGGTGCTCCAACGGGACGTGTTCGGCGATTGCCCCGTGCTGTGCCACACCGGCCCGTCGGGCAACCAGAGTCCGCGGCACGTTGTGCGAGGCAACACGTTCAACGAGGCCGAACGGCTTGGGGCGATTCTGGCGCAGGCGATTGCACGAAGTATCGAGCGGTTGAGTTATCGCAGCGATATCGCATTGCGATGTGTCAGCCGCGGTGTTCAGTTGCCGATGCGCACCTTTGATGCGCCCGACGTGGCGCAGACGCGACTGGATCACGCGAAGGCGAGGCTGGAGCACCTGCGAACCAGCGGGGCGCCGCGCACCGAGGTGCGCACCGCCGAGTGCGACTGGTTCGGTGCCGAAGAGACGCTCGTGCTGGCCCAGGCGGCGACGTCCGGCTGCCTTGCCGCGGCGGCAGAGGCGTGCCTGCCAGCGGAGGTGCAGGTCTTTCACGTCGGGCCGTGGTGTTTCGTCGGCTGGCAAGGTGAGTGTTTCGTCGAATTCGCGTTGCAGGTCAAGGCCCGTTGCCCGAACACGTACGTCATCTCATTGGCCAACGGCGAGTTGCAGGGATATCTCGTCACTGCGGAGGCGGTTATGGAAGGCGGCTATGAAGCGTCGAACGCATTGTTTGCCAGCCCCACCAGTGGCGATCTATTCGTGCAGACAACGCTCGATCTGTTGAGAGATCAGTGACCTGGGTGGCATGGCACCCGGCGCGTCAGTCGTCGGCTCGGACCTCGACGGCGGCCGTGGTCTTGTGCGACACAAGGGCAGCAGTGAACAGCGCGTGGCTCATCGCAACCTCGTCCGGCGTAACGCAGCCGGCGAACCGGCTGATCGGCTTGCCGTGATGCAGTTCGTAGCAGTAGGCGGCCCACATCTGCAGGATGATATCGGTGAATCCGCACTCGAAGATGCCGCCGGTCAGGACGGGGTAGGCGGTTTCCGCGCCGGTATCGATCTGCTGCCACGCTTGTTCGTCGCCGGGGCTGTAGCGCAGCACGTCGAGGCGCCGGGGGTTCTTCGTCGAGAATCGCACGGACGTGCGCGTGCCGAGGATCCGGACGTACCACGTGTTCTTCTCGCCGGGCGCGATGCGATACGTCCGGAGCGTCCACGGGAACGTCGCCTGCGTGACGGGATCGAGCGTTTCGCACAGCAGCGTTGCGTTGTCCCACGTGCGACAGGGGGCCATGCCGCCTTGGCCGTCCGGCCGTTGCGGGACAATGTCGCTCAGAATCGCGCGGACATTCTTCGGCTGCCAGCCGGCGCGGAACGGGACGTGACAGGCGTGCATGCCTAGATCGCCCATCACGCCGTATTCGCCGTTGGCCTCGATCGTGCGCTTCCAGTTGACCGGCTTGTCGGGATCCATGTCACTTGAATGGAGGAAGCCGGTTTCGGCCTCGATGATCGTGCCGAGTTCGCCCGATTCGATCATCCGGCCGATCTGCTGCACGGCCGGGTAGAACGGGAACTCCGATGAGCAGCGCACGAATGTTTTCGGATTACGCCGTGCGGCCGCCAGAATGGATTCGTTGGCCGCGCGGTCGATACCGAAGGGCTTCTCGCCCATGAGGTGCTTTCCGGCGTCGATCGCGGCGCAATAGACCTCCTGGTGCAGGTTGTGCGGCAATGCGACATAAACGGCATCGACGTTCGGGTTCGCCAGCAGTTCACGATAATCATCGGTGCTCTGCGTGACGGTGGCGAAGTGTTCGCTGTACCACGCCCGCAGCGCGACGTTCGTGTCGCAGACGGCAACCAGCTCCGGACGCGTGGGCATATCCTTTAAGTGGCACCACCGAGCCGCGGCGCTGGCGAACTCGCGGCCCATCAGCCCTGCGCCGATAATGCCGAATCGTATCGTCTTCATGTCACACTCTCCGGGCGGCAACGTCTGTGCCGCGTGATAGCGCCGGCTCGCAATGTAGCGGCCGGCGTCCCGCCGGCCGTCTTTTCCAGAGTTAAGGTGGCGCATCCGCAAAACCGGCCGGCGAGACGCCGGCCGCTACCATCTCCATAGCGGGCCGGCGCGGTTCTACATCAATACCCCAACTCCTTCTCCGTCTCACCGATCGCCTCGTCGATGAGGTCGAGGCCCTTGAGCAGTACCTCGTCTTCCATGACGATCGGCGGGCTCATGCGGAGGATGTGCCCGGCGGGAATCCAGGCGAGCCCCTTGGCAAACGCCTTCTGGTAAACCAGTTCGCCGGCCTTGTCGAGCGGTTCCTTCGTCGCGCGGTCCTTGACCAGCTCGATGCCCATCAAGCACCCTTTCGCCCGCACATCGCCGATGATGCGGTGTTCGGCTTTCATCTTCGCCATCCGCTCGAGCGCCAGCTCGCCGAGGTGCATTGCGCGGTCGAGCAGGTTCTCTTCCTCGATGACTTCGATGCTGGCCAGCGCCGCCGCGCAGGCCATCGGATTGCCACCGTAGCTGCTCGATGCGGAGATCTTCTCGAACGATTCCTTGAATGGCTCGCGCACCGCCACGGCCGTGACGGGGAATCCGTTGCCGAAGCCCTTGCCGATCGAGACAACGTCGGGCACGACGTTCCAGTGCTCCAGGCAGAGCCACTTGCCCGTGCGGCCCATGCCGGTCAGCACCTCGTCGGCCATCAGGAGAATCCCCTGCTCGTCGCACAGCGCCCGCAGCTTCGGGAAGAAATCGTCGGGCGGCATGATCGAGCCGCCCCAGCCCTGGATCGGCTCGAGTACGAACCCGGCCACGTCGCCGACTGTCGCCTTGGCGAGGTATTCCCTGTAGAACGCGATGTACGCATCGGTGTCGATGCGGCCATCGGGCTTTGTCCACATCGGCCGATACGTGTCGGGGCGCGGGACCATGTGCATTCCCGGCGCCCGCACGCGCCCGTAGACGTGCGAGCGGATGTGCGCGAGCGAGACCGCGCCGTAGGTCTTGCCGTGAAAGTCGTAATAGCACGAGAGCATCTCGTTACGCCCGGTCGCCGCCCGGAGCACGCGCAGCCCCGCTTCGACCGCCGCCGTGCCCGCGTCGTAAAGCTGGAAGCCATTCAGGTCGCCGGGCAGTACCGCCGCCATCTTCTCCATCAGTCGCGTCTTGATCTCCGTGGTGAAGTCGTGGCAGTTCATCAGTTGGCCGGCATAGTGCTGGATGGCCTGCGTGATCTTCGGATGACAATGGCCGAGCGTTGTGACGTAGATGCCCGACGAGAAATCGATGTACCGGTTGCCGTCCACATCGATCAGCGTGCAGCCCGATCCCGACTCGAAGACGACGGGGAAGAGCTTGACCTGGCCGCTGAGCCCTTTGAAGTACTTCGTGCAGCGTGCGTGCAGCGCGCGCGACTTCGGCCCCGGCGCCGGCACGCGCATGCACGGGTACTCGTTCAAGTCGACGTGTGCCCAATCCTTCGAATAGCCTGGTGCTTCCACTGGCATCGCTGATTCCTTTATGATTCTCGCAGGGGGCTGTTGGCCCATCCGTGATGGATTCGTCGTTCAGTAACCCACATCCCAGCGTGACTCGATGTTCGCCGCCGCGGTCTCGCTGATCCAGACGTCGGTCCGCAGCAGTTGATGGATTGAACCCGGCAACCGCGGCGTAACCGGCCCGTGCAGGCACAGCCGCGTGATGAGCCGCTGCCACGAGATGCCCGAACCGCCGATGCTGATCGAATGCAGGTCGATGCGGTTGTGGGCTGCGATGACCTCCGCCGGGCCGATCGTCGCGGCCTTCGGCGGTACGGCGGTCAGGTCGCCGCTCATGCCGAAGCAGCCGTGCAGCGAGTTTTGCGCGAGCGTGAACGGGCTGAGCGTGCATACGCGCGGGCCCATCCGCTTCCACGCCTCCAGATCGCCGGCGAACTCGGGCGCGTCCGGTTCGACGAAGGCCAGATGCCCCGTCCAGCCTGGGCCGCTGTAACAGATGTCCGCGTTGCCGAGGTCCGCGATCATCCGGCCGTAGTCGCCGATGTTCTTCGTGGTGGGGAACTGCACCTGTGCCTCCGGCGGGCGCAGTGCCGGGTCGATCTCGGCCCAGAAGAACGTCTTGAATGCATGGGCGAAGCTGAACTCCCAGCTTTCCGGCGCGATTTCGCCGTGCTCGTTGGCGTATTCGTCCATGTTGAACGTGTAGAGGTTGCGGCAATCGACGCGGAAGCGATTGATCAGGTACGCCACGCGACGATAGAGCGGCCACGGGTTCGGCATGATCATCACCAGCCGCCGGCCCTCATCCGCCGCCGTCTTGATGCGACAGAACACGTCCGTGATCCACATGAACTCGATTTCAGAATCCGGCAGCACCGTGATGCGCAAATCGGGATTCGGGTGTTTCGTGATGTCCTCGCGCCGGATGCCGCGGCATCGCCGGATCACGTCCACGTCGCGAAAGGGAATGCACTCGGCCGGGCTGAAACTCCAGTTGTCCATGCGTCGTCTCCATGCGGTCGCGGCCCGATGACGGCCGGTCGTTCACGCTTCGAAAACACACTCGCCGGCCAACCACGTCCGGATCGGCCGAAGGTGCTCATCCCACAACACCAGGTCCGCGTCGGCGCCTTCGCGAATCTCGCCCTTGGTTTCGAGGCCGAGCAGGCGCGCCGGGTTCGCGGTGCCCATCGCCCAGACCTGTTCCGCGGGCAGCGGCAGCCATTGCAGTGCGTTTCGAATCCCGTCGGCCATCGTGATCGCGCTGCCGGCCAGTCCGCCGAACTGCGGGTGTGCCGGATCGGCGATGCGGGCGCCGTCACCTTCACGCACCGTGACAGGGTAGCCCCACGGCGTCGGGTACGTTCCCGGCGGCAGGCCCGCGCCGACGCTCGAATCCGTGATCAGGATGACTCGTTCCGGTCCCTTCGCCGCAACCGCGGCGCGAATCGCGACCGGATGTACGTGGCAGCCGTCCGCGATGAAATCAACCGAGACTCGCGCGTCGGCCAGAATCGCTTCGACGGCGCCGGCGGCACGCACGCCCGGATCGGTCTCCGGCGGAGCGGGGAACACGTCGTAGAAATGCGTCGCGTGCCGGGCGCCGGCGTCGATGGCGGCCAATGTCTGTTCGGGCGTGGCACGCGTGTGCGTGATGAACGGAATCGTGCCTTTGGCACAGAGCCGCTCGATGACCGGCAGGATGTTCGGCGTCTCCGGGCTGATCGACATCGCCCGCGCGCGGCCGCCGCACGCGGCAAGGATCTCGTCGAGCAGTGTGACGTCGCCGGGCAGCGTCGAAGCGCCAGCGCCGGTCAACGCGAGAAACGGGCCTTCCAGATGCAGCCCGACAATGTGGCAGGATTGAACGGCATCGACGGCCGCTGCCAGCGTTTCCAGCTTGCCGAGCGTGTCGCGTTTCAGTGTTGTGTAGAACGTCGGCAGGACGCACGTCGTGCCATGCCGCGCCAGCAGATCCGCGCCGGCAACCAGCGATTCGGGCGACGCTTCGTACAGATGCGGGCCGATGCCGTGCGTGTGCATGTCGATCAGGCCCGGCGTCAGCAGGCCGCCGGCGCCGTCGAAGACCTCGGCGCCGACCGCATCCGCTTCGGACGGGTCGATACGCGTGATCCGGCCGTCGCGCACGAGTACGCTGCCCGGGCGAATGCCGGTGTTCCGCACGAGTCGCACATTGCGGATCAGCCGCAGGCGCATTTTGGGCTCCGATTCCGTTGCGTCGAGATCGGGAATGTGGCTTCGAACCGGAAATACTCGTGCCGATACCAACTGAAGAACAGCCCGGCACGTCGACCGCCCAGGACCGTAATCAGATTGGTTTCCTTGAGCAACGGACTTTTCAGTGCGACACCCAGGAGACCACTGATTGGCCGCTCGGCCGCGAGCGCTTCGATCGCCTGCGTCGAGTATTCGAGATTCAGGCGCTGCACCCGCGCCCAGTGTTCCAGGAACTCGGTGGACTCCAGGTCGGCCTCGGCCAGTCGATCCGAAAAGCCATTGACGAGATAGAGTTCATCCGTCGCAACGGGCTCGCCCTTGAGGCGGTCCACGCGTCGTGCGCGGAGCACCTCATCGCCGGGCAGGATACCGAGCTGCATGGCGATCTCGCCGGTCGCGCCGACGCGGCCCCATTCGCGAACCTCGCGCTGCAGATCGGGCGCATGGCGAGCGACGCTGCCGGAGAAATCCATGTTGCACAACGGGATCTTGCGCGTGGGCGAGGGGCTGACAAACGTGCCGCTGCCCTGGCGACGGTGGATCAGCAACTCCTGCTCCAGGATCTCGAGCGCTCGGCGAATCGTGATCCGCGAGGCGTCGAAGCGGGTGCAGAGTTCGCGTTCCGGCGGGAGTTGCTGACCGGGGCCGATTCGCCGCGAGAGGATTTCCTCCCGCAGCCGGCCAGCGACCTTGTCGTAGGCGGTTGTCTTTGCACTCATATCGAACCTGCTTGCTTTCCTGACGGCTCCATGGTACAGTGGTTATAACAACATAACAAGACCTCGGGCCCGCTGTCAAGCCTGTTTCTCATGCGAAACGCGAGTGGCATGAGCAGGCCCGAAGGCCGCAGGCCGGAGGGTTTGCCCGTGTGGCGGACGCACCGGGCCACACGGACGTCATCAAAATGATCTGCACGAGGTTGCGAAACGATGCCGGAACAGACCGAACCGACGATTCAAGAGCTATTTGACCTGAGCGGCCGTGTCGTGCTCTTCACCGGGGCGACGGGCTATCTTGGCCGGGCGATGAGCAGGGCGCTCGCCGAAGCCGGCGCATCCGTCGTCGGCACGAGCCACGATGCCGATGATGCGGCGGCGTTCGGGCCGGATCTGCCGTCGCCGGGCGGGGCCGAGCACCGCGGGCTGTGCCTGAACCACATGGAGCCGGCCTCGATCGAATCGACGGTGGCCGACGTGCTCGGCCGCTACGGTCGGATCGACGTGCTGGTCAACTGCGGCCACGAGGTGCACGGGTTTGACCTGACCAACGTGACGGCCGAAGCGTTCAACCGCCAGCTCGGCAATGCGACGGGCTACTTCCTGCTCGCCCGCTGCGTGCACGACGACGCCGTGCGCCGAGGCGTCGAGGCCAGCATCATCATGACCGCGTCGATGTACGGGCTTGTGGCGTCGTATCCGGATGTCTACGAAGGCATCGGCAGCCCCAATCCCGTCGCGTACCAGACGGCCAAGGCCGGCATCATCCAGATGACGCGGCATCTGGCGGCGTACTGGGCCTGCGACCGCGTCCGCGTCAACTGCATCAGCCCCGGCGCCTTCCCCAGCCCGGCGGCGGATCGGACGCTCGTCGAACGCATCCGCGAGAAGACCCCCATGAAGCGAATCGGCGTCCCGAGCGAACTCAAGGGTGCCGTCGTCTTCCTCGCCAGCCGCGCCAGCAGCTACATCACCGGCCAGAACATCGTCGTCGACGGTGGCTGGACGGCGTGGTGAAACGGTTACTTCGCCGTGTAGCCGCCGTCGACGACGATGTTGGCTCCGGTGACATACGCCGACGCATCGGACGCGAGGAAGACAATGAC
>JAFGKA010000453.1 GCA_016928855.1 Phycisphaerae bacterium
CGGCAATGCGAACGCGCAGACGCTTTCGTTGCTGCGCGAGCAGGTTCTGCCGCGGGCCGAAGGCGTGCCGGTGGTGGCGGGTGTTTTTGCGCCGGATCCGCTGATCGATCTACGCGAGCATCTTCGCGCGTTGAAGGCGCTCGGCGTGGCCGGCGTGACGAACTGGCCGGCGCTCGGGTTTGTCGATGGCCGGTTCGGTGAGGCGCTTTCGGCCGAGGGCGTGGATGTCGCGTGTGAGATCGCGATGCTCGATGGCGCGCGCGAGGCCGGGCTGGCCGCGTTCGGGTTTGCGTGTACGCCCGAAGACGCGGCCCGATTCGCGCCGCACAGCGATGCGCTCGTGCTCAACCTCGGTCTGACGCGGCATGTGCGCGACCTGTCCGACCGGCGCGACCAGATCCAGCAGGCGATCGTGCGGCTCAATCGCACGGTGGCCGCGGTCGAGACGGTGGCGCCGGGGGTCTTCTGTTTCGCGTTCGGCGGCCCGATCACCATGGCCGAGGATTTTCTGCAGGCCGCACGACAGGGGCGCGTCGATGGCTTCGC
The DNA here is from genome assembly GCA_016928855.1 of Phycisphaerae bacterium. GTDB lineage: Bacteria > Planctomycetota > Phycisphaerae > UBA1845 > PWPN01 > JAFGKA01. The sequence continues at coordinate 547 of JAFGKA010000453.1, forward strand.
CGGCGGCTCGGTGTTCGAACGGTTGCCCGTGCAGGAGATCGTCGAGTCGACCATCCGGCGGTTTCGCGGTGTGGCCGTACCGGCCGAGGCGGCGGCCGGAGAGGCGGCATTGGGCGACCTCGTCGGCCGTAGTGCGGGCATGCGGCGAGTCTTCGACATGATCCACCGTATCGCGCCCTATGACGTCAGCGTGTGCATCGAGGGTGAATCCGGCAGCGGCAAGGAACTCGTGGCGGTGCAGCTTCATCGGCTCAGCGCGCGGGCGCAGGAATCGCTCGTGACGTTGAACTGCGGCGCCATCCCCGAATCGCTGATGGAAAGCGAGCTGTTCGGCCACGAGAAGGGCGCGTTCACCGGGGCGGATCGGCGGCGGCTCGGCAAGTTCGAACTCGCCCATCGGGGGACGCTGTTTCTCGATGAGGTCGGCGATCTCAGCCCGCGGGCGCAGGTGGCGCTGTTGCGTGCGCTGCAACAGCGCGAGATCACGCGCGTCGGCGGCGAGCAGCCACTGACTGTTGACGTGCGGATCATCGCGGCCTCGCATCAGCGGTTGCCCCAGCTTGTGCGGGAGGGGCGTTTTCGGGCGGATCTGTACTACCGGCTGAACCAGATGACGATTCGCGTGCCGCCGTTGCGCGAGCGGCGCGAGGACATCGCCGTGCTGGTCGATGCGATCCTCGCCCGGCTGGCGGTCCAGTTCGATCGGCGATTGTTGGGGATCACGGACACGTTTCGGCAGAAGCTGCTCGCGTACGACTGGCCCGGCAACGTGCGTGAACTCGAGCACGTGATCTGCCGTGCGGCGATTCTCGAAGACGGCCCGCTCCTCGACGGCGGCGAGTTCGACCCGAGGCCGCCCGCCGAAGAGCCGACCGCGGCGCCACCGAAGCCCGTCGACGTGAGCGCGCAAACGCGGCACGCGCTGGCCGTGCAGGCGGTGCGTCGCTGCCAAGGCAATAAGAGCTGGGCAGCCAGCGAACTCCGCATCGCGCGCAAGACGCTGTACGCCTGGCTGCGAACGCCGGGGGAAGAGCGGTGAGCCGAGCACGGCACGCGTATTTGTGTGGTGGCCGGCGTTAGGCTCCGTTTCGCGTGAGCGGACTTGGCCAACGGGACCGCCGCTTTGGCGTGCGGGAAGCGCCGACCGGTCCGTGGAGGATGTGGGTGAAACGGCGCTTGGCCCCTTCTCTTGGGCCGACAGGTACCGGCATTCGACGCCACGCCGGCGGACGGGTAGCATTTCGACTCGCGGAGGTTGCGATCGAACAAGCCCAGGGAGAATCCATGATGCATCACGCAACGCATACGGGGCCGACGCGCCGGGACGTTCTTGCCATGATTGGCGGCGGCGTTGCCGCGTTGTCGTGTCCGTCTTTCGTGCACGCCAAGGCCGCGGACGCGGCGGCTCGGCGCGCCGCAGCCCGGAAGAACCTCCCGCTCGGCGTGTTCGGCGACGTTTACGCATCCTTTCCCCTCGAAGAAGCGGCCCGGCGGATCAAGGCCGACGGTTTCAGTTGCGTGGTCTTCGACTATCGCTTCAAGGACGTTGCGTTCGATTGCTGGAACCCGGACTGGGATGTGCTCAAGAAGATGGTGTCGGCGCTGGAGAAGAACGATATCCGGGTGGTGGGGCTGCACGGCTACTACAATGTCATCGACCCGGACGCCGAACGCCGCAAACGCGGCGAGCAGCGGATGGAGCTGCTGATCAAGCACTGGCAGCGGTTCGGTTCGCCGGTCATCTCTACCGCGACGGGCTCGTTCGATCCGGAGTCGGAGTTTGCCGAGCATCCGAAGAACTTCACCGAGGACGGCTATCGGGCTGTCCGTGATGCATTCACCCGGTTGGCGAGAGCGGCCGAGAAAACCAAGGCAGTCATCGCCATTGAACCGTACTGGAAAAACGTGATTGCCTCCGTGGACCGAACCGAGCGTCTGTTCAAGGATGTCGATTCGCCGTCGCTCAAGCTCACGATGGATCCGTGCAACTACTTCCACAACGAAGAGCTGCCCAAGATGGCACCGATGCTCAACGATATCTTCAAGCGGGTCGGCAGCCAGACGGCGATTGCCCACGCCAAGGACGTCAAGGCTACGGCGGAGGGGGGCCAGGACCTGCCCGCGGCCGGCCTGGGCGTGCTCGACTACCCGCTGTACCTTCGGCTGCTGGCCGGCCTGGACCGCGAGATGCCGCTGGTCGTCGAGCACCTGCAACTCGCCGACGTCGCCCGCGCCCGCGATTACACGAAGGCTCAGATGGAC
>JAFGKA010000454.1 GCA_016928855.1 Phycisphaerae bacterium
CATCCGCGGCGAACTGCGTGATGCCGATCGTGACAAGGCCGTCGGCCAGCAGGTGCCATTCATGCGTTTTCGTGTATCGGCGGTCAGCGGGAACAGGCATCGGTACAGGCTCCTTCCAAGTCAGGGCTGCGGGAGTCTACGTGAGTGACGTCGCAATCACGCCATTCGCTCGTCTGAGGACACACGGGCAAACCCTCCGCCCTGCGGGCTCTCCCGACGTACGTCGGGACCCATGCCACCCCCTGCAGCGGGTTGTCGCTCTCGTTTCGGGTCCATCTATCTTTTCTTGCGTGCGTAGAACGGCAAAGCGACTACGACGGCGTCCACTTCCTGATCGCGAATGCGCACGCGGACCGCGGTGCCGGGTTCGGCCTGCTCGCGGGGCACGTAGGCCATCGCGATGCTGCGTTCCAGCGTGGGTGAGAACGTACCGCTCGTCACCTCGCCGATCGCATGGCCGCCCTGCACAACGGCCGAGCCCTGCCGGACGATCCGCTTGCCCGCGAGTTCAAGCCCGACGCGGCACGGCGAGATGTCCGCGTCGTTGACGGCCCGCAGAGCCTGGACGCCAATGAAGTCCTTCGTCAGATCCACACACCAGGCACAGCCCGCACGAAGCGGGTCGATCTTCTCATGCAACTCGTGGCCGTACAGCGGCATCGCGGCCTCGAACCGCAACGTATCACGGGCGCCGAGGCCGGCTGGCCGAACCACCGGTGGCTCAAATTCATCCGCCGGCGTAAGCATGAACTGCCACGCCATCGCGGCGACTTGAGCCGGGAGGATGACCTCGAAGCCGTCCTCGCCGGTATAGCCGGTGCGCGACACGGTGTAGTTCATGCCCATGTACTGGCCAGTGACAAAGCGGTAGCGCCGCAGCTCACCGAGCGCGATCGGCACGCGCTGCCGCACCTGCGGCATGGCGGCCGGACCCTGCACGGCGATCATTGCAGTCCGTTCGGTGGTATCGTCGATGGCTACGTTGCGGTTCGCCGCATGCTCCTGCATCCAAGCCAGCACCTTGACGCGGTTGCAGGCGTTGCAGACAACCAGCCAGTGTGCTTCGTAACGCAAGACGAGGATGTCATCGAGAATGCCGCCTTCGGCGTTACACAGATGGCTATAGCGGCACTGGCCGACCGCCGCATCACCGAGGCGCCGCGTGCAGAGAAACTCCAGCAATGCTTCCGCGTCATCGCCACGGATTTCGATGCGGCCCATGTGTGAGACATCGAAAAGCGAACATTGCTCTCGTGTGTGGCGATGTTCGGTGCCAATAGCGCGATACAGCACCGGCATGTCCCAGCCGGCGAAATCGACCATCCGGGCGCCGAGTCGGACATGCTCGTCGTGTAACGGCGTGTGTTTCAATTGCGTCTCTGACACCTGGGGTCGCCCTTTCTCGCTGCATCTGCGGGGTGTGCCATCCATCCTTCCGTAGCGGGCCATGTTGTATGGCGCGGTTGTACCGGGGTCAAATCAGCTCGTTGGTCGTCCCAGACGCGCGAGAATCTCGCCGAACCGGGTGAAGACGTGACTGGGAAAACCCAGATGCCGCTTGAGTTGATAGTCCCGCTCGATCCACGAAGGGCATCGGGCCACCATGCCAAACGCCGTGCCCAAAGCTCGGCGGAACAGCAGCGGGAACGTCGGCACGGGGAAGTCGCTGCCATGAATGAGCTTGCGGTGCAGTTCGGGCCGGCCCAGTAGCATCCGAAGCCACCGGGCGCGGTTCAGTGTGGCCAGCCCCGCCAGGTCGGCGTACAGCGGCTCGTCATGGAATTCGCCCAGCATGGCCGCGACGAGCGCCTCGAAATACCGATCCCGGCCGAACGGGCGGAACGACGGCGTCGCGGCATGTGCGATGATTGTAGTCGGAAATACCCCACGAGAGCGGAGCCGCCGCAGTGTTTCGAGCAGCGGTCCCGGGTTAGCGAGGTTGGCATTTGCCGTCGGCAGGGCCACTTCGCCGCCATAGTGGATCAGCATCGGCATCGCGATGCGGGCGGCGTGTTCGAGGAATGCGACGCTCCGCGGGTCGGCCGCGTCGATGTGCTGGGCCAGCGGCAGCCACTTGACAAGGACCGCGCCGGATTGGGCCACCTCGTCCAACGCCTCGATCGCGCGGGGGCGATACGGGTGGATCGACGCTCCGAACCAGAGTCTGGCGGGGTGGCGCCGGCAAAGGTCGTGCACGTAGGTGTTGGAGACGTACAGGTGCGTGCCCGGTGCGCCGGTCACGCGAGCCGGGCCGAGGGCGCTGCCGGCCGCGGTGTGATACGCATCAAACGCCAGCACCACGACGCGGTCCACGCTTGAGGCGCCGAGCATGTGGTTGAGCAGAAACCGCTCGATGGCCGCGTCGATGGCGGTGATGTCGTCGTGGGGGTCCGTCCCGAGCAGATAGTGCATCACCGGCTGGGGGAACCGACGCAGCAACGGGGGCGAGAAGAAGGCTTCCCACGGCCCGTCTTCGAACGAGAACGGGCTGGCTGATTGCATCAGCCGGCAGGCCTGGCCGACGTGAACGTGGGCGTCAACGACCACGCCGTCGCCTCGGGCGCCCGCCGCTCTTGCGTCTCGGGCCACCACCACTCTTGGAGACCGGTGCAGGCCGCCGAGCCTTCGGGGGGGGTTGTTTGTGGGCATCGGGTTTCGTACGGGCCTTGCGGCCGGGCAGTTCCGCAAGAGCGAGGTTCAGCTCACGGGCGGCGATGTCCACAGCGGCGACGGCGACGGAGAGCCGGTTGCCGATCCGAATCTGCTTGCCGCTGCGCTGTCCCATCAGGACGCCGTCGCGGTTGTTGAGTTCCCACCAGTCGTCCGGCAGGTGCTCGAAGCGGATCAGGCCGTCGATCAGGAACTGGTCGAGTTGCACGAACACGCCGATGTTCGCCAGCCCGGTCACCACGCCGTCGAACACTTCGCCGATGCGGCTTTCCAGGTAGTGCAGGACGAGCACTTTCTTCGCCTCGCGCTCCGCATCGGCGGCGCGGCGCTCCGTGAAACTGCAATGGCTGCCGAGTTCGGTCAGATCGGCGCGCGAGCGGACGGCGCGGCGATCCTTCTTGCTCGCAAGTTTGCCCTGAATGTGCAGATCGAGCAGTCGGTGTACGGTCAGATCCGGATAGCGCCGGATCGGCGAGGTGAAGTGGCAGTAGTCTTCGCTGGCGAGGGCGAAGTGCCCGATATTCTTGGGTGAATAGACGGCCTGCTCGAAACAACGCAAGATCGCCAGGTGGACGGCGAACGCCTCGGGCGTTCCGCGCGTGGCTTCCAGCAGCTTCCGCAAATCCTCGCGTGATGGCTTGGCGGGGAGCTTGAAGCGCATGACACGCACATACTGGGCGAGCTTGCTGCCGATATCCGCCGTGGGTTCGGGGTGAATCCGCCGGAGGCACGGTACGTTCAAGCCGGCGAACAGGCGGGCGACGGCCTCGTTCGCCTCGACCATGCACATCTCGATCAGCGTGTGCGAGAAGCTGGTGTCCGCCGGCGCAGCGCCGGTGACGTTGCCTTTCTCATCAAGGGTCAGTTCGACCTCGGGCAGATCGAGCGTGAGCATGCCCTCGCTGAAGCGTCGCTGTTGAATCGTGCGGGTCAGTTGCTCCAGTTCGCGGAGCGTTTCGACCACCGGCCGGGGAAAGCCGCCGGTCCGGCCTTCGAGAATCGCCGTAGCCTGGCCATACGTCAGCCGCTTGCTCGACTGAATCACCGCGTTGGCGAAGCGCGAGCCAACGGGCCGGCCTTTGGCGTCGAAGCGGATGAAGACGCTCTTGACCAGACGCGGCTGGCCTTCCTGCAGACTGCACAGGCCGTTGGAGAGTACCTCCGGCAGCATCGGCACGACGAAGCCGGGGAAGTAGATGCTGTTGCCACGCTCGTGCGCTTCCGTATCGAGCGCCCCGCCGTGCAATACGAACGCGGCGACGTCGGCGATATGGACGCCGAGTTCCCACTGATTGTTCTTGACGCGTCGCAGCGAGAGCGCGTCGTCGAAGTCCTTCGCATCGTCCGGGTCGATGGTGAACGTGATTTCGTTCCGCAGATCCTCGCGCGAGGCCATAGCGCGATCCAGATCAAAGTCGCGAGTAACGCGTCGCGCCTCGGCCTGCACCGCCGCCGGGAACGTTTCGGGCAGATGGTATTGATGGATCAGGCTTCGAATGACGACGTCGGCCTGGCCGCGTCGGCCGAGGCGTTGAACGAGCACCCCGCGCGCGGGCAGCCCGGCCTTGGGGTACTCGGTGATCTCGACGACGACCTGGTCGCCGGCATGACCCCGCTTGGCGCCGACGTCGGCGATCTCGATAGGGACGGTCAGCGTGTTGCCGTCGGGCAGGACGAACCAGCGGCCGGCTTCCTGGCGAAGCTCGCCGACGTACCGGCTGTCGCCGCGGGCGAGGATCTCAACGATGCGGCCTTCGTGAAGCTGACGTCCCTCGCGTTTTCGGCTGCGGAGGATGCGGGCACGGACCGTGTCGCCCGTGAGCGCATCGATCGCCTCACCAGGCGGGATATAGAGATCGCCGTGCGCGTCCGGGGCGCTGGGCACGACGAAGCCGAAACCGCGCGCATTGGCCCGGTACGTGCCGATCATCACGCCGGCAGCCTGCGGCACCATGATCGCGTTGCCGCGGCCGAGCACGATGCGGCCGGAGCGCATCAGGGATTTGACGCCCTCGCGGAACGCGGCGTACGCGGCTTCCTCGACGCCCATGGCGCGTGCCAGCGCGCGGGGCTTCTGCGGATGATATCGCGCACTGGTGATGAACTTCAGGATACGTTCGGACGTCGGGTCAGGCATGGTATTTTCCCATCGGTTGGATACGGTTGGTCACCGATCTGAGTCGTGATGATAGCGGCGATGGCGGGTTGACGCAAAACGATCATGCCCCGCGGATCAGAACAGGCGCGTCGAATCGAGCAGGATGCAGATCGGGCCGTCGTTGACGCTGTGAACGTGCATATGGGCGCGAAAGACGCCCTCTTGAACGGTCAGGCCCGCGCGGCGCAAGGCTTCGGCCAGGGCCGCGCAGCGTCCGACCGCGTCCTCGGGGACGGCGGCGCCGTCGAACGACGGGCGCCGGCCCTTGCGGGCATCGGCCTGAAGCGTGAACGCACTGACGAGCAGCACATCACCGCCGATGTCCACGACGCTGCGGTTCATCTTGCCCGCGTCGTCGGTGAAGATTCGAAGGGCGGCGATCTTGGTCGCGAGATAGCGGACATCGTCATCGCTGTCGCCGGTGGCACAGCCGACGTAAACGAGCAGGCCCGTGCCGATGCGCGAGACGATCTCTTCGTCGACCCGCACAGAGGCTTCGCTGACCCGTTGCACCGTGGCTCTCATAGACCTCGGAACCCCGTGACGGCCACTGCCGCCAACACGCCGGTCGCGCCCGCCGCCACAACGGCAAGCAGCCGCATGACAGGCCGGCCCAGCGCCTTCCAGTACACGCCGACGAGACAGAGGCCGCTTGCGGCCACCAGGATCGCCGTAACCACCGAAACGAACTGCACGGAGAAGCCGCGCTGACTCCACAGATCCACGGCCGTCAGGTTCGCCAGCGCCAGCGCGAACCACAGCGCATCGCGGAGGACCGGCCGCGTGGCCAGCACCGCATACCACACCGCCAGCACGCCCAGCGTCGCGGCAGTCAGCCAGCGGCCGGCCAGTTGCGACTCCTCCATCATAAACAGCATCGCCAGCGCGACCAGCGGTACGAACACACCACCGCCAAACGTGAGCATCTCGCGATAGGGGTTGGTCGCGCGCATGCGCAGCAGGATCGGCAGCGCGCCGATGACCGGCGCCGCACACGCCAGCAGCAGCGGTCCGTGCCGCATGCACCAGAGGTACCCTTCCGAGCCGCTGGAGCGTACGAGGACGAACACCACGCCCGTCCCCGCCACCATCGCCGAGAGCCAGCCGAGCGTCGGCTTGCGCGTCTGCAGCGTCGCGTAGGTCACGGCCACCAGCAACAGACCAATGCCGATGCTGCCGCGAATCCAACTGCCGAGCGAGCGGTCCGGATCGGTCACCAGTCGCATCTTCGGCCACGCCGCCAGGTGCAGCGCCACCAGCACGCCGATCGCCGCCACCATGAATCCGACCCGGCGCGCCACGGGGATCATGCGGCCGCTCGTCGTCCAGGGCCGGCCGTCGTCGAGCTGCTGGAGCCAGAAGCCCGCCAGCCAATGCCAAATAAAGGTCATTATTGCTAATGCGTATAGTGCCCGCTGAAACAGCAACGGGTAATCATTGCTCGTCCACCGCTCCGGCATCGCCCCGAGCATGGCCACCGAACCGACCATCACGGTCATCAACACCATCGCGATTTCGGCCAGGTTCGCGTTCCATCGGCGAGCGGTCAGCAGGAAGGCGGCCGTGCCGGCGATTCCCGCGGCCGGCACGGTCAACGGCCGCGTCAGCAGGAGCGTCCCGATGACCAGGACGGCCGCGCTGACGATGCCCGCGTTGACCACGAAGCCCGGCCACGGGTCGGGCTCGGTCACCAGGTC
>JAFGKA010000455.1 GCA_016928855.1 Phycisphaerae bacterium
GAAAAGCGGATGATCTGGAACGTGTCGCGGGCCTCCATGCGGCGCAGGGCCCGGCGGACGGCCGACTTGGCGATCCGGATCGGCTCGCCACTCATGCTGCCGGAGCAGTCAAGGACGAAGATCATCTCCATCGGCCGGCGCGGTGACGATTCGAGGCCGGCCGGCGGGAAAAGCATCATCGTGAAGAACCCGCCGCGTTCGTCGCGATGGGTGAGGATCGCGGATTTGACCTTGTCGCCGGCAACCTTGTAGCGCAGGACGAAATCCTTGTTCGGGATCCGGTCGAGCGGGTTGAGCGCCACGCGCACGTGCTCGGGCGAATGCGCCGTCCGGGTGATGGCGTGGCTCGGACTGCTGACGTCCTCGATGGCCACGCCGGCGTGAATATCGACGTTGACCGCGATGTCGTGGCCGCTGCGCTCACCCGGGCGGAGGTAGTGCACGTCGGTCTTCGGACCCGAGCCGCCCCGGCTGCCGCGGCCGACGGCGCCGACGCCGTCGGTGCTGCCGGGCGGGTTGAAGCGCGGACCGACGACCATGGGGAATACGAACTCGTAGGCGCCCTGGCTGTAGGCAAGCGTGTGGAAGTAGCGGATGTCGATGTCGATCCGCTTGCCGGGCTCGATGTTCGCGACGGCCTGCGTGAAGATGTTCAGCCGCTCCTGCGTCAGCAGCGAGGCGATGTGGCCCATGCTGCGAGCCTCGGCGTAGATCTTCTCGGCCTCCTCGCGTTCGCGGATGATCCCGCGGATGCGCCGCTCGCCGATCGTCATGACGAACTCATTGACTGCGGCATTCTGTGGCAGCGGAAAGACGTAGACGGCTTCAATCTTCTCGTCGTACGGGTTGTGGTAGCGCTGCGTGACGCCGACAGTCGCGATGTAGCCGCTGATCTGCGCCTGGACGTCGGTGTGCTCGAGGGGGAGCGGTACGTCGGTTTCCTGCCCCGGCTGTTTGGCTTTCAGCGTACCGCAGCCGCGTTCCTCGTCAGCAGGCGGCATCGTTGCGTCCGGTGCACGGGCGATCACCCATAGCTCTTCGCCCACAAACGAATCCGCGCCGCAACGGCGTCGAAGTCCGCCCTTGCCCAAACCCTCCGAATAGGTTTTCAGAAACTCCGCCAGCCTCGAGGGGGGGACACCCGGAACACGCCTGGGAATAACGACGGTCTTAGGCGACCAATGGCCATCAATGGGCGCCTCCTCCAGTCGGTAGTCCCTGTGTGCAGGGACGTTCTCGATTGCCTCCAACAATTCCCGGATGCGCTCCACGTCCTCTGGTTTCCCCGCGATCACCAAGCGGTTTCCGTCGGCAGTGATTGTAGGCGGTTCGTCGCGGCGTGGACCCCGCCGAAGAACGCAACGCTCTAGCGCCTCCACTGTGTGCTGTATGCGCTCTATCTCTTCCGGCGTGCCGGTCATGACCACTTCTCGGCGCTCGACCCTTGCACCTTGTGGTTCCTGAATCGATGCAGACGGTGACGGTTCGCTGTGAGTCTCTTCCTCGCGTTTCACTGCTTCCGCCCGACGGTCCGCGACAGACTGCGAGTAGGAACAGGCAACCGAACTCAGGACGATCCCAAGAGCCAGGCCCCCCAAAGAAATCCACCGAACGGATCTGCGCCACGTCATCGTGTACCTCCTTGAATCAGGTCCGCCTCGGCGTTGATAGGCTTGCCGTCGGCCGAGGCGGCGGCTGTGAGTTGGATTGCGTATTCCGGCTCGACGTCACCGGCGATGCGGACGTGGATCGTGGCGACGCGAACCTTGCCCTTGGGCAAATCGGCTTGCGTCGAGAACGCGGCGAGGATCAACCGCTCTTCGAGCATCGCCTTTGGGTCGTAGTACGGCGGCTCGGCGAACGCCGCGACAGCCGCGTTGCCTTCAATCCCGACGATCTTGACGTCGCCCTGGATGGCTTTGATCTCGCACTGATACGCCGCCAGCGGCGTCTCGCCCGTATCGACGAACACATCGACCGCCGCGAACCGTACGCCGCTCGCCCGCGTCGTCGATAAATAGGTGACTGTCCCCAATTTGGAGGCCGCCGCCTCTGTTAATTGGGGACAGTCACCTGTTTTTGTGCTCTGATCCGACTGCGGGCCCCCTATCGCCGTCGCCATCATCAGAACCGCTGTGAGGACTTGCATCACACCGACCCTCCCGAGACGGAGACCGCCGCTGCCGCGATGGCGTCCACGTCTTCCTGATCGACCACCCCGTCGCCGTTGATGTCCCAATTCGAATCGGTCCCGTGCCCGGCTTCGATCTGCCGGGCCAGTGCAAACGCATCGAGAATGTCCACACGCCCGTTGGCGTCAATGTCCTTGTGTGCCGCAATGATCGCCGGCCCGGTCGGGCCCGAGGCCGTCGGCCCAACTCGCTGCCCAAGCCAGAACGCCAGCGCGATCGCCGCCGCGGCGGCACCCGCCGCGGGCCACCAGAGCAGCCGGCGACGACGGACCAGTCGTCGACGGGCGACGGCCAGGATGGCCTCGTCCACCGCCGGCGGCACGAACACGCGAGCGGCGAACGCCTCGGCCAAGTCGTCCACAAATGCCTGTGGCACCTGGACTTCCGGGCTGTTGTCGTGTTGTGTCGAACCGTCGGTCATGGTGATCTCTCCACGCTGTTCAGGGCGCCGCGGGCCGGGAAGGTTCATGGCTCGAAATATTTCTTCGCGCGTTCGTCCGTGCGGAGCCTGTCGAGGGCAACATGCAGGCGCGACTTGATCGTCCCGACGGGCACATCGAGCGCGGCGGCGATCTCCTGGAGCGTGAAGCCGTCCACGAAGCGCATCAGGACGACCTCGCGGTGGACCTCGGACAAGCCGGCCATCGCGTCGGCCAGGTCCGCCCGGCTCGCGGGGCCGTCGTTCGGGGCCGGCGAGACGACGGCTTCATCCGCAGGAAGCTCTGCTGCGTACCGAGCGCTCTTGCGGCGTTTTTCGGCGGCGACGTGCTTGACGACCGGATAGAGGAATGTGCGCAGCCGGGCGGTCAGACGGAATCCGGGGAATTTTCCCAGCCAGTAGATGAACGTCTCCTGGAGCACATCGAGGGCATCGTCGCGATTGCCGGTGAAGCGATACGCCAGCGCCACGACCCAGTCGCGATGACGGCGGTAGAGAGCTTCAAAGGCGGCAACGTCGCCGCGGTTTGCGGCAGCGATGAGGGCGTCGTCGGTTCGGGGGTCGTCTCGTGTCACACGGGCCGCCTTGGTGCAACGAA
>JAFGKA010000456.1 GCA_016928855.1 Phycisphaerae bacterium
ACGATGGGCATGGTCACCGCGAACTTCGAATGGCTCGCGTGGCCGTTCCTGATGCTGCTGGCGATGGTGTTCGCGCCGCACTACCTCAATATGCGGATCAGCACGATGCCGGAATTCGTCCGGCGACGCTTCGGCCCGCACGCCGCCGAGTTCCTCTCGTGGTATGCCTTGCTGGCAACCGTGGTCTCGTGGCTGGGCGCCACGCTCTACGTCGGGTCACTATTGCTGAGCCAGATCATGGGCTGGCCGCTGTGGGTCTCAGCCGTCGCACTAATGAGCGTGGCGACATTCCTGACCGTCGCCGGCGGGCTGGCGGTCGTCATTGTCACCGACTCATTCCAGTCCATTCTGATGATTGCCGGTGCCGCAATTATGGCGGCGATTGGCTTCAGCCATGTCGGCGGGCTCGACCGGCTGCTGGAGGCCGTGCCGGCCGACCGCTGGGCGCTGCTTCGACCGACCAACGACCCGGACTTCCCATGGCACGCCATGCTGTTGGGCTATCCAGTCATCGGCATCTGGTTCTGGTGCACCGACCAGACGATCGTCCAGCGTGTGCTGGGCGCACGAAACCTCACACAGGGCCAGCGGGGCGCCCTGTTCACCGGCTTTCTGAAAATCGTCACGCCGTTCATCTTCATCCTGCCCGGGATCTTCTGCTTCGTGTTGCATCCCAACCTGGCCGATCCGAACACGGCGTTCATGACGATGGTCTCGAATTACCTGCCGGCGGGCATGGTCGGCCTGATCGTCGCAGTGCTGATCGCCGCACTGGTCAGCACGATCGACTCCGGCCTGAACTCGTTCAGTACGATCTTCACGCTCGATATTTACGTGCGGCGATTCCGCCCGGACGCATCCCCGCGGCACATCAAGACCGTCGGCCGCTTGGTCACGATCGTCACCGCGGCAGTCGCAATCGGCCTGGCTCTGGCACTGACGCGGTCGCAGCGGGATCTGTTCAGCCTTCTGCAAAGCATCATCGGCTATTTCGCACCGCCGATGGCTGCGGTGTTCCTGATCGGCGTGTTGTGGCGCCGCGCCACATCTACCGCCGCCTTGTCAACACTGGTGATCGGATCCGCTGCGTCTCTGACGATCGGCTTCATGGATATCTTCCACTATCCAAGCAAAGGCTACTGGCCGCACTTCCTGCTGATGGCGTTCTATCTCTTTGCCGGCATGTGCGCGTTCATGATTGTCGTGTCGCTGTTGACGCGCCACGCGGCGTGCGAAGAGGCACTGCCCACGCCGGCGGAAGCCTATCGCGTCAGTGGTACGCGAACCCGCGGCGTCTGGCTCGGCTGGGCGGTCCTGGGCGCGATCATGTTGGGGCTCTACGTGCTGTTCGATTGAGCGGTCGAAACGTGGGAACGGCCTCGAAAACGCAACGAGGACACGAAGCAAACGGAAACAGGACACAATGAAGTACATCACGATCTTCCATGCGAATCTCAACTACGCGTACCTCACACCGGACCGATACGAGTTCGTGATCCGCCAGTCGTACGAGATGTTGCTGGACACGATGGCGGAGCGGTTCCCGACGGTCCCATTCGTCTTCGAGGCGAGCGGTTACACGATCGAGCAGATGGCGCAGCACACCCCCGACGTGCTCGACAAACTCAAGGCCGCCATCGCCAACGGCACCTGCGAATTCATGGGCAGCCCGTACGCACACCCGATGCTGCCGAACTTCCCGGAAGAGGACGGGCTCTGGACGCTCCGCTTTTCGAACGAGGTCTACGACAAACACCTCGGCATGCAGCCAACAAGCTTCTGGAACCCCGAATGCGGCTGGCGCCACTACGTCCCGCGGATGGTCGCCGCGGCCGGCTACGCCAACATGATCGGCGACTTCGAGGCCTACAGCCGCTCGCTCGGCCCCGACGGCAAGCCGCAGCGGCCTGAAGTTTACGCGGTCGAACACTCGGACACGCCGGCGTTCTACCGATTCGGCTTCGCGTATGACCTGCCCGGCGACGAGAAGGCGATCCACTTCCCGTTCGACAACGTACCGCCGCTAGGCCGGGGCGACCTGCGCGTGTTTCTTCGCACGGACCGCATTGCGCAGTACGGCGTGCGCTATTTCATGGGTATGGACGGCTACACGCTCGAGAATTACCTCGGCCTGATCCGCACGTACTCCGCCCAGCAGCCGGGCGAGCCGGAAGGTGCCCTCATTGTCTTCGCCGACGACGCCGAATATGTCGGCACGAACGGCTGGTTCCGCCTCAAGTATCAGAACCAGCCCGACCGCGTCTTCGAGCCGACGCCGGAGTCGCGACAGAAGCTGATCGACCTCGTCACCGGCTGCCTGATGATCGGCTCGTTCACGACGTTCGCCGACGCCTGCGCGACGCTCCCGCCGCTGCCGGAGCCGATTCGTTTTGACGATGATTCCGCCTGGCACGGCGCGCGGGCGTCCACGTGGGCGTCCACGCCGATGGCGCGCCTGCTCCGCCCGTGGCAGGATCTCGTGCGCGAGAAAGTCGTTGCCGCCACCGACCTGAATGACGAGACTCACCGGCGGGCGTGGTATCACCTGACCAACTCGTACAACTCCGACGGCCAGTGGCCGCCCACGCTGCCGGACGCGCCGCACATCGTGCACCCGTTCAACTACGAGTACTGCTTCGAGAATCTGCGCGAGGCCGAGTCGCTCGTCGGCGGCATTGACCACGATCGCCTGTCAACCGACCCGATCGCCACGCTGACCGAGATTCTGTCGCCGCAACAGGCTCTGATCCTGCGCAAGGCCGAGCAACGCTTGCAGACCGACGACGCCACCCAGCGCGCCGCCGCCCAGGAAGCCAAGGCCCTGATCGCCCGCGCGCAGGTGGTTGATTCACTGAACGGCGTCAGCCATGGCGTGCTCACGCCGGAGGAATACACCTGGCGAGCCGAAGCCACGGTCGAAGCCCGTCGCCTGGTCGACGGCATCCAGATCGAGGCCGCCGCAACGACCAAGTAGCCGTATGCGCGCCCGCTGATCCGGGTAGCCCATCCGGCATGAAGTACGTATTGGGCGAGCGAAGGGACGGGGGCACATCGGATGAAGTTACCATGTCGCACGACCAAATACGGTCCGATCGGGCGAAGCCTTTGGACTGCGGCGGCTTGACGCCGCTTTGGCTTGCGCCAAACGAACCTCATACTTGACAAGTTGTGAGCCGATAGTATATTGTGCGCATAGTCCATGGTGGACGCCAGAAAGGAGGTCAGTCGTGCATATCCTTGAACAAACAATTCGGCTGAGCCTCGGCCTGTCCGCCGGTTCGTGCTGATCCCTCCTGGTTCTCAGCCTTTCGAACGGCCGCAACAGGTCGGGCCACCGCTCTCACGACACGGATAACGTGTAACTGATTGAACTCGAACTCGTTGCGCGCTGCACTTTCGTTGGCGTGCCACGCATCAGGAGTTTTCTATGAAATCGCGAAAGCGAATAGAGGTTCTGCGCGCGCTGTGCGAAGAGCCAGATCCCGACGATGGAATCGATCCACGCGACTTGGATACGTCTCGCGGTTCGAAACGAAACAAGAAAGACCGTAAGGCCATGCAGCTCTGCAGGCAGGTCCTGCACGCACTGTCTCTCGCGTTGGCGAGTGAGTGCCATGACGACCTGTTGCTCGACGTCGACGTGATGGCGGTCGAGCCGGCTCCGGACGCGACGCACCTAAGAGTCATCGTGAATGCAAGCCGTCTTGCCGGTCAGGCTGGCCTGGACAAGATCCTGCAACGACTGGAGCGGCGCCAGGGCCGATTGCGGCACGAGGTGGCGGCCGCAATCACGCGCAAGAAGACGCCGACCCTCAGTTTCGAGGTGGTCATGCGACAGGAGGAGCCATCATGAGCAAAGCCGACAAGACCGGCCGCGTTCTGTCTCCAAAGGTGCGCGCCTGGCTGACCGATCCGCTGCCCGCCGATGTTCGACGAGCGGTGGATCGGTTGGCCCGCGCCGACGACGTGCGACAGGTCGCCCTGATGCCGGATGTCCATCTTGCCGGCGAAGTGTGCATCGGCACCGTGCTGGCGACCGACCGCTTGGTCTATCCGCAGGCGGTCGGCTCCGATATCGGCTGCGGTATGACAGCGGTGGCATTTCGATGCCCGGCGGGCGTCGTGCGTAGCGAAGCTGCCGCACGACGCGTGCTGGCCGCACTGCCGGAATGCGTCCCCGTCAAACGACATCGAAGCCTCACATCCGCACCACCGCTGCCGGCCACGTTACGCCACACGTCGCTGACCGCCGGCCCCCTGGTCTCGGCAGCCAAGCACGAAGGCTCAATCGAACTCGGCACACTCGGCCGAGGCAATCACTTCCTCGAGTTCCAGGCCGACGAGGATGACCGCCTCTGGCTGATGGTGCATTCCGGTTCGCGTGCGATGGGACAGCGCATCACGCAGTGGCATATGCGGCATGCACTTCGCGTGGCTGGTGGCCTCTGCACCCTGGATACCGATACACCCGAAGGCCAGGCCTATCTGACCGATGCGACCTGGGCTGTTGATTACGCGGAAGCCAACCGCCGCGCCATGGCTATGGCGATCGCGCACCTTTTGCAGGAGCATCTTGGCGTACGTATGGCCTGGGATACGCTCTTCTCGATCTGTCACAACCACGTTCGCCGGGAGTCACACAGGGGCTCGGTGTTCTGGGTGCACCGCAAGGGCGCCAACGCCGCCGCTGAGGCCGAGCCGGGCATCATCCCCGGTGCCATGGGCCGAGCCAGTGTCCATGTCACAGGACGCGGCTGCAAAGCCGCGCTGTGTTCCAGTTCGCACGGAGCCGGACGGATCCTGACGCGGCAGGAAGCACGGCAGCAGATCTCGCTCCGAAGCCTCCTGGCCGAGGTCGAAGACGTGTGGTTTGACGAGACTGTAGCCGCCGGCCTTCGCGAAGAAGCCCCGTCAGCCTACCGCGACCTCGCCGCCGTGCTACGCGTTCAGAACGCATTGGTGCGCATCATCCGCCGACTCACGCCTATCCTGTGTTACAAAGGAGCATAGCCGGCGTAACCCATCCCTGTACCGCAGGGGTGGAGCCAGTACGATGGGACTCTGCATGAGCGAGGAACAATAGTGTGACCAGATGCCGTTTGTGGCCTCGCGGCGACAAATGCCCCTGCTCCGGGTAACATCCCGGAGCGAGCTTACAGCATCAGTGGAGACGAATCCATGCGCGACACCACAATGCTATTCGGCTTTCTGGCGCTGACCATACTCCCGTACGGATGCGGCCCAGCATTTACTCGGTGTCGAAGCACTGTATCAATTCACACGATGGATACTGGGACGTCACAACCGTCGTGCAACGAAGCATCGCGCCGATTCATTGTTATCTCATGCTGGGTATGGCCCAACGTCAACAATACGAACGGAAAGCTAACGATAGAGCGTGTGCTCCTGACAGACGGGAATCAACTGACCTTGGACTTTCCGCTTCGCGCATATTGGATGATCTGGACACCGGCGCTCGGTACGCAACACATCGCACCAAGACCCGCCGTCGCTGTATTCCATGCGGACTACCCGCTTACTTGGGCGATCTGTTATTCACCAGATGGGTTCTGTTGCGGCAGACCAGCGACCCAGTGCGAATTCGCTGTGAGGCTCACAACCACGACTGCCATTCCAGGCAGAGACGGCCTCGTTGCATACGAAGCCCAGAGATTCCTCGATGAGTTCCTCGCCCAAAAGAAGGCCTTGATCCGATATATGGACAACTGCAAGGAACTGACGGAAGCTGACAAGACCATGGTCATGGAGAAGCTCGAACACGCCGCGTCGCGGTACGGCATCGGAATCCACAATTGATGGTCCGACGGCCGTTACCGCGCTTCACGCATTGCTGATTTCTGATTGCCAATCCACAATCTCCAATCCGCAATCTTCAATGCCCTTCGTTCTTCTTGGCGTCCTCGGCGTCTTGGCGGTAAGCCATCCCAAGAAACCCGTTCACGGCCACGGGCGGCCGATGACATTTGAGATGAACTGCGCCTGCCGGTCGCGGGTTGGGATGCGGAGCACGAGCAGTACGAGCGCGATTGCTGGCACCGCCAGCGCCAGCTTTTCGCCCGTCACGAGATGAATGACTACGCCGAACAGGCCCCACCCCTCGGCCATCGCGGCCCCGATGATCGTCAGTTGCATCATCCCCGGCATCAGAAACGTTTCGAGATCCTCATCACTGCCACGCTCGGCATACTTGCGTCGCAGCTTGGCCAGCGTCGTGGCACGAACGGCGACATACATCACAATCTGGCCGACGCCCAGCGCCACGCCCGCCAGCAGGAGTACCCGCGCCGTCTCCGGATCCTTGCGAACGCCCCCCATCGCCAGCGACACGGCGGTGAATGCCACAAGCCCAATCACCATCGCCACAACCACGATCATCAACGGACTCAAACTCGCCGACTTCCGCTCCATTGCTCATCACTCCTTCCGCGGACAGGAATCCTGTGATAACGAGAACCGACGGTGAGTCTACCGAAGACCGAGCGAAAGGACAGGCCCCGTCGCCGTTGGGGCCCATTCGACATGCCCACGCCGGGCGCATGAAAAACGCGGCTGAAAGGCCGTGACCGGAACGTTGGCAGCGCGCCGGGCCTTGCGTGCACCGCAGACTCCGCCGAGCCGCGCCACGGTCGGCGAAGCGATCGGGATCCACCCGACCCGGGCATGCCCCGCAACGGATGCAGCGGCATCCCTACACGACGCAACCCATCACGCCAGAAGCCAGCAGCCGCCTTCCTCTCTCGAACCGACCGCCGTCCACCAGACACCTTGTTCCGGGCATTGAAGCCCGCCGCGCTTCCCTGCGTCACTTGATGCGATCGGCCGCGGAGGCCGCACCTGGCCACCCAACGCCATCCGGCTCCAGGGGATGTCACCTGCCTGGCTCGGCACAACTCCGACCATGCCCGCGGTTCCGAAACGCCCGCTCGATCCAACGTCGGTGGCCATCCGAACCGAGTCGCATTTCGAAATCCGCGTTGCCAAGCGGTGCACGGACACTCCCGTGCCCGGCCCCGTCGTGGAGACTTGGGTCCTTCAGCCGCGCTGGCAGCTTACTCCAGACCGGCAACCGAACAAGCAAAATCTGCCGCCGGCCGGAAACTCACAGCCCCGAAAACGCGACTTGCGCCCCGCCGGCCGGCGCGCAAGTCCATCATCCCGGCCACTTGTGTTCCGGCACCCGCGCGCAGATTTTTTCTCTCAGGCAGCCAACTTTCCGATTATTGACAGGTGCGGCACGACAGGGCGGGCTTCACCCCTCGCTCGGTGGTGCCGGCGGCTCGGCAACCACCGGTTCCTTGACCTTGATCTTGATCTGGATCGGTCCGGCATCACGACGACGGACACAAACGACCTCGCCCGCGCGGTTTACGAGAAGCACCGCATCGGACCGGACGTTCGCCGGAGCGAATCGCACACCGCTGGCCGCAATCGCATGCCGCGTGCGTCCATCAGCCGCGTCCACGACGAGCAGACGATCATCGTCTGCGGTCATCAGATACGCCGACGCGTCGTCGCGAGCCAGGAAACGCCGCCCGGCCTCTGAGCACCAACGCAGGGCACCCAAAGCACGGTCCAGCGCCAACAGGCCCTCGCCCGGGCTGTGCTGAAAGACGAGATCATCGAGCACAACAGGCCCCTCCGTCGGCACGCCGTTAAGCCGGTGCCGCCACTGAGCCTTGCCGTCGACGGGACCACTCGCGCCGTCGATCGAATAGACACGCCGATCATCCGCGACGAAGAACAGATCCTTGCCATCGAAGAAGACCGGCGCGATGGGCGCGCAGTCCATAGCTTCTGTCCACACCTTCTTCCGTGCGTCCGCTTGACGACACAACAACAATCCGCCCCCGCCGACGAACAACACACGGTCCGGCGCCCACTGCGGCGCAATCGCCGTCGAACGATCCGACGCCATACGCCACACTTCAGCCCCGTCGCTGCGGCGGTACATGGCAAACTGTTGATTGCACAGGGTCACGAAGACATGGCTCGAATCCGCCACGGCCGACGCCGCGGCCGGCGCGCTCAGCCGCACCTGCCCATCGCGATCGCCCGTGGCCCGATCGAGGAGAAGAACGGTGCTCGGCCCCGTCACCACAACGGCGCCGCGAGCATTGTCGCTTGCCGCATGCGTCAGCGGAAAGACGAAATCGCCCGGCTGCGCCACCGACGTCTGCCAGCGAACAAGACCCGAATCCGCCCGGATCGCGAAGAGCGTCCCGCGGCTGCTCAACGCGTACAGATGTTCGTCGAGCAGCCAGACATGCTCGATTTGCTCTGTCCACCGTAGCGGCAGCGGAAGTCGCCAGTGCACGCGCAAGTCCGCGCGCGACAGGGCATCCGAATCGAGGCGCAAAGGGGGAGGCACAACCGTTCGGGCAAGCCGGTCGGCCGCAGCCGCCGGACTTACCGCAATCCACGCAGCGGCAAATAAAATGGTGGCGTATCGCATGGGAACATTAGAACGGCTCGGCCGCCGAGGATCAACTGGAACCATCGTTCAAGCCGGCCGCGTCGGAGTCAAGCCGGTCCGCCAGATCGATCTGCTCGCGCTGCTCCCACTCCCGCAGCCGGCGGATCAGTCGAAGATGCTCACGGATCGTGTCCTGCAGCCGGGCCGAGGCCGCTCCGACCTCGAAGACGTGCGGCCGTCCCGCGAGCCGATCCTCGAGGTCCTGCACGAAGTGGTCCCAGCTCCCCTCGTACAGCTCCTCGCGCAGGCGGACAAGCATGCGCTCCTCCGCCGTCAGGACGGGCACATTCTCCTCACGCCACGAGGCATCGGTCCTATGCGAATCGCTCATCACGCGGCACCCGGGCATCGCTCACGCTTTGATTCAACCGGCCAACGACCGGCGGGTCAAGCGTAGGAAGCCTTGATCCCCCTCTTCCGAACCCGTCTCCGGCCCCCCTCCCTAATTCGAGATCGAGACCGTCGCAATCAGCCCCGCAACGCCGCATGCCGCTTGAAATGATCCTCGAGCACGAGCGCGGCCATCGCCTCGACCACCGGCACCGCACGCGGGCAGAGGCACGGGTCGTGCCGCCCCTTCGTCCGGATCTCGGCCGGCTCGCCCGCCGTGTCGAGCGTCCGTTGCGGCCGGCTGATCGATGACGTCGGCTTGATCACCACCCGGAACACGATCTCATCACCGTTCGAGATGCCGCCGAGGATCCCGCCGGCGTTGTTCGTGGCGAAACCACTCGGCGTGAGTTCGTCGTTGTGCTCGGCGCCGGTCATATCCGCGGCGGCGAAGCCCGCCCCGAACTCGATCCCCTTCGTCGCGGGAATCGACAGGATCGCCTTGGCCAGCTCGGCGTCGAGCCGGTCGAAGATCGGCTCGCCCAACCCCGCCGGAACGCCCTCGATCCGGCATTCGATCACCCCACCGATGCTGTCGCCCTGCGAGCGGGCGTGCTCGACCCGCTTGACCATCTCGGCCACCGCGGCCGCGTCGCATGCCCGCATCGGGTTGCGCTCGATCTCATCCAGATCCACCGACTGACACGCCACGCCACCGGCACGCAGTGTATAGGCCGTAATCGTGACCCCCCGTTTCGCAAGCAGTTGCCTGGCGATGGCGCCGGCCGCGACACGCATGGCCGTCTCGCGCGCCGATGCCCGCCCCCCACCGCGGTGATCGCGCAGGCCGTACTTCTTGAGGTACGTGTAATCCGCATGCCCGGGCCGGAACAGGTTCTTGATCGCATCGTAATGGCTTGATTTCGCATCCTTGTTGCCGACGACCATCGCGATCGGCGCGCCCGTTGTCCGCCCTTCGAACACGCCCGATAGGATCTCAACCGTGTCCGGCTCCTTGCGTTGCGTGGTCACAGAGGACTGCCCCGGCCGGCGTCGATCGAGTTCGTGCTGGATTGCGGCAACGTCGAGTTCGAGCCCCGGCGTGACACCATCGACAATGACGCCGATGGCCGGGCCGTGTGATTCGCCGAACGTCGTGACGCGAAAGAACTGACCGAAACTACTGCCTGCCATGGGCATGCTCCTCGATGGCTCGCACGAGTGCCTCCAGTGCCGTATCCGCATCGAGCCCGTCAAGGTTTACCATGACGTGTGCCAGCCGTCGATAGTGGCCCTCACGATGGCGGCACAGGGCATGAAAGTCGCCCTCGGGATCGTCCGGAGCCAGGAACGGAGGAATCCCGGTCCGCTGCACGCGGGTGAACAGTTCGTCCGCCGCCACCTTGAGGTAGACGATCAGGCCCATCGCGGCCAGGAGCATGCAGATACGCTCGTTCGTCGCCGTCCGGCCGCCCAGGGCGACGACGCTCGACGAGTCCGGCTGGCTGAGCTTGATGAACAGATCGCAGACGGCCTGGCCCTCGATCTCGGCGAAATAGGCCTCGCCGTGCCGAGCGAGAATCTCGCGAACCGAGAGCGACTCGCCCCGATCGCATGCATGCGTCGCCTCGATCATCGGATCGACGTCGTAGAACGGACAGCCCCACCGTGCCGCCAGCGCCGCGCCCAGCGTGCTCTTGCCGCAATGCTTCATACCGATGAGGACAACGTTCATGTGCGTGTAACCACTCGACCACCAACAGGAATCCGGCGCCCGCTCACAACGATTCTATGCGAAGCGGCGACGGAAGGACACCGGCGAGGGAAGAGAGGCAGAAGGCAGAAGCAGCCAGGAGAAAGGAATACAGGCCCAGAGGGGCACAAGGGAAGAGAGGAACACGGGGACAACAGCACCAAGCCTGAATCACCGAGCGGGAAACCGGCCATGTAGCGGTTGGCGTCCCCGCGTACCGTCCTGGTTCGGATTCCCGTGATGTAGCGGTCGGCGTCTCGCCAACCGTCCTCGTGTGCCACTGCTCTGTGAGCAGTGAGAGTTCTGCAGACACTGCCGACACAGCAGTGGCGCACAATGGATGTTCGGCGCCGCATCGAGTTCGCAGGTGGCACTGACGCTTGGCCGCCAGTGGGGCCGGTGGGCTTCTTGCACGTACTCACCAAGCCTCGTAGGTCAGGTTAGCCGACCGGATGGGAATCATGCTCGGAAGCCGTGATGTACGGCGTACGGAGAGAAGAAGGAAATGAAACGCGAAGCTCCAAAGGCGCGAAGACCGATCTTCTCTGCTTTGCGTCTCAGCATCTTTGCGTTGCCAATCGGATCGAACCGCAGGGCGGGCTCGGCCCGCCGGCCCCACGAGCGGTTCACTCGGTCGATGGCTGCGAGGCCGCCGGGGTTGGCCTTGTCGCGCTGACGGCCGGTGGTGGGAACCGGACCGGCTGGAGCCGGGCGATCAGCTCCGCGAATTCCGGATCGTCGGTATGCACGGTGACCATGACGCCGGCGTCCGGCAATTCGGCCCCTTCCGGAAGCGTCACTAATACGGCATATGTCACGCCCTTCTGAATCTCCTCAATCTCCGTCTTCAGGCCGGGCACGGACGTCTTCACGCCGGTCACGTGCACGAGCGTCGAGCCGGTGTTCCGCACCTCGATCCGATGCCGAACCGTCTTCTGGATCGGTATCCCGAATCGCAGCAACGGCGGCGCAATCGTGACCCGCGCCCGCACAACCGTGTAGACCCGCACCTGGGCCGTCGGAAACTCGGGATTATCCGTCTCGAGTTCCACGATCTGCTGCTGCGCGATGTCCTCGATCGGCGGAACCGTAATCACATCCAGCTCGTACTTACGCCCCTTCTCCACCTCGCGCAACTCGGCCCGATACGACTTGGACTTGCTCTTCGCGCTCTTGATCACGACCGGTTCCTTCAACTCGTTCGTGATCGTTAGCGTCTTCTTCGCGACGGTGTCACGGCTCGGCAACGTGAAGTAGGCGACGGGCTGCGGCTTGATTGACAGTCGTGTCTTGACCCGCCCCTGAAACATGAACGTCACGGTGCGCTGCCGCGGATCGTCCGTCGTCACATTGATCGTCTTACGAGTCTGACCGTGCATACCCGTCGTGCGCAGCTCCGCCGGCAGCTCCCAGGCCGCGCCGGGCGCGACCACCTTGTCAAACTTGCCGGCAAGGGTGCATCCACACGTCGCATGCACCTGCAGGATCGACAACGGCCCCTCGCCGACGTTTTTCAGCGTGAACGTGTGCTTCACGGGCGTGCCGGCCCAAGCCTCGCCGAAATCGTGGACGAGGTTGCCGACCTCGACCTTCGGCAGCGCCCGCTGCGTCGTCGCCGCCGCGGCGTCACCACCGCTCGCCGGCTGAGTCGCAACTGGCTGCGCCTCGGCCGCCACCGCCGGCGCCGCCAGGGTGATCGACCCACACGCCGCAACCAGCGCCCACACCCGAAGCCCGGCCGAAGCCTGACCTCGCCGCCTGAACCCCACGAACACGCGCTGCGTCAACCGCATCGAATCAAAACACATCATGTCAATCCCTCGGATCACGATCCAACCGACTGCCGGAAGGCTCCATTCTAACGAATCAGCCGCCACGTATCACGGGCGATCATCAGCTCCTCATTGGTGGGAATCACCCACGCCTCAATCGGGCTCGCATCGGCGGAGATCCGGAACGGCCCGCCGGCCGGCGCCTCGTTCCGCCGGGCATCGAGCGTCAGCCCGACCGGCTCGAGGTCGGCCAGGATCTTCGCCCGCATGAACGCCGCGCCCTCGCCGATCCCGCCGGTGAAGACGACGGCATCGCACTGCCCCAGGCCGACCAGGAACGCGCCCAGATACTTCCGCACCCGATGCGCGAACACGTCGATCGCGAGCGCCGCCCGCTCGTTGCCGGCCTGGGCGGCCGCGTGCACATCGCGCAGGTCGCGCGAGACGCCACTGAGCCCCAGCAGCCCGCCGCGATTCTCCATCGCTTCATGCACGGCGTCGAGTTCCATGCCCAGCCGCGTCAGGTGGAACACGATCGCGGGGTCCACGTCGCCGCACCGGGTGCCCATCACGAGCCCTTCAAGCGGCGTCAGCCCC
The DNA here is from genome assembly GCA_016928855.1 of Phycisphaerae bacterium. GTDB lineage: Bacteria > Planctomycetota > Phycisphaerae > UBA1845 > PWPN01 > JAFGKA01. The sequence continues at coordinate 12,947 of JAFGKA010000456.1, forward strand.
ATGCTGTGGTCGACGGCCTGGCCGCCGCGGATGCACGTCGCGCTGCACCCATTGCCCAGGTGCAGCGTCACGAGGTTCGGCGCGGGCCGGCCCAGCAACTCCGCCGCCACAAGCGAGACGTACCGATGACTCGTCCCATGAAAGCCGTACCGCCGAATTCGCTTCTCTGTATACCATTCGTACGGCAACGCATAGAGATAGGCGTGCCGCGGCATCGTCTGGAAGAATGTGGTATCAAAGACCGCCACGTGCGGGCAATGTCCGATGTTGTGACGGCCCGCGGCGATGCCGGCCAGATTCGCCGGATTGTGCAGCGGCGCCAGCTCGCACAGGCCGTCGATCCGCGCGATCACGCCGTTGTCGATCACGACCGATTCGCGGAAGCTCTCGCCGCCGTGCACCACGCGATGCCCTACGCCGTCGATGGCCGCAACGCTGGCCAGCGGCGGGTTCTCACCGGTGCGGGTCAGCAGTCGCAAGAGGCACCGCACGCCCGCCTCGTAGTCACGAATCGGCTCGGTCACCCGGACCACGACCCCGCCGCAGACGTGTTCGATCTCGGAAACACTCTCGCCGATGCGATCAATGCAGCCGCGCGCCAGTTCGCGCTCGTCGCGCATGTCGAACAGTCGATACTTGATCGACGAACTGCCGCAGTTGATCACCAGAATCGTCATCGCCGCCCTCGCCGCATCCCGACACGATACCGGAAGCCGGCCGGGATCAGCAAACGCCCAGTTGACATGCGTCGTGCGCACGGCCACAGTGACGGCGGTCCTGTTGCCTGTAGCCGTTGTCATTGACCAAGAAGACCATGCACGAAACCACCGACGCTGCCGGCCCGCCTCGACGCCTCTTGGTGTGGATCCTCGTCGCCGTTGGGCTCGTGGCGCTTCTCGCACGCGGCGTGTTCGTGGCGCAGGTCCTGAGCCACCTGTCGGCCGAACAACTGCTCGACTACGGCCCCGACACCGCCCAATACGTCCATCTTGCCCGCAACCTCGCCTTCGACGGCCGTTACGCCCAGAACGACCCGACGTCGCATTACACCGCGCTGCTACGCACGCCTGGCTATCCCGCATTCGTGGCGATCTTCTTGCGGCTGCACTGGGCGCCGGCCAGCGTCCTGGTCGCGCAGGCCGCGATGGCGTCGTGCATCCCGCTGATCACCGCCCTGCTGGCGTGGGCTCTGCTGCGCAGCCGCCTTGCCGCACTGGCGGCGGGCATGGCCTCCGCCCTCTCGCCCACCGGTGTCGGCGTGACCGGCATTGTGCTGGTCGAAGCCCTGTTCGGCGTCGCGTTCCTGCTCGGCTTCGGCCTGCTCTATCTCGGCATCGCGGCCGACCGCTGGCGACTGGCGTGTACGGCCGGCGTCGTCTTCGGGGTCGCGGCACTGATCAAGCCCACGCTGCTGTTCTGGCCCGTCATCTCGCCGGTGCTCTGGTTCGTCCTGGCCCGCGCGACGGACCGCACCGTGCGATGGAAGCCGCTGCTGCTGTTCGTCGTCGTGCAGCTTCCGATCCCGCTGGCCTGGTGCACCCACAACTATGCCACCGACGGGTTCTTCGCGCTCTCGAGCGTCGGGCCGCAGAGTCTGCGCTACCACATCGCCCCCCGCGTCGAGGAATGGGCGCGTGCGGGCGGCATGCCTCGTGCCGACGCCGTCATTCGCAACCGCGACACAGCGAAGCTCCGCGACGAAGCGGAGATGGCCGCCGGATCGCCCGCCGCTGACATCATCCGCCGGCAGACAGAAGAAAGTACCCCGATCCTCCGCGCCAATCCGCGGCTCACCGCGCGCCTATGGCTCGCCAACATCATCGAGAACATCCGCGAGACCTGGCCGCACTTCAGTACGCAGTTGCCGGAAGGCTCACTCTCGCAGCGCGGGTGGGAGCGGCTCAGCCGCGCCCTGGTCCGGCTGCAGAAGCCGCTGCTGCTGCTGGTCGTCGTGGCGATGCTCGAGCTGCTCGTCCGCCCGCGCCGCCGGCGCAGCGACGCATGGCGCCGGCAGCTCTACGGCCTGCTCGCGCTGGCCGGAACCTACGGCTACTTCGCCTTCTTCACCGGCATCAGCTACTGGCAAGGCTCGCGGCTGCTCTACCCCGTCGAGTTCGCACTGATCCTGATCGTCGTGATTGCGACAGTCTCGCTGGCGCGCAGCGCTCGCGCAGCCATTAGCTCACAGTCATCGTAGAGAATCCACTGGCCGGGCATGCCGAAGCCACAGGCGCTGGCATGGCTCGCGCCCTGCAACGCTCACCCATCATGCCCGTGCTTCGCTTGGGTATAACACCCAACGTGGTTATCGACTGGATATGACAGCCGGCGCGTCCGCTACCACCGTCCGACAGTGACTACAGGAAAATCAGCCACCGGTCGGCATCGGTCGTGTGGCCGGGCCGAGACGGAGTCGCCGCATCAGACGGCGTGCCCGCGTGACCATCGCCCGGACGAAGCGGCGCCGCGTCGGAATATTCGCATCGGACGGCTTCATCAGAATCCAATGGTGGAACCGACGCAGCAGGAACCGGAAGTGGCGTGGCGATCGGATCGCCAGCACATTGCGGATGAAGGTCGACGGCCGCAGGTAGAAGCGCAGGAACGCCGACCGCTTGAGCGCGAGCAGGTCACCGCGCGTCATGCCTTGGGGCACGTACGGCGCGGTCATGAAGAAGAAATCGTTCCAGTTGACGGCTTCGATCTCACCGTTGGCCACCAGCTCGCGGTGACTCTGCGTGCCGGGCAGCGGCAGGTACGTGAAGAAATTCGCCCGCAGCAGATCCAGCTCACGCGACAGGCGAATCGTGTTGCGGATCGTCTCGCCTGTCTCGCCGGGATAGCCGAGGATGAAGAAACCGGCCACGTCGAGCCCGTGCCGACGGATGCGCCCCACATTCTCGCGAATCTTTGCCACAGTGGTCTTCTTCTTCATCGCGCCGAGCACGGCATCGTTGCCACTCTCGACCGCCACGGAAACCACGTAGACGCCGGCCGCCTTCATCAGCTCGAGCAGTTCGTCGTCGAGCCAGTCCATGCGCACGCCGTTCGGCATCGCCAGCGAGATGTCCAGCCCCGAATCGAGAATCATGCGCATGACGGACTTCGCGTAGTCCATGTCCATCGTGAAGTTGTCGTCCACGATGTGGAACTCGCGAATCCCATAGCGGTAGTACAGCACGCGCATCATGCGCTGGACGTACTCGACGCTGTGATGCCGCAGCCGTTTGCCGGACAGGATTGGTGCCGAGCAGAACGTGCACGAGTACGGACAGCCTCGCGTGGTGATGATCGGGCTGATCGGAAACTTCTCGTAAAACGCCCCGTGCTGCGATTCGGGATACGTGTCCGGCCGGATCAGGTCGAACGCCGGCAACCCGAGATCATCGAGGTTCGCCACGAGTTGCTGGGGATTGGCGACAATCCGGGCGTCCCGCCGCCACACGACGCCGGGGATGTTTTCGAACGTCGGCCGCCGTTTCTCAAGGGCCCCGAGGAACTCGCCGAACCCGATCTCGCCTTCACCGGCAAAGCCATAGTCTACGTCGGAACCGAAGTCCCGCATGGCATGGACCGGATCGGACGACACATGCGCGCCGCCGACGATCGTCGTGATGTGCGAGTCGAGGCGTTTGACCGCGCGCACGATGCGCTTCACATTGCGAATATCAAAAGTGTAGCACTGAATCCCGACAACGTGTGGCTGCGTCGCGGCGACGATGTCTGCGACGGCCTCCGGCTCGGTCTTCTCGCGTATGCAGTCGAAGAAATCGACGTCGTGATCACGGCGGATCTGCTGCGCGAGATAGCCGAGCCCCAGCGACGGCTGAATGTGGTCGCTCAGGTTATTGGGCTTGATCAGAAGAACACGCATGCCCACCGCCCGGCGCAAGGCCTCTTGACCGCATGAACGTCGATACCGGCATCGCCGGCAGATCCCTCTCCCCACGAAGTGAGGCTGTCGGGGTTATCGGCGCGCACCGAGAGCCACTTGACGTCCGAAAGAATAGGCCCGGGCGGGAAAGGCCGCCGATCTGGAATTCCACCGGCACAGCGCCCCATAACCCTGCCGTACGTCCGATATTGTCTCCCGTCACCCTCGGCGGCCGCCGCACACGCATCCGCCCGATTGCGTCCAAGCCCTGCTCTCGTCTAAGATTGCCCGCGATGGCCACGTACAATGTGTACACGATGGAACGGCCCGGCCGGCCGCGCCTCGCCGTGCTGCTGGCCGCCTCGATGCTGGCGGGCGCGATGGCGATGGCGTGGGGCCTCAAGGGCTTCAAGGCCGAGCGCATCCGTGTGCCGCTCGAAGCCTCATCATCCGTGGCGGACTGGCCCATCTCGGTCCGGCCCCCCGCTGGATGGACGGCGAGCGTGCCAGCAGGCGCCCCATCGGACGTGGGCGTGGTTTTCACCGAGCCGACGGGTCGCAAACGCGAGTTGGCTGTTGTGCGCGGCCCCGAACTGAGCATCGCACGCCCGGTCCCGTATGCCGCTGCCATGCTGGATGAGCTGGCCACATGGTTCTCGAAAGAAATCCCTGAATTCGCCGAACAAGGCGACGCGATACCGTTCGGCCCGTTGCCGGGCCTGGAGATCATGTGGTTTAGCCGCTCCCGGGACCAGACGTACGGCGCGGTCACCATAACGCCGGCCGGGCAAACCTATGCCCTCCTGCTGCGCTCCTCCACGCGCGCCGCCGCGTCAGATGCGGCCACCGTGCGGTGGATCGCCGAGGCGGTCGAGTTCCCGAAACTGAGGCTGACCACGGACGTCGCCGAAGCCGCCGGCGTCTGCGGCTGGCAGCTCGATACACTACCCGGCACGCGCGCCGTCACCGACACGAGCACGCCGGTCCCGACGCTCACACTGCTGAGTCCGCGGGAATCGCAGGAAGCCTGGATGCTGACGCTCGCGCCGCTGCCGCTGGCCCCCAATCGCACGCCCGACTCGCTATTGGCGGATATCGCGCGCGTCGAGCTGCAGGACCCGAATCTACCGCGCGACGCCGTCGAACGGTGGGCAACTGTCTCCGACCTTCCGATCTATCACGCGACGATCCGAGATCCTGCCCGGCTCAACGAGATGCCCGCATGGCTGGTGGCCACAGGCAACCAATCAGCCGCGCTCCTGCTCGGCCGTTTCGGCACATCGCGCGATGCGCTGGCCGATACGGTCGTCTCGCTTGTGCGCTCGCTGCGCGCGGCACCCGAGACGACCATGCCCGATCTGGCCGACGCGCGTCAACGCGGCGAAGCGCTCCTGGCCGAAGTGCGCGCTAACGGGCTGAAGCGCTGGCTTACGGCGTGGGCTCGCCAGGATTGGTGGTATCTCTTCGAGCAGGAAGGAACGATCGCCGGCACGGCACGCATGCAGTACGCACGATCGTCATCCGACGCGGAGGAAGTCTGGCGGATCCAGTCGGAGCAGCAGCGGCCACGCTCCGACGGTTCCGTCTTCGTCGTGACCGCGGAGACCGTCACCGATCGAACCGGCACAGCCTATGTCCATACCGCGACCGCGGAAACCCGCCTCGCCTCGACACGATCACCGTTTCGCCTCCGGCGCCCGGATGAGGAGCGTTACCAGGAATCGCGGCAACCCGATCATGACGTCGTGCGGAAGTCGCTCAGCGGCTCTCGCACCACGCACCAAAGCATGTTCCAGGCCGATGCCACGTTCGCCAGTGAGCCCGTCCTGGATATCGTCTGCTGGCTGGTGGCCAGCGATCCCGAACGACGCCCCGCGGTCGTCACAACGGCGGACCGGCACGCGGCGCAAGCGGTCACGAAGGTACTCATGCCGTTGGGGCCGCGGCCCATTCCCGGCCAGCCCGACGCGCCGGACGCACCCGCCGTACTGATATGGACAGACTGCCGGCTTGAACCGCAGACCCTCTACTTCAACGGCGACGGCGTTTCGATCTGTATCGACATCGGAAAACACGGCGTCTATCGCCTGTGCACCGAACAGCAGTGGGAGGAGGCGTTTCCCGACGCGGCGGGCCTCTCGCCACTTTCGTCTTCACTACAGTAGGAATCGGGATAACCATCCATGCGTACCCTCGTAACCATCCTTTTGCTCGCCGGTCTGGTGAACGTCACCGCCACCGGCGCACGGGCGCAGGATACACCGGGCATGGCGCCCGCCGATATCCTCAGCCTCATGCGGCTGGCCAGCGAACCCTACGTCGATCCGAGCTTCGGGTTCTCGCTCCGTCCGTTCAGCCCATGCCAGATGATGCGCCACAAACAGATGGTCGATGACGGCGACGTCGAACTCGTCCAGTTCGTGCAGCGCGCCATCCATTGGGCCCTGTTCATCCGTATCTCCCGCACGCCGCGGCCGATGAACTCGGACGATCTGCTCGCCCACCTCGAGGCCTCGCTCGTCGCGACGAATCCGGACGTGGAGGTGCTCGGCCGCGAGAAGCTGACCGCCGGCGGTCGTGACGCGGTCCGCCTGGCCGCCTCATGCACGATTGAAGGCCGCAAGTGGCTTCGGCAGCGCGGCGCCGTCTTCTTTCAGCCGGACGAGTTCTTCGTCCTCTCGTTCAACACCCCCCTCGAGCACCGCGAGAAGGCCGAGGCGATCTTCGCCGACGCCATCCGCTCCTTCGAGATCGTCCGTTCGGAAATGACGCAGGATCTCCTCCGGCAGGCGCTCGACCGCGGCGCCGCCCTGCTGCGGCGCGTCGCGGACCGGAAAGCGGAGCCGAAGCGACTGGTGCCGGAACTCTATCTGCGATGTGTCGTCGACGGGCGGGACACGGGATTCGTCTGGCTCCGCGAAGGCGACATCAAACAGCAGGGCATCCCCGGCACCGGCCTGCTCCACGAAAGCTGGATCTTCGAAGAAAACGGCATGGTCATCCGCCAGCTCAACGAGATGTTCCTCGCCGACGACCTCACGTTCGAACAATGGGACAACCGCATCCAGACGATCGTGCCGATCCAGGGAACGGTTCCCGTGCGCACGACGATGGACATCGAGCGAGGCCTGCGCCAAGACAACCGGCTCGTCGTTTCGGTCTCCACCTCGCCAAACAGTGAACAGTTTCAGGACAAGGTCCTCGCCACACCGAATGCGTATGCCTCGGCCGCCGTCGTCGCGCTGTTCGCCAGGCTCGTGGACCTCAGCAAGCCCGAACTCTACGCCTTCGCCACCTATAACAGCGAGCGTCAGGGCTTCGTGTTGCGCACGCTGCGTATCGTCGGCCCGCAGAACATCACCGTAGACGGCCAGGCCATCCGCGCCGTTCGCATCGAAGATAGCGAAGGCCTCATTCCGCCTGTCAGCGAAGTGTACGTCACCGAGACGGGACGGCTCGTCAAGATCGTCGCGAACAAACTGGAAATGATCGCGACGCCCAAGGAGAAAGTCGTGGCCCGCTACCGCGACAAAGTCGTTGCCGTCGAACGCGATCTGCAGGAACTCGCTCCGCCGGCACCCAATGCCGCCCCGTCAGGGCAATCGCCACCGGATCCGCGCGGGCAAGGGAGGACGCCATAAGCATGCATCGAGTCGGAATCATCGGCGGAAGCGGCCTGGGCGACGCCTTGGCCGCGCAGGTTGACGGGCAGTGGCACGAAATCGACACCCCATTCGGGCCGCCGAGCGGGCGGATTCTCACGGCAACGTGGGAATCGGTGCCGATCGCGTTCGTCTCACGACACGGGCCGGGCCATCTGCTCAACCCGTCCACAGTGCCCTACCGCGCCAATATCCACGCACTGAAATCGCTGGGCGTTACCCACATTCTGGCCAGCGGTGCCACGGGCAGCCTGCGCGAAGAAATCGAGCCGCGCCACCTGGTCATCTGTGACCAGGTGATCGACAGGACGTTCCGCCGCGCCAGCACGTTCTTCGACGATGGACTGGTGGCGCATGTCGAATTCGCCGAGCCGTTCTGCCCGACGCTGCGCGCCGTCTTGAACGAGGTCGCCGCCGAAGTCAGCACGCGCGTGCACCCGGCCGGAACCTACGTCTGCATGGAGGGCCCGCAATTCTCGACCATCGCCGAAGCCGAGATGCATCGCGCCTGGGGCGGTGACCTGATCGGCATGACCTGTATGCCCGAAGCGAAGCTCGCCCGGGAAGCGGAAATCTGTTACGCCCTCGTCGCGCTGCCGACCGATTACGACTGCTGGCGCCCGCACGATCCGTCCAAGAGCAAACAGGCCCTGCTCGCCGAAATCATCGGCAACCTCGAAGCCGTCACGCGGCATGGAATCGAATTGTTGCGCGCCGCCCTGCGACGATTCGCGACGGCTCCGCTGCCGGCATGCACATGCCAACAGGCACTCGAAATGGCGATCTGGTCGGACAAGAACCGGATCGCCCCGGTCGTCCGGCATCGCCTGGCGCTGCTGCTCGACAGGCACCTGCCGGCGGATTAACCGGCCGTGCGACGGCAACCCCGCTAAGCCCCGCAAACGTGTTGCGGTGGACGTGGCTCGTCCCCCGCCCTGCGACGGGCGCGCGCTCCCGGCGCAACCGAGAGCCCGGCGGCTTCGGAGACGCGGAACCCGATGTTGTTGTTCTCGTTCGTCGGGCGTTCATTTTTCTGTCATCAATCTTTCTGTCATTTCTCGAT
>JAFGKA010000457.1 GCA_016928855.1 Phycisphaerae bacterium
GCAGCGGCTCGACCGTGCTGCCCTCGGCATCGATGCTGGCTCCCTTGAGATCCAGGAATAACTGGGCGTCGGGATAATCGCTCGAAAGCTCTTCGGCCAGCACCAACGCCAGCGCCGTCTTACCGACCCCGCCCATGCCCCGCAGCCCGCAGATTGTTGCTCCTTCAGAACGCACGCGTTTGCGCAACTCATTGAGTTCCTCCCGCCGATTCGTGAAATCGGCCGGCGGTCGAGGAAGTTGACGTAACGGAGAAACCGGCGGCTTCTCCGCTGCTTGCCGAATCAGACTGCCGATGACGATAGTGTTGCCATCACGTGTGACCACCGCAGCACCAGTCGCATCGGCCCCGACACCAACAGTCTGCCTCTCGTCCTTGCGCCGCAGGGCCCAGGGATTCTCTTTCCACCTCCGGAGGGTCTTCTCGCCCCAACCCTCGGTATCTGCCCTCTGATGGCAATTGGCGCAGAGACAGATGAGGTCTTCGGCGCGGTGCTGTTTGCTCTTGTGCCAGGGGATAATGTGGGCCCTTTCCAAGGGGCAGCTCTCACCGCATACGGCGCAGCGGTGGCCAGCCTCGGTCAGAACCTGCCGCTGGATTTCAGCCGGGATTGCGGGGCGTTTTGCCATGTATCCTCACTTTCCGCCTGACGGGCCGATCGTGTTCCTGTCGCCGGTGATGATCGTGGCGTTCTAGCGGCACGAGAGATGAGACCGGCACAGCGGAACCGTCCCCGCCTGCCACTGCATCCCGCCTTCGAACGGTGCCATGTGACGACCCCTTCCGCATTCGGCATACGGATGACACTATACGCCGCGACCGGGAATTGGTCAAGACGAATCCGATGTGTGGCAGCCTTGGACGGTGCCGCCCTGGCGCGATCAGAGGGTCCGCCCGTGTGCGTTGACCCGCGTACCACTACGCTCGCGCAGTGCTCATCGTCACTTCTTCCTTCTGGCTTCTGCCTGCTCGTCCAGGGTGGCATGGACAGGCCCGCCAGGCCAAAGGCCGGAGGGCCTGCCCGTGTTCGCTCCGGCTGCGAGGTGGCCTCCGAGACATGCAGCCGCCTCAGAACCGCACGAACGTCACGGGCACGGCGAGCCAGAGCAGGGCGCTGACCAGCTTGGCCAGCAGGCAGGCCCACCACAGGCCGCGCGGCGGAACCGGGATCTGATTGCGAATCCGCAGTTGACGTCGAACGACGAACCACTGGATGCCGATGGCCTCGACCGTTGTCAGGAGCAGGATGCACCACAGGTCCGCCGGCGGGCCGCCGCGAAATGGTCTCTCGAACGGGATGATCTCATAGCCGAACATCAGCCACGTCATGACCGTCACCCCGTAGCCAAGCAGAACCCCCTCCCACCACGTGCGAAACCGCGGCCAATACAATGGCCCCACCCAGACCAATACCACGATGAACTCAACACACGCCTGGAGAGCGGCGACGGCGAGGATCGCCGCAACGGCAAGTGCGACTACGAGCAGCGGCGCACCAGTGACCATCAGAACGAACGCGACGGAGAGTGCAACGAAACACATCCCGGCGCCCCGCAGTAATACCACCAGCGACGATTCGGGCGGCACGCGGAAACGCTCAAGATCGTCCCATGCGAACGTGAGCCCGCACTCCGGACACCGTGGCACGGTCAGGCCGCGGAGGTTGTAGCGGCATTGCGGGCAACGAACATCATAAGGAACGCCGGAAGCACCGATCGGCAAAGAGCAGTCCGCTGGCTTGGTCGTCATGGCCCACCTCACGCCCCCGCAGGCCCCACGATTGCCTCAACCACGCACCCCCCGCTACTGAATACTACGCGCGCCGACCGCCCGGATGCGTCAGCCTGTAACGCCCTTTTCGTAGGTTGGACGATTGTCGGGGGACATATCGCTGGCCGACCGAACCCGAGCGTGCGCCTTGCGACACCGGACTGTGCTGGAGAGTGCCTTCCGCATTCGGTCGCAAGTGCCAATCCACGCCTGCGACTCCCGGCCGGCCGTTCGGCCGTCTCCGTGCGCCGCCCCACGCCGTCCGGCCTCCGCCGACAACGGGGTCTGGCCCGGCGATGCGGCGGTTTTCGCCAGCAGGCGAGCCGGAAAAAAACAAGATTTTACTCACTTGACCAATCTTGGTCGATCGTATACATTTCCGGGAATACCCCCGCGTGGGGATTTGCGTGGCGGCCCGTGGCCGCGGACCAGATGCCCGCTTCGGTGGCGGGATGATGGAGTGCCAGAGTCCAGATGGGAACGTACTCGACCAGCCAGCGAACCCGGCAGGCGTTAATCGACGCCGCCGGGGAATTGATCACGGAACGCGGCGTGGGTCGGGTCTCGACGCGGGCCATTGCCGAACGAGCGGGCGAGAATCTGGGGACGATCCACTACCACTTCGGAGGCAAGGAGGAGCTATTCAAGGAGGTGCTGCGTTTCGCCTGCCAGGCGCACGCGGGCCCGCCGTTGCCGGAGGTGATCCAAGGCTTCGAGGATCGGCTTGATGATGTCCAGGGGCAGGTCGAGGTGGTTCGAACGGTCGTGCAGCACGTCATGCAGCGGATCTTTGCCCCTGACCGGCCGCCTTGGTGTTCACGCGTGCTCTATCAGGTGGTTCAGCACGCCGGGCCCTTGCGCGACTTTCTCCGCAAGGAGACGATCGATCCCTATTTCAGAGCCATGACGGGCCTGATCAGTCGCATCCGACCGGATTGGACGACGAAGGAGATCTATCTCTGGGTGCACATGGTGATCGGCCCGATCGTGTTCCACGCGGACCATCGCGAAACGGTTCTCGATCGCTTCGACTTGGACAGCTTCCCTGCCGACTACCTGGCCATGCTCGAACATCGGCTCGCGACCGACGCGATCAGGGCACTGGGGCTGCCACCCGAGGCGATTCAGCGGGACGACACACAGGACGTGCGCCCGACGTCATGAAGCCGTGAGCGACGAGATGGGCAATGAGGGATTTTGCCGGGCGTACGCATGCAAAGAGGAAGCTACGCCACCGAGCGTAAGGTTTACCGAAATGGCAGATGACTTCCACAAGGCAAGCTCGTTTGACAGAGGCTCGCGGTCCCAAAGCATGGTTACGTTTGGAGTGAAAATGACACAGCAACCGTGGTTTCGCCGGCCTGCCGCGGCGGCGCTGCCTGGACTGATCTGCATCGTCACGGGGTGTGCCGTTGGACCGGAGTATCGCGCGCCAACGCCTGAGGTTCCCGCTCAATGGCACGAGTCGGCTGCGGAGGGCTTGGCGACGGGAACGGCGGACGTGCAGCAATGGTGGCGAGTCTTTGAGGACCAGACGCTTTCGAGTCTGATCGAGTGCGCCGTGGCTGGAAATCTTGACCTGCGACTTGCTGTTCTGCGGATCCGCGAGGCTCGGGCATTGCGGGGTGTGGCCGCGGGCGAGTTGCTTCCTTCTCTCGGCGGGCAGGGCAGCTATCAGCGGTCCAAGAGCAGCGAAAATGGGCCGATGGCCTTTCCGCAGGCACCAGGGAAAGCCGAGACGTTCGCCAATACCGTAGCGCGCGGCATCGCCGGCAACGCGCTGGGGACCGGCCTCGGCACCGTCGCGCCAGGCATCCCGGGCGTAACGAATTCGGTAGCCACTGGGCTAATCGGAATGCTGCCCAACCCGTCCGGCGATCCGGAAACCGACGAAGTCAACCTGCACGCGGCGGGTTTCGACGCCTCCTGGGAGATCGATGTCTTCGGCGGAATCCGACGCAAAGTCCAGTCCGCCGATGCGGCCTTGGAGGCTACGGTCGAGGACTACCGCGGCACGCTGGTTACCTTGCTCGCGGAGGTTGCGACCACCTACATCGAGGTCCGGACGCTGCAAAGTCAAATCGAGGCCACAAGACAGAATATCGCTCTCCAGAAAGAGACGCTCTCACTGACCCAGGCGAGACTGGCCCTGGAGCTGGCAACGGAGCTCGACGTTCAGCAGGCCGAGACCAACCTCGCAACGACGGAATCGCAACTACCTTTACTCGAGAGCAGCCTGGCCATCAGCGTGTATCGGCTGAGTGTCTTGATTGGGCAGGAACCGCATACCCTTTGCGATGAGTTGGCGCCCACCCATCCGATCCCGTTGCCCCCGACGGAGGTGCTCGTGGGTGTTCCGACGGACATCCTTCGGCAGCGCCCGGACATTCGTTCGGCCGAACGGCGCCTGGCGGCCCAGACCGCGCAGATCGGCGTGGCCGCGGCCGAGCTGTATCCGCGGTTCACGCTTTCCGGAACCTTCGGGTTCGAGGCGACGGATCTCAATCATGTGCTGGAGGCCCGAAGCATCTCGTATGGGTTTGGCCCCTCTGTGCGGTGGAACATCTTTGACGGCCTGCGAAACATCAACCGCATCGCGGCCCAGGAAGCGGTGACGCATCAATCGTACGTGGTGTATCAACGCACGCTGCTGACGGCGCTGCAGGAGGTCGAGAATTCCCTTGTTGCGTTCAAGCGCGAGCAGGCCCGTCGAGACGCGTTGGCGCGAGCCGCAGGGGCGGCGGATCGCTCCGTGAAGCTCGCCGAGGCACTCTATCGCAACGGCCTGATCGACTTCCAGAGTGTGTTGGATGCCCAACGATCGCTTGCCAATCTGGAAAACACGCTTGCCCAGAGCCGGGGGCAGGTCGCGATCAACCTCGTGTCGCTCTACAAGGCTCTGGGCGGTGGCTGGTCGCCCGAAGTGAACCCGCAACACGAATACCTGGAGGAGGATTCGGACGCCCTGCACCGTCCAACGGATTTCTTCCTTTCGGGAGGCAAGAGCCCGTTGCCCTGGAACGACGCCCCCGAAACAGATACGGAAACACACTGAACGTGACTATGGCTCCGTTAGGAAACAAGACGAATGCAACTTCCAATGAGGTCCTGTATGCACATCACGTGTAGCAAGCGACAGACGCTCGCAATAGGTGGTTTCATCGTCGGGCTGATCCTGCCCGGCTGTGGCAAGTCAGGAGATGGCGCCCCGCCGCCCGCCGGTCCGCCGGAGGTGGCCGTGGTAACCATACAGCCGGAACGGGCAATCCTGACGACGGAGTTGCCGGGACGCACGTCGCCTTTTCTGGTGGCTGAAATCCGCCCTCAAGTCAACGGCATCATACAAAAACGCCTTTTTGCCGAAGGCTCCGATGTCAAAGCCGGACAGGTGCTCTATCAGATCGACCCGGCCCCATTTCAGGCGGCGGTGGATGACGCGGCGGCCAACCTCCTCGTGATGCAGGAGGCCGCCGAAAGAGCGCGGGCCGCCTTGGGAGCGAGCCAGGCGAACGTCACTCGGCAGCAGGCCGTGCTCGAACTCGCTCGGATCAACCGCACGCGGTTCGAGGAGGCCTTCAAGGCCAAGGCAGTTTCCGGTAACGAGCGCGACCAGGCCGTCACCGAAGCCACGGTGGCCGAAGCCGCACTGCGAGCCGCTGAAGCCCAGGTGGAAAGTGACCGGAAAACCATCTCGGCGGCCGAAGCGGGAATTCAGCAGGCCCAGGCCGCGCTGGCCACAGCGCGGATCCACCTGGAATACACGCGCGTTACGGCGCCGATTTCCGGGCGCATCGGCCGATCGAACGTAACGGACGGAGCGCTGGTGACGGCCTATCAGCCCATAGTCTTGGCGACCATTCAGCAACTCGACCCCATCTATGTGGATGTACCGCAATCCACCGCCGAACTGCTGCATCTGCGGCGTCGCATGGAGGATGGGCGTCTTGACCACGACGTCGCGATTCAGAACAGGGTGAAGCTCATCCTGGAAGATCGCACGGCCTATCCCTCGGAAGGAACGCTTCAGTTCCAGGATGTGACGGTGGATCCGACGACAGGGTCCGTGATCTTGCGAGTGGTCTTTCCCAATCCGAAAAACGTGCTTCTGCCAGGTATGTTCGTATGGGTCGTGGTCACGGAAGGCGTCAACGAACAGGCTATTCTTGTGCCGCAACAGGGAATCTCCCGCACCCCGAAAGGCGATCCCATAGCGATGATTGTGGACGCCCAAGACAAGGTTCAGCAGCGAATGCTGACACTCGATCGGGCCATGGGCAATCAATGGCTTGTGTCGTCCGGTCTGAATCCCGGCGATCGGGTTATTGTCGAGGGCGTGCAGAGAGTCCGACCTGGCGCGCCCGTGAAGGTCGTGCCGTTCGACGCCGGTGGCCAGGATGGACCCGCAGCCACGAAACCGGTTCAGCCCTCCGAACAGTGAGAGAAGACAGAGAACTCCTATGCTATCGAAATTCTTTCTTGATCACCCTGTTTTCGCCTGGGTTGTCGCCATCTTCATCATGTTGCTGGGTGGGCTGGCCATCTACAACCTGCCGATTTCCCAGTATCCGCCAATCGCGCCGCCGGCCATCGCCATCGACTCCTTCTACCCCGGAGCCTCGGCGCAGACCGTCGAAAACAGCCTGACCCAGATCATCGAGCAGAAGATGACCGGCTTCGATGACATGCTCTATCTCACCGGCATGAGCGACTCCGCCGGCGCCTCGCGCATCGAGTTGACCTTCAAGCCGGGAACCGATCCGGACCTGGCCTGGGCCAAAGTCCAGAACAAACTGCAGCTCGCGATGGCGAGCCTGCCGGAAGTCGTCCAGCGCACGGGGATCAAAGTCAGCAAGTCCACGCGGAACTATCTGTTGCTGGCAGGGCTGGTCTCCGAAGATGGCAGTATGAGCGGGAACGACCTGCGCGACTACGCCCAGTCCAACCTCGAAAAAGTCCTGTCGCGCGTGCCGGGCGTGGGCGAGGTCGAGAACTTCGGTTCGCAATATGCCATGCGCGTCTGGCTGAATCCGAACAAGCTGACAGACTACCACCTGACCATCGAGGATGTGATTCTGGCATTGCGGGCCTACAACGTCGAGGTCTCCGCCGGCCAGTTCGGCGGGCTCCCGGCCGTAGAAGGCCAGCGATTGAACGCCTCCATCATCGTCCAGAACCTCCTCCAGACCCCGGACGAATTCGCCGCCATTCCCCTGCGCACCAATCCGGACGGTTCCGTCGTGCGCGTCAAGGATGTCGGACGGACCGAGTTGGGAACCGAGTTCTACGACATCGAGGGACGCTACAACGGCCGACCCGCCGCCATTCTGGCCATTCGGCAAACGCCTGGCGCCAACGCGCTCGAGACCGCCAACGCCATCAAATCGAAACTCGAAGAGATGGGTCGCTACTTCCCGCCCGGGATGAAGGTCGTATATCCCTACGATACCACGCCGTTCGTCAAGGTGGCCATCGGCGAGGCGGTCAAGGCCCTGCTCCAGGCGATTCTCCTGGTCTTCCTGGTGATGTGGTTGTTCATGGGGAACATGCGGGCCACGCTGATTCCCACCATCTCGGTGCCGGTGGTGCTCCTTGGCACCTGTGCCGCATTAGGGGCATTCGGGTACTCCATCAACATGCTGACCATGTTCGCCATGGTGATCGCCATCGGGCTGTTGGTGGACGATACCATCGTGGTGGTCGA
>JAFGKA010000458.1 GCA_016928855.1 Phycisphaerae bacterium
AGCGTCGAGCACGAGTTGAACACCGACGAGAGCGAACTCATCAACGCCGCCAGCAGCCCGCCGACGACCAGCCCGCGAACGCCCACCGGCAGCAACTCGCGGACGAGCAGCGGAAACGCCTGGTTCGACTTCGACTCCATCAGAATGGTCGGGCTCAGCTTGCCGCTCGTCGCGAGGGCGAACGCGATCATGCCGGGCACGATGAAGATGAACAGTGGCAGCAGCTTGAGATACGCCGCGAAAATCGTGCCCCGCCGCGCCTGCGTCTGGTTCGTCGCCGCGAGCGTGCGCTGCACGATGTACTGGTCGGTGCACCAGTACCAGAGCCCCACGATCGGTGCGCCGAACAGGATGCCCAGCCATGGGAACTTCGGATCGTCCATCGGTTTCCAGAGATTGAACATCTCCTCGCCGCAGATGCTGCGCAACTCGCCCCAGCCGCCGAGCTTGTGCAGGCCGATTACCGTGACCAGCACCGAGCCCAGAATCAGCACGCCGGTCTGCATGACGTCGGTGTAGACCACCGCGCGAAGGCCGCCGAACGCCGTGTAAAGCCCGGTGACGACGACCACGCCGACGGCTCCCAGCCAGAAGTTGCTGACGCCGGCGATGAGTTCCTCGGGGAAGAGCGTTTCGAACACGATCCCGGCGGCGAACAGCGCGACGGCGACCTTGGTAAACACGTACGAGACCAGGCTGACGAGCGACAGAAACCATCGCGCCGCCGGCGTGTAGCGACGTTCGAGGAACTCCGGCATGGTGAAGACCAGACTGCGGGCGTAGAACGGGACGAGCACCCAGCCCAGCACGAGCAGGCACCAGGCGTGCAGCTCGTAGTGGGCCATCGCCACGCCGTCCTTCGCGCCGGTCCCGGCGAGGCCGACGAGGTGTTCTGAGCCGATGTTCGAGGCGAAGATCGACGCGCCGATGACGAACCAGCCGAGGTTGCGGCCGGCAAGGAAATAATCCGCCGAAGAGACCTGCCGCTGGCGGATGACCCACCATGCGACAACCAGCACCAGGAAGAAGTAGAGCCCGATCGTGACCCAGTCGAGAAACTCCATGATTCCGCGCCCTCGTCAGCCAGGAAAGGATTTGTCCGCGGGCCGTATTCTGGCCGTGCCCCCCGGGCAGGTCAACACGGTCCGGAAACGGATACCCTTACTCGACCGGTTCTTGTGTCGGGAAGGCTTCGGGGCGGGGTAGAGCATTGCCGGCTTCGGGCTGCAGCTCGCCATGCCCAGCCGCCCCTCGAAGTGGGGCGGCCGATCTGGTATAATTCATCTGTGACCTTGGGCGGTCTTGCGCCCGGTTCACCGGAGGTTCGGCGCGAGAGAAGCGTGCCGTTAACTGGGGGAATGCCGTCCGTGGCTGGATGGCCGCCTCTCTTAGCGTCTGTGTGTAGAGCAGGAATAGGTGCGTCGAAGCAGCTTGGCGGAGGTGCCAGGTTGCGCTGGTTGCGCGTGGCAACGGCGATCCGCCGGCCGAGCGCGGGCGCAGCGTCAGGCCTACAGACTGACGGCTGCGCCGTTGGCCGACAGCAGATTGCCACGGACCCGGAACGAGGCGGTGTTCGCGGAGCGTTGGCGGGCCACGAGTGTGTCGGGCCGACATCTCACCAGGAGCAGGATCATGACAAGTCCAGGACTGACCGTGAAGAGTGTGACGGTAGCGGTGCTTGCCGTAGTGGTATTACTGGCTTCGACGGTTTCGTTTGCAGCGGTACCAGATGTTGTGCCGGTCGTCTTCCGGTCCGATCAAGGCCTCTATGCTGTTACACGCGAGGTACCGCAGGGCGCGGATCCCTTGCAGGCCGCGCTCGATGCGCTGACGGCCGGTCCCACCGAAACGGAGCTGGCCAACGGCTTGTTCTCCGCGTTGCCGTGGGGTGCCGAGCTTCTTTGGGTGACGGACGATGGAGATCAGATCGCGGTGGATTTCTCGGCCGGATTGTTGTCAGCCGGTGCCGACGAAGCGCGCGTGCAGGATATCTACGAGCAGATCCGCTGGACTGTCGACGCGGCGGGCTACGGCTCGAGCGTGCGTGTGACAGTCGAAGGTGTTCGGCTGCCTGATTTCCTTCCGCCGGTCAGCCCGGTGGGCACAAGGCCGGAGGGGCCGACAGCATCTCCGCTTCTGGCCGCGGCCGGTACGGCGCTCGCGGGCAGAGATATTTCGCTGTCTCCCGGCCATGGCTATCGGTGGGGCGGTTCAAGCTGGGTATATGACCGGCCCGTGTATTGCGCGCCCCTGAGCCGCGAAGATATTCACAATGTGGAATTGTGCATCTATCTCAACACGTACCTGGAGCAGGACGGTGCGACAGTCCTGAAATACCGCTGTCACAATAAAGCCCAGGGAAACGATCCCTACACGGGCAGCCCTTGGTGGTATATGTCCGGCTCCTATTGGCTCAAGCAGATTGGCTATCCGTGTTCGGTCTATGCCAGTTCCAGCGGGGATTGCACGCTGGGAGCGGGCGGCGACGAGAGCAGCGACTGTATTCGCTCTCGTCCTTATGCAGCGAATTATGACGGAACCGATCTCCACATCGCCATGCACACGAACGGATACACTGGCGACTGCTATGGCGGGAGTTGTCCGAACGGGACCGCCACCTACTACGATGGCAGCGACGGAACGTACGGGCCGCCAAGCATGGCTTTCGGTCAGAGCGTTCAGAATGCCATTGTCTCGGTCATCCGGAGCCAGTACGGCGACGCGACATGGCGTGATCGCGGTGTTATCAACGATGACGGCGGTTTCGCCGAGACCCGGATTCCGAACCGTCCGTCCATTCTAATCGAACTGGCATTCCACGATTCGTGCGACAGGGATGCCCTCTACCTTCGGGATGAGTTCTTCCGCTCTGCGACGATGTGGGGAGTTTACAAGGGCATATGTGACTACCTCGGCACGACGCCGACCTACGATTTCTATTCCTGCGAATACGTCAGCGATACGATCCCGCCGACGATGACGCCCGGTCAGAGTTACCCGGTGAGTCTTACGTTGCGAAACCGCGGCGTGCTCTGGACCGAGGCCAAGTCCATTCGCCTCGGGGCCGTCGGCGACAGCGACCCATTCACGACACAGACGCGAGTGACCATTGCCGGCGAGGTCGGCCCGAACGAGACGTATACATTCAATTTCACGTTAACCGCGCCGACGACGCCGGGCCTCTATACGACGGATTGGCGGATGCTGCGTGAGTGGGTTACCTGGTTCGGCCCGATCCACTCCGAAGGGATCACTGTCGGTACGGGGCCGTTCCCGCCCGCCATCACGCTGGATCCCGTATCGCAGGAGGTTCTGGTCGGTTCACCCGTCTCATTCACCGTCGCAGCGGCCGGCACGGAGCCTCTGAGCTACCAGTGGCAGAAGAACAGCGTCGACTTGAGCGACGACGGGCGGATTTCCGGTTCGACCACGCCCACCCTGACGATCAACCCGACACAGGGCGCGGACTCCGGCGACTACCGATGCGTGGTCACCAACGCGCACGGCAGCGACACATCCGCGGTGGCCACGTTGACCGTACAGGTCGGTCCGATCGTGTACATCGTCGAAAGCCGCGAGAATGGTCTGAACTACAACCGCTTCAGCCGCCTCGGTGACTGGGCCGACAGCACCGGCAAGAGCACCGCACCCGGAACGACGGGTGGCATCGGCAGCCTCTGGAGCAGCACCGCCTATGCCGGCCGATCGGCCACGTACAGCTTCACGCCGGACTACAGCGGCGAGTATGATGTGTCGGCAACTTGGTCCAACTCGACCAACGCGTGCCCGAGTGCCGAGCATATCATCTCCCACGCGGGTGGATCTACGACCGTCTTCATGAATCAGCTGACCGGTGGAAACATGTGGAACTCCCTCGGTCAGTATACATTGAATGCTGGTACGACCTACACCGTCGTGCAAAGAACAGACGGTTCGACCGGCGGCGGTGTGTATCGAGCCGATGCCGTCAAGTGGGAACTCGCCGTGCTGTCGGTTGATCCACCAGCGATCACGCAGCATCCGGCTTCGCAGTCGGTTTGTGCCGGCGTGCAGGTCGTCTTCAACGTTGCCGCCACCGGCGATGCCCCGCTGGCCTATCGTTGGCAGAAGGACCAGAGCAACCTCTCCGATGGCGGCCACTATTCCGGTGTGTATACGCCGACACTAACGGTGACCGGCACGGATGCCAGCGATGCTGCGGCCTACCGGTGCGTTGTGACCAATGACGGTGGCAGCACGCCGTCGAACGAGGCGACGCTGTCGCTCAAGACGGCGACCCAGATTATGACGCATCCGGGCTCGCAGGTGCTGGCCTGGGGCGAGACGGTGAACCTGAGCGTCGTGGCCGCCGGCGACGGCGAGATGAGCTACCAATGGCAGAAGAACACCGTCGACATGGTTGATGATGGCCATTACGCCGGCGTCACCACGCCGACGCTCGTGATCTCCGACGCGGATCGGAACGATGAGGCCAGCTATCGTTGTGTCGTTACGGCCGATTGTGGAAGCGTGCCGTCGAACGTCGCGGCCGTGACAGTTGGTGTTCCGGGTGACTTCGACGCCGACAGCGACGTCGATCTCATGGATTTCGGGACCTTCCAGTTCTGTTTCAACGGTCCGAACCGTGCGTTACCGTATCCGAGCTGCACCATTGCGGACTTCGATTTTGACGACGACGTGGACCTCGGCGATTTCAGCATGTTCGCTTCGTGTTTCAACGGTCCGAACCGGCCGCCGGCCGCGGGCTGCCCGTAGAATGCGACGTCAAAGAAGTGCCCGTGTATCGCCGTTCGAAAGCGGTGGCACACGGGCATTTTCTTCTCTGTGACCTGTCAACGGCGGGGATCGTGGCGAGAGTACGAGCGGTGCGCCGACTCTGAATCCGTCTGCCTCGCTTTCATTCAATGTCCTGCATACACCACCTCGCCCCCGATCACCGTCATCTTCACACGCGTCTTCAACAGCTCCGGCGCGGGGCAGCGGAGTACGTCGCGATCGAACACCACGAAGTCGGCCAGCTTGCCCACCGCCAGCGTGCCCTTGTCGTTCTCCTCGAATGCGGCGTAGGCTGCGTCAATCGTGAAGGCCCGGAACGCTTCCTCGCGCGTCATGCACTCGTCGGGATACCAGCCGCCGGGTGGGTTGCCGTCGTGGTCCTGCCGCGTGACCGCCGAGTAGACGCCTTCGAGCGGATTGACCTCTTCGACGGGGAAGTCCGAGCCTGCCGCAATTCGGCAGCCGGCCCGCAGGAACTTCGCCCAGGCGTACGCGCCTGCAATCCGTTCGCGTCCGATGCGGTCCTCGGCCCATCGCATGTCGGACGTCGCGTGCGTGGGTTGCATCGACGGGATCACGCCGAGTCTCGCAAACCGCGGGATGTCGTCCAGCGCGACGTTTTGTGCGTGCTCGATGCGTAGCCGGCGGTCGCCGCCCGGTCGGCCTGCCATCGCGGCTTCGTACAGGTTCAGCGCCTCGCGCGCGCCGCGGTCGCCGCATGCGTGGGTACAGACCTGGTAGTCGGCGTTGATCGCCGCCCGCATCACGTCCGCGAGCCAGTCGAGTTCGTGCACGGGCAGCCCGACGGTATCCGGCCGGTCGGAATAGGGCTCGAGCATCCAGCCGCCGCGCGTGCTGGTCGCACCGTCCATGAAGCACTTGACCGCGCGCAGCGTGAATCGCTCGCCGCCGTAGCCGATCAACGGCCGGTGCTTTGCTGTGTATGCCACGGCCTCGCCGGCATCCAGCATCGCGTAGATTCGGATGAGCAGCTTGTCTTCGTCGCAGAGCCGTCGATACGTCTCAACCTCCGCCGGCGAAATGCCCGCGTCATGCACGCCGGTCAGCCCGACGGCCAGGCACGCGGCCTGCGCCGCGAGCAGTTCGTCGCTCACATCTGGATCACGGTCGATGTGGCGGGTGATCAGATCCATGGCGTTATCGACAAACAGGCCGTTGGGCTCGCCGTGTTCATCGCGCAGAATCTCGCCGCCGGGCGGATCCGGCGTGTCGCGCGTGATGCCGGCCATCGCCATTGCCTTGCCGTTCGCCAGGGCCATATGACCGTCGTTCCGCCGGAGCCACACGGGGTTGCCCGGCGAAATCGCGCTGAGTCGCTCATGCGTCGGAAAGGCTTTCTGGCCCCATTTCGCGTTGTCACACAAGCTGCCGAGGACCCACTTGCCCGGCTGGCCAGTGGCGATTCGCTCCGTGACTATCGCGAGCACTTCGTCGAACGACTTGGTATACGCGAGGTTGAGTCGTCCGGTCTCCATGCTGCCCTGAGATACCATGTGTGCATGCGCATCGATCAGCCCCGGTGTGACGGTGCGGCCCTCGAGCGAGATCCGCCGGGTTTTCGGTCCCGCGGTTGCCAGGACGGCCTCATCGCTGCCGATGGCCGTAATGCGTCCATCGGTCACGGCGACGGCCGACGCTCGCGGCATCGAGGGTTCAAACGTATAGATGTTTCCGCTGTGAAAGATCATGCTCGGATTCTCCACGACCGGGCGGCTCGCGCAGCCCGCCATTGGCAGACTGATCGGCAACAGCCAGATGAGCATCCGGCGGCAGTGCATGGTTCGCATCGGGCCTCCCTGGTCGGTTGGTGTAGTCGGCTCCGCGACGGCCCATTCTTCGCGCCGCCGCCATTCCGTCAAGTGAGGTATCCGATGTGTCCGCGCGTCCTTTTCCTGGCCATCAGCGGACGTGCCGCGTCCGTCGCAGGGGCTTCAAGGGGGGCGTCAGAAGTCAAGCTTGGGAGGGTTTCGAAACCGGGCGGCGACGCCGATGCGGTCCCGCGCGTGTTGTTGACCGAGCAGGGGCTCGACGCGAAGCACCTTCGCGACGGCGGAAACGCGGCCTGAGTACGGCGAATAGCCATCCCCGGGGGGAATGGTCAGATCCAGTCGAACGTCGGTTCCGGCCTGAAGATAGTCCGGTGGCGACTCGAAGTAGATGCCTCCGGTGCTGACGTTGCACGTAACGGTGCGCAGCAAGGCGGTCGAATCGGCGTGTACAGGGGTGACCTCCACCGGCAACCGGATGCCAAGTCGCCGGTGATCCCGCCGATCGGACGCGTCCTGTGACGTTAATCCGTCCATTTTGCCCTGCATTGTGCGCATATGCCGTCAGCCTGACAGGGGAGCCGCAAGGCGGATGCCATTGCGATCCGCAAGACCGCACTTATTTTGGTCTGGATATAAGTCGTCTCTTTGCAATGCGTTATGAATAGGAAAAGTGCCCATCACGAAAGATCGCGCAACGGGCCGTGCGGGGGCATCGTTGCTATTGGTAAACGTCTGCGAATTGGAGGTTTACGAGAACTCCGAGTTAACAACGTCCCAATAACGGCTTAGGTTCGTGTTGCGGGGCGGCAACGTCTGGTTTCCGGAAACGCA
>JAFGKA010000459.1 GCA_016928855.1 Phycisphaerae bacterium
CCGACCGACATTCAGCGGGAATTGATCCCCGTGGTCCTCAAGGGTCTCGACGCCATGGGCCAGGCCCGCACCGGAACGGGCAAAACGGTGGCCTTCGGGTTGCCCATCTCCCAGATGGCGGATCCGGGCAAGGGGCTTCAGGCGGTTGTCCTGACGCCAACGCGTGAACTGGCCGTGCAGGTGGCCGCCGAGATCCTCCGGGTCAACGAGTTCACGAAACTGCGGTGTGTTCCCGTCTATGGCGGGCAGAAGATCGCGCATCAGTTGCATCTCCTCGGCCGCAAGCCGTGCATCGTCGTCGGAACGCCCGGCCGTATGCTCGACCTGCTCGGTCGCCGCGCCTTGAACTTTGAGAACCTCCGCGTAGCCGTCCTCGACGAGGTCGATCGCATGCTGGACATCGGCTTCCGCGACGACATCCGGCGAATCCTGTCCCAGATCAAGCCGAAGCATCAGACGATCTTCGTGTCGGCCACGCTCGACGACGAAATCAAACGCCTGGCCTGGCAGTTCATGACCGACCCGGTCGAGGTCAATGTCTCGCGCGACGAGCTGACCGTCGAAGAGGTCGCCCAGGCCTACTTTCCGGTCGAGCGGTGGGACAAGTTCCGGCTGCTGCACATGTTGATCGAACGCGACGACCCCAAGCTGGCGATCATCTTCTGCAACACGAAACACGCGGCCCGCAAGCTGGCCAAGCGTCTGCACCAGGCGGGCCTCGATGCGAAGGAAATCCACGGCGACCTCGTGCAACAAAAGCGGGATCGGGTGATGGACCGGTTCCGCAAGCATAAGCTGCGCCTGCTCGTGGCGACGGACCTGGCGGCCCGCGGTATCGATG
Source organism: Phycisphaerae bacterium (assembly GCA_016928855.1). GTDB lineage: Bacteria > Planctomycetota > Phycisphaerae > UBA1845 > PWPN01 > JAFGKA01. The sequence goes on from JAFGKA010000459.1 coordinate 842, forward strand.
TCCAGGCGATCACCCACATCATCAACTACGACATTCCGATGGACCCGGAGAACTACGTGCATCGCATCGGGCGCACCGCGAGGATGGGCGCGTTCGGGCGGGCCTACACGCTGGTCAGTCGCGACGAAGGGGACCAGTTGACCGAGATCGAAAAGCTCATCAACAAGATGGTGCCGCGAGAAACCCTCGACGGGTTTGAGCCAAGCCCGCCGCCCCGCGAATCCATGGAGCCGGTGGCGGTCACACCCCTTCGAAAATCCCGGTTTGAGGAAAGCCTGTACGGCTCGTCGGCCGAAGCCAGCGCGACGGCAGCCCCGCCGGCCCCCAAGACGCTCGGCAGCAAGTTCCGGCCCGCGCGGCGGCGCCGGCGCTGATGGGGTTGTGCCCAGCGGGCTGTTCGTTTTCGCGACATGTGCGTAACGATGTATAGGAAGCTATGGAACCCCGAGTCCGGGTCATTCTGGCGTCGTTTGTCCTGCTGAGCGTGTTCTTCGTGGGCGCTGCCGGGTATGTTGTGCTGGAAGGGCAGACGTTCTGGGACTCGGCTTACATGACCGCGATCACGCTTTCGACAGTGGGCTACCGGGAGGTCTTTCCGCTCAGCCGTGCCGGCGAAGCCTGGACCGTTCTGATCATCGCGTTCGGGATCGGAGCGGTTTTTGCCGCGTTCGGGACAGTGACGGCCATGATCATCGGCGGTGAGATAGGCCGCATGATGGGGAGTCGAAAATTGCACGCGCAGATCAATCAACTAACCGGGCACATCATCGTATGCGGGTTCGGGCGGATGGGCTCACTGCTCGTCAAAGAATTGCAGGGCCGTCGGGTGCCCGTCGTGGTCGTCGAGAATGACCCGCTGCGTACCCGGGAGGTGGAGCAGGTCAAGGGGCTGTACGTGCTGGGCGATGCGGCAGAAGAGATGACGCTCAAGGAGGCGGGTATCGCCCGGGCGAAAGGTCTCGTCACGGTGTTGCCGCACGATTCCGACAACGTCTTTGTAGCACTGACGGCGCGCGGGCTGCGCAACGATCTGATAATCGTGGCCCGCGCGGAGCAGCATGCCTCCGAATCAAAGCTGCGCCGAGCGGGGGCGAATCGGGTGATCAGCACACAGGTGATCGGAGCCACGCGCATCGCCAACGTACTGACGCGGCCGCACGTCGTCGATTTTCAGGATGTCACCGCCAAGGGGGTCGATCTGGAGATGGACGAGTTCGTGATTCCACCGACATCCTCGATATGCGGAAAGACGCTGCGAGAGGCCCAGTTGCGCCGCCACGCGAACGTCATGGTGGTGGCGATCCGCCACGTGGACGGGCGGACGACATTCAATCCGGGGGCGGATGCAACGTTGCGGGCGGAGGACACCATCATCACGATCGGGCCGGCCGGCAGTTCATCGAAGCTTAAAGCACTGAATTTGGATTAGGACCGCGAGTCGGCTGTGCGCAAAACCGCGTTGACAATCCTGCATGAAGACGATGCGATCGTGGTCCTCGACAAGCCGTCGGGGCTGCCGTGCATTCCCGAGCGCCATGGGGAAGCAACGACGGTGCTCCACGCGCTCAAGGCAATGATCGAGCAACCGCCCGGCCGACTGCTGCGCGTGGTCCATCGACTCGACCGCGACACCAGTGGCGTGATGCTCGTCGCCCGCACGGCCGACGCCCAGCGCGGCCTTACCGCGCAATTCATGGCGCGCACGATTGTGAAAACCTACCTGGCGATTGTGCGCGGGCGGCCCGCGGAACCGGCTGGCCGTGTCGACGCGCCAATCGGTCAGAAACGCGGCAGCCTGGTCAGTGTGTGCATCAACCCGAAGCGATCCCGGCCGGCCGTCACCGACTGGGAGGTGATCGAGGCCTTCGTCGGGTACACCCTCGTACGCTGTCGCCCGCTGACCGGCCGACAGCATCAGATTCGCGTGCACATGCAGGTCGCCGGCCTCCCACTGGCCGTTGATGAACTCTACGGTGGCGG
>JAFGKA010000460.1 GCA_016928855.1 Phycisphaerae bacterium
CCTCGATCGTCTCGCGCCGCCGGAGCGCGTCCGCGCCGCCCTCGACGCCCGAAACCCAGCCGACTTCCTCCATCCCTTCATCGCATAAACAGGATGGAAATCGTGGGGAACACCCATGATCGCAATGGGAATGGCCCGGCGCGTTCGCCACCCGCCGCTCTGGCCGAAGCCAGGACGGCCCCCCAACCACCAAGGTCACACACGGCCGCCAACCTCGCTATAATGCCCGTCTCAATGCTGGCGAAACAAGGAGACCCCGATCGTGGCCCAACCCAGTGACAGCAACGCCCTTCGCATCGGCATCCTCAGTACCGCAAAGATCGCCCGGAACCGGTTGATCCCCGCGATTCTCGGCTCGCGCAACGCGACCGTGGTGGCGATTGCCAGCCGCGACGCCGACCGCGCCCGCGACCTGGCCCGTGAGAACGGGATCCCGCGCTGGTGCGGCAGCTACGAGGCCCTGCTCAATGACCCCGAGGTCGAAGCGGTCTACAACCCGCTGCCGAACTCGCTGCATCGGTCCTGGTCGATCGCCGCAGCCGAGGCGGGCAAGCACGTCCTCTGCGAAAAGCCGCTCGCCGGCACTGCCGAGGACGCCGAGGCGATCGTCGATGCCTGCGCGAAGCGTAACGTCAAGCTGATGGAAGGCTTCATGTATCGCTTCCACCCGCGCAGCGAGGCCCTGCATATCGCGCTGGCCGACCACGCCATCGGTCAGATCCGCTACATTCGCAGCGCGTTCACGTTCCACCTGGCCGATCCGGCCAGCACGCGGTTCAGCCAGGCGCTCGAAGGTGGTGCCTCGCGGGACGTGGGCTGCTACTGCATCGACTTGGCGCGCTGGGTCACCGGCGAGGAGCCGATCAGCGTCTTCGCCGATGCTCAGGTGGGCGACGACAGCGGCGTCGACGAAGTGATGCACGCGACGCTGCGATTCCCGTGGGGTATTGTCAGCCAGCACATCTCCGGCTTCCACGTGAACATGCCGGCGGACGCCGAAATCGTCGGCACGGAAGGCCGCATCCGCGTGCCCGAATTTCCCCGGGGCGAATCGTACTTCGAGATCATCCGCGGCGACGAGGCGCATCGCGTCGAGACCGCCACGCCGAATCAATACCAGCTCATGGTGGAATACTTCGCCGACGCGATTCGCAATGACCGGCCCATCGAGCGCTGCGGCGGCCGGAACGCTGTGGCCAACATGCGCGTCATCGACGCCCTATTCGAATCCGCCCGCACCGGCCGCGCGATCTCCGTGCTGACCGTGAAATGAGTCGCCCCTCATGTAGCGGTGATGGCATCAGATCGATGTATCGCCGTCCGACTCCGGCGGGGCGTCGGTCGCCTCCGCGTCCGCATCGACGGCCTCCAACGCCCGGGGGCTCGTTGTGATCGGCTCGACGCGCAGGATCTCGTCGCCGGACGCCGCGCCCAGATCGTGGAACCGGCGTGCTGCCGGAAACACGCGGGATTCGACCGATCCGACTGTGTTATTGAAGGCGTCCGTCGCGGCGGCGAGCGCCTTGCGCAGCCTGAGCAGATGCGTGGCGAACGTCCGCAGCCGGTCGTACAGCTCTCGCCCCAGTTCGCTGACGCGCTGCGCGTTCTCGGCGACCTGCTCCTGCCGCCAGCCGTAGGCGACCGCGCGCAGCAGCGCGATCAGCGTCGTCGGTGTCGCGATCACCACGCGCCTGGCCATCGCGTCCTCGATCAGCGTCCGGTCGACATCGAGCGCCGCGGCGAAGAACGATTCACCCGGGATGAACAGCACGACGACTTCCGGCGTCGATGCGAACTGCGCCCAGTACGACTTGGCCGCGAGCTGTTGCATGTGCGTGCGGACCTGCTGCGCATGCCGGGCGAGCGCCGCCCGGCGTGCCTCGTCCGTCTCGGCCTCGAGCGCGGCCAGGTACGCATCGAGCGACGTCTTCGCGTCGACGACGATCTGCCGGCCGGCCGGCAGTTGCACGACCAGATCGGGCCGCAACCGGCCCTCGTCCGTATCCGTCGAAACCTGCTCGGAGAAATCACAGTGGGCCGACATGCCGGACAGCTCGACCACTCGTCGCAGCGTGACCTCGCCCCAGCGGCCGCGAACCTGCGGAGCCCGCAGCGCCGTCACGAGATTGCCCGTCTCCTTCTGAAGCTGCTGATGGGCCGCGCTGAGGCTCTTGAGTTGCTCTTCGAGCCCGCCGTAGGCCTTCTGACGGCTCGATTCGATCTGCTTGATCTGCTCCTCGTAGCGCTTCAGGGCTTCGCCGAGCGGCTTGACCAACGCGCCGATCGACTCCTGGCGTTTGCCAAGATCGCCACGGGCCTCGGCCAGCACGACCTCCATCGACTTCTTCGCCAGTTCGAGGAACGCCTGGTTATTGCTCTTGAGCGCCTCGCCGGAAAGGGCCTGAAAGGCATCGGTCAGCGCCTTGCGCGCCTCGTCCAGGAATTGCTTCTGTTCGGCAAGGTTTCTGTTCGTCTCGTCGAGCTTGGTCTCCGACGCGGTCCGCGCCCGACGCTCCGCATCCAGCGAAGCGTGCAGGCCGCGCACTGCCTCGTCGGCTTGTGCGAGCTGGGCCCGAAGCTCCTGTGCCACGGCGGCGATCCCGGCGTGCGACCGCGAAGCGATCAGCCAGCCGACCAGGCCGCCGACCGCCAATCCCACAACCACGCACAGGACCTCGATCATCCGATGCCATCTCCTTCGCCGCTACGATCTGTCGCTCGCCAGATACAAGCCCCGACTCAGGCGTGGCATGGGTCCCGACGTTCGTCGGGAGAGGCCAAAGGCCGGAAGGTTCGCCCATGTCTTCGCCGCACCGGGGCCGAATCGCCTGGTCGCCACCGCATCGTCGTCTACTTCGTCGCCGGGGCACCGACCACGTAGACCCGCTGCGCGAGCCGCGCATTCAGGCGAGGGTTGACGAACAGGTGCGCCAGAAGCGGGTTTTTCTCGTCCGGCTCGATACGTTCCACCTGGCCAATAACCATCGAAATGGGCAGTCGCGGCAAGGCCGGCGACGAGATGACCAGGTCACCCGCCCGGACTTTCCCCGTCCGCTCAAGCTGCGCCGGCACGTCCGGCACGCTCATCTTCTCCTGCCCCTGACCGTACAGCACGAAATCCTGCTCCGGCCCGACGAGCCGACCCTCCTCGATCCGTCCGATGCGAACGCGCGTCGGTGTCCGCCGGTGCGAATCCGTCAACAGGACCACCTGACTCGTCAGTGGCGAGGTCTCGGCGACCTGACCCAGGAGGCACTCGTGGACCAGCAGCTCGCCGGGCGCGACCTTGCCCGTAGCGTCCGCTTCGAAATGGGCGTGCGAAACGACCCAGTCACCGACCTCGACGCCGTCCGAGTGCCCCCGGTCGATCAGGATCGACTGGCGCCAGCCCGCCGCGTCGCCCGCACACACGCGGGCCGCCAGAAGCCGGACGTCCGCCAACAGGCCCCGCTCCCGCCAGCCGGAAATTGCCGCGATCTGCTCGCGCAGATCCTTGACCTGCGTATCGAGCGCGACGACCTGATGTTCCAACGCCGCCCGCTCACGCTGGGCCGCCTCGAACTGCTCGGCCGGTACCGCCGGGCGGATCTGCGACTCGACGCTCTCGCCGGCCCGCAAGGCCGTCGCGCGCACGCCCCACGGCATGCCGGCCAGAAGATGAAACGGATTCTTGAACGAACGGGTAAATCGGCCTGGAATGAGCAAACACAGCAGTGCCGCCGCCATCAGGACGGCAAACAGTCTCGGCTTGGAAAATCGTCGCGAATGGATCCGCACCCTACATCTCGTCCTCGTCGGACTCGAGCGTATCCTTCCACATGTGGAGGTTGTCCAGGTAGATTCCCGTACCCCGCGCCACACACGTCAATGGGTCGTCCGCCCGGCGTGCGGTCAACCCCGTCGCCTCCGACATGACCTGGTCAATCCCGCGGAGCAGCGCGCCGCCGCCGCCAAGCAGTACACCGTTGTTCACCAGGTCCGCCGCCAGTTCCGGTTCGGCCTTCTCCAGCGTCCGCAGCACGCACTCGACGATCAACCCGACCGGCTCCTTGATCGCATCACGAATCTCTTCACTCGTGACGACGGTCTGCCGGGGCAGCCCGCTGATCATGTCGCGCCCGCGAACCTCCATCGTATTCTCTTCCGCCGTCGCCGCCGCCGAGCCGATCTCGATCTTGATCCGCTCGGCCATCTGCGGTCCGATCATCAGGTTATACGTGCGTTTCATGTGGGCGATGATCGCCTCGTCCATGTCGTCGCCGGCCACCCGGATCGACTCGCAGACGCTGATGTCCGCCAGTGACAGGATCGCCACCTCCGTCGTGCCCCCGCCGATGTCCACGATCATCGACGCCGTCGGCTCGCCGATCGGCAATCCCGCGCCGATGGCCGCCGCTTTGGGCTCCTCGACCAGGTAAACCCGTCGGGCCCCCGCCCGCTCGGCACTGTTCAGAACCGCCCGCTTCTCCACCGCCGTGATTCCCGAGGGCACGGCAATGACGACGCGCGGACGAAAGAAATTCCGCCGCCCGTGCACCTTGCGGATGAAGTACCCCAGCATCGCCTCGGTGATGTCGAAATCCGCGATGACGCCGTCCTTGAGCGGCCGAATCGCCGAGATCGTCCCCGGCGTCTTGCCGATCATCTCCTTGGCGACGAGGCCCACGGCGTTGCCGTTGTTGAGTACGCGGTTCGTGCCCCGCTTGACCGCCACAACCGACGGTTCGTTCAGGACGATCCCCTCACCCTTGACACACACCAGCGTGTTGCAGGTGCCGAGATCGATGCCCATGTCCACGCTAAACAAGCCTAGAAATGAGTCGAAGATCACCGGACGCACCCTTTCACCCTGAGAGGACCGAACTCAACCATCACCGGCCCGAAGCCCCCCCCGAGGGGAGCAGCTCCGGCGAGACATGCGCGGCGGCGGCCCGCTCATCCGCCCGCAGGCGGAAACAGGCTGCCGAACAGTTGCTGGGTCCGTACGGCCACGAAAATCGTGCCGAAGACCAGCAACCCGGTCGCCACAATGAGCAAGACGGTGTACAGATCCGTACCGGCACGCGGCACAGCCGGCTGCGTCGGTACCGGACCGCTGGTGAACTGGCTCATCGTGCAACCTCCGGACGATTGATCCTGCACTGCCCGCCACGGGGACGGGCGGGCGTATCCGCCTCCCGCTCGCCGGGCCTAGCGAACATTCTCCAGGCTGTTCTTGTCCCGCACCAGATCGCCGGCCTTGATCTCGCCCTGCCCGGTCAGTTCCAGGACCCCGACGGCGCTGCCCGGTTCGAGGGCGTTGACCCGTAAATCCCCGAGATAGCGTGCGTTACGCATCACCACGAAAAGCATATCCTTCGAGACACCGTCGGCCGAGCCCACGTTGATCTCGGCCAGACCGCCTTCGACCTGCGTGATCTCGCCGCGGATCGGCGAAGCGGCCACCGGCCCTTCGGCCTGCACGGTCTCCGCCGGGCCAACCGCCCCGGTGTCACTGGCCGGCCCGAGCTTGGCCATTTCGCGGAAACGGCGGTTCTCGTCGCGAATCGCCAGATTCTCTTCCTCAAGCATCCGGCGCTTCTGCTCCAGGATCAGGTTCTTGGCCGTCATCTCCTTGAGCGTATCGTTCAGGCCGATGTTCCGCGTCATCAGTTCATCGTTGTGCTCGCGGAGCCCGGTGTTGGCCTTGGCCAACTCCTGATTCTCTTTCGCCTTGACGCTGTTGGTGGCCGTCTGAATGTTCACCGTCGCTTCGAGGCTCCGGTTCGCCAACTCGAGCGCGTCCTTCTCGCCGCTCAGGTCAGCCAACTGCCGCTGAAGAGCCACGTTCTTCTCGTCGCTCGCAGCCAACTGGGCCGTCATGCTCTTCAACTCGTCCTCCATCGCCTGCTTCTCGGTGATGGACAGAGCGACGACGTTCCGGTTGTGCACCTGCGAATTCAGGGCAATATCGCGGTATTCCTCCGCCAAGCCCTTCCAATCGTCCACCCGCGCGGCGAACTGAATCGTCAGCGGCGTGAACAGGAACGCAAACAGGCACACTAGCACAATGAAGATCTTGGTCGTGGTACTCACCCGAATACCTCTGCGTCTCGCGTGGGGGGCTGGTTTCTCTTGGCCACCGCATCGACCTGAACGTTACAGCACGTCCAGGCTGGCAGCCCCTTCCCGTCGTCGCTCAGGGCCAGCATTGTCGCTCGGAAGGCGGAAGACCCAGGCCGGACCCGCGTGCCCCTTCCCTCCAGAACCACTGACCCCGCGTCGGGTCGGCGGGCACGCCGGTGCGCCTCCTGCTGCCGGCCGGAATGAGCAAAAAACTCCCGCAGCTACAAGGCGGATTGACTATACCAACCAGCCGGCCGTTTGCCAACCCCAATTTTTCACCGACCCCGACCCCGGAGCATCGCCGACCGGGGCGGCACGAGGCATACCCGAAAGCCAAAGACCGGCCGGGCTCGCCGACCCAATCGTTCAGGCCGGTTCCGCCGCACCTCTGTGCTTCTGTACCTGCGTCCCTCTGTCCCTTGGTCCTGTCGCGCCCTCTTGACAAACCTTTCGCCCTGACAGAGAACGGACCGGGCGGACACAACCTTTTCGTCAGCAACAGAATACAGAGGTCCATTCCCGTGCGCAACAGCCTGCACCCGTTCGGAATCGTCTCGCTCATCTGCCTCACTGCCACCGTCGCCCGCGGCCAGGCCACCGCCACGTCCGGCCCCGCCGCCACGATGCCGAACCAGACGGCGTCGGCGTACCGGCCCCGCGTGGCCGTCCAGCTCTACGTCTGGCATCAGGACCGTAGCCGACGTGGCCTCGACCTCTGGCAGGACCTCGACGCCGCTCTGGCCGAGGTCGCCGCCTCCGGCTCCGCCGACGTCGAGGCCTTCCTCAACTGGTTCGACACCGACGAGCGTGCCGAACGCACGAGGCGGCTGCTGGCCAAGCACAAGCTCCGGCTCGTCGGTGCGTACCACGGCGGCGTCTTCCACGACAAGGCCCGCGCCCGGGAGGTGATTGAGACGATCGTCGCCTGCGCGGGCCGCGCGAAGGCCTGCGGCCCGATCTTCGTCGATGTGAATCCCGACCCGCTGCCCGGCAAGGTCGCCAAGAGCGACGAGCAGCTCGCCACGCAGGTCCGGATGCTCAACGCGCTTGGTCAGCGGCTGGCAGCAATGGGCCTCTCGCTGGTCGTCCACCAGCACGACCCGGAGATCCTGTACGATGCTCGCGAGCACCGCTACAACGTCGCACACGTCGATCCGGCGGTGGTCGGCTTCTGCCTCGATCTGCACTGGGTCTATCGTGGCGGCCAGGACCCGCTGACGCTGTTGACCGAGGCCGGCAACAGGGTTCGCGCCCTGCACCTGCGCAACTCGGTCAACGGCACCTGGACCGAGTCACTAGGCCCCGGCGACATCGACTACAAACCCATCGCCAACTACCTGCGGAAGACCGGCTTTGCCGGCTGGCTGATCGTCGAACTCGCTCACGAGCGAGACACACGGATCACCCGCTCGCTCGTCGAAGATGTCCGCCTCAGCCGCGAATACGTGGAAGCGGTGTTTCTGGGGTCGAAATGAGCAACGACGGCCAATGTGCTCAGAACCACCCGAGGATCTCGATCCAGTACTCGGCGGGGAATTTCTCACAGTCGAAATCGATGAGCGTGGGATCTTCAGTATCGGATCGGTAGTTCCACAGTGCAAAGTGCCATCCGTGGCTGAGCGCGATGTCCACGTGGTCCGAGAGGAACTGGACACCGCCCGTCTGTGGGTATTGCATGCCGAATTCGCCCATGAGAATCGGCACCTGATGCGCCTGCTGGAAGGCAATCACCTCGGCGAAGACGATCTCCTCAAGGAAGGTGCGATCGTACAACTGACCATAGTATTCGCCGGGATAACTCACGCCCGGGCAATCCGTCGCGGCACAATCCGGGTGAGTGAAGGGGGAGGGCTCATACGTGTGGAAATCGTAGATGACATAGGGGTCGTCCTGTTTCTCCACAAGTGTCCACCACTGCGGATTCGACCAGACCACGCCCTGCACGATGATCGGCAACGTCGCATCGACGGCGCGGATCCTGTCGATGAACAGAGTCATCATCGCGTTGACGTCGATGCCCGCGGCCGTGAGCGCCGCACCAAGTTCCTCCGGCGTCTGAATGGTGTTCCAGATTTGAGTCCTGAGTGGGTTGGGCTCCACCATGACGTTGATCGCGGCGAAATACGGGTCACCCCGGTAGCGGGCAACGATGTCGCCGAGCATCTGGCCGTAGCGTTGCTGCTCATCGCTGTTCTGCCAGATGGTGTCCTCGGCATCCAAATCCACCGATTGGCGCCCCGGACCCTCGCGGACCGCAATCACGTAGTACAACTGGGCCTGCCCGCACCACGCGACCATGTTGTCGAGGCTGGTGACCCCATCCGGATTGCTGGCATAGGGGGCAGCCCAATCGACCGTGCCCTCGTTGGACTGGATCTGCGCCAGATTGGCACCGGTAGCCTTCATCGCCAGGAAATCATCCACGCTCTTGGTCCCGCTGCCGTAGTTGAAGTAGCCGACGTCAAAGCCCCTGAAGAAACTGGGCGTGCGCCAGCGGTCAAACATCGCCGAGCCGGTGCCGCCATCGCCAGGAACACCGCCATCGCCAGGAACGCCGCCGTCACCAGAACCGCCACCATCGCTAGAATCACCGCCGTCATCAGAACCGCCACCATCGCTAGGGTCACTGTTATCACCAGGAACGACTGTGCAGCCTATGACGATTCCCAATGCCATGATCAGCACGAAACCGATCCATGTCACATCGCTCATGAATCGCATATGCCACCTCTGTCGAAGGCAACGAAGACGGGCTGTTCTCAGCGTACGCCGGGCACATTATTCCTCACCCACAGGACGTGTCAATCCAACTCTGGCGGGGTATGGAATGGGGACAGAGCTAGTGCTGTTTTCGGTCGGCGACTTTCGTTCATCTCGTGGGTGCCATGCGGAAGCCGAAGGTGCGGGCTTCATTCCGCAAGAGGTGTGCGTCCACAGACGCGCCGCGCACGACGAATCGCCACCGCCTGTGTCCCCACACGGCGCACCATGGGGCGCTCGAAGATACTGCCGGCACGGCGGTGGCACACGGGATCATCGCGGATCGTCGCGGGGACGTGGCGCACGCGAGGATGGCTGGCGAAACGCCGCCCGCTGCGTTGTTGTGCCTCTGTGCCTTTTTTCTCACCCCGTTCGCTGAATCAGGTGGTAACCGAAGGCGGTTTCGACGACGCCGCTGGTCTGGCCGACGTCGAGGGCGAATGTGGCGGTTTCGAACGCGCGCACCATCTGGCCGCGGCCGAACGCGCCGAGGTCGCCACCCTGCTGGCCCGAGGGACAATCCGAATACTGCTGCGCGAGCGCGGCGAACTCTGCGCCCGAGTCGATCTGCTGCTTGAGTTCGTTGATCTGCGTGAGGGCCTCGTCCTTCGACCGCGTGGCCGACGACCGCTCCGAGCCCTTGTACATCAGAAGAATGTGCGATGCTCTGACCTTGTCACTCATGGCCGACTCCCTGCTGTGCAAGCCACGACGTTCCAGCCGCGCCCACAGGCATGTGTTCCCCGCTCGTCGCCGTGTGTGGCGCCACGGGGCCAAGCGCCGCTGTTGCATGCGACCGCCGCACGCAGGCAAGAACCGTCAGCGCCCCCGGGGAAGAATCGTCACCCGATCACCGTCCAGTCGCAGCCGCCCGGCCGCGAAGAGCCGCACCGCCTCGGGATACGCGAGCAACTCCTGCTCGAACACCCGCGCCGCCAGCGCGTCCGGCGTATCGGTTGGCCGCACCGGACACCGCCGTTGCAGGATGATAGGCCCGGCGTCGTACTCGTTATTCGCAAAATGCACGGTGCAGCCACTTTCCGCATCCCTAGCCGCCAGCACCGCCTCGTGCACATGGTGGCCATAGAAACCCTTGCCGCCGTACTTTGGCAGCAGGGCCGGATGGATGTTCATGACCCGGCCGAACCACCGCCGCGGCAACCGCCACAGGCACGTCCAGCCCGCCAGGCAGACCAGATCGACCGCATGCGCTTCCAGCGTGCCGAGAATCCGATCGCTGAACGCGTCAATGTCGCGATAGTCCCTCTTTCGGACGATCTCGATCGGCAACCCGGCCGACTTGGCTAGATCCACACCTTTGACCTTCGAGAGCGACGAAATCACAACGGCAATCTCGGCGTCGAGCTTGCCGTCGCGAATAAGGTCGATGAAGTTCTGCAGCGTTCGGCCGCTGCCCGAAATGAGCACGCCCAGGCGAATCATGGTGGCTCTCCACTACACGGGACGAGACCGCCACGCAAGCGCCCCCTGCGATTGGATCGCGGGCAAATAATCAGATGAGTGGAGTCCTGAATTCAGGCTCGGGCGGGTGCGAGGCGATGCCGGCTCTGGGGCCGCTGCCCGGAGCGTGATCAGGCCGGCTCCGGAACGAATTCACGGCTGTGCAGGACCGTGACGCCGCCGCTCAGGTCGTTGACCGCCACCATCTCGAGCACGCGATTGACGCGCCGGCGCATGATCTTGACCGGTCCGTGCAGTTCCTTGGTGAACGTGGTCATTCGATCGCCGATGATGATCGTCACGCCCGAGTGGATGACAGTCGCCACGAACAGGAACGGATCTTCCGCCGGAGAGGCCTCCTTGAGCATCGTGTCCTTCTTGGCCAGCATTGCCTGGACGGCGCCTTCCAGTTCGTCGGCCTGATACATCAGTTCGGTCGCCCGTTCGCGCTGCGCCGGCAGGAGCCGCTTGAGCTGCGCCATCAGCGGTTTGACGGCGTCGCGGATCTTCCCGGC
>JAFGKA010000461.1 GCA_016928855.1 Phycisphaerae bacterium
GCCAGCCCTCGGACCGCTTCGACGTCGAAAGGGAATGGGTCATCCTGCCCGGCGACGCCACCGGCGAACAGACGATCGTCGTGCGGTATTGAGGCCTCTGCGGCCTCCGCTGTGTAGTCGTGGATCGCTTCGAGGCGATGGCCGGCCGCCTGTGGACCCGGCGACAGACGCCGTCCATCCATCCCGTCCATTCCGTCTATCCCGTCCATCAGGTATCATGAGGCCATGGCTGCCAAGGTGCTGCTCGTGTCGTCCGACCCCCAGGTCCGGCAGAAGGTCCACCGCGCCTGCGAACAGCTCGACGCCACCCTGATCGAGGCCAGCGGCACCACGAAGGCACTCAGCACCCTTGAGTCCTCGCCCCCGGACGTCCTCCTGCTCGACATCGACCAGTCCGAGGGCGACGGCTTCGGCCTGTTCGACCGACTCAACGAACAGTGGCCGCGGCTCTGCTCGATCCTGATCGCCGAACGCGCCCGCAGCGAACAGGCCATCGAAGCCATCAAACGCGGAGCGATCGACTACCTCCTCAAGCCCTTGACCCACACCGACCTGGTCAGCCGGATCGCCAACGCCATTCGCGTCAGCCGCGACATGACCGTCCCGGCCGTCTACGAAACCGAAAAGGGCGAGATCCCCGCCGATCGGCTCATCGGCCAGTCCCCGGCGATGCAGGAGGTGTTCAAGCTCATCGGCCTGATCGCCCCCCGCGACGTGAACGTCCTCATCGCCGGCGAAAGCGGCACCGGCAAGGAACTCGTCGCGAAAGCCCTCTACCACCACGGCAATCGCGCCGGCCACCCCTTCCTCGCGGTCAACTGCGCCGCGATTCCCGAAACCCTCCTCGAAAGTGAGCTATTCGGACACGAGAAGGGGTCATTTACGGGCGCCGACGTCCGCCGCATCGGCAAGTTCGAACAATGCGACGGCGGCGTTCTCTTCCTCGACGAGATCGGCGACCTGCCCCCCGCCACGCAGGCGAAGCTCCTCCGTGTCCTCCAGGACGGCCGCTTCCAACGCCTCGGCGGCACTGAGACAATCACCTGCAATGTACGGATCATCGCCGCCACCAATCAGAATCTTGACCAAATGGTCGCTGACCGAACCTTCCGCCAGGATCTCTACTACCGCCTCCAGGTCACGACCATCGAGCTGCCGCCGCTGCGCGACCGCGAGGTCGATGTGGTACTCCTGGCCCACTACTTCGTCCGCCGATTCAACCCGCAGATGAACACGCAGATCCGCCGCTTCTCGCCGCACGCAGTCGCCGCCCTGCTGCGATACGCATGGCCCGGCAACGTGCGGGAGCTGGAAAACGTCGTCCAGGCCTCCCTTGTCGTCGCCCGAGGCACGGTGTTTCAGCTTGAGTACCTGCCAGAAAAGATTCGGGAAGCGGCCGGCGGCGCCGGCGCCCTATCGCCATTGAAACCGGCGTCTGACGCCGCCAATCGCCACAGCGATGAGGCATCGCTCCGCGCGATGTGCAAGCGGCTCCTCGCACACGGCCAATTACACGGGCGGGCCTTCCGGCACGTCGTCGATACCACCGAACGCGAACTCATCCGCGCCGCCCTGGAGAAGACTCGCGGTCAACTTGCCCCGGCCGCACGGCTTCTTGGCATCACGCGAACCACACTCCGAAAAAAAATGGCCTCTCTCGGAATTCAGGTCTCCAGGTCGGTGGATGATAGGACACAGAATGGCCGATATGGTCAATGACTAGCCACTTTGGTCGGTTTCGATCCAGAAATCAATTTCGAGTTGAATTGGCAGCTTGACAATGTAAATCATTTCTTGATAACAATTTAAATCGAATACTGGGACGTATCGCGATCTGGCATGATTCATGCTAGCTGCTCGTTGCATTACATGCCTGGGCCGTCGGCCTGGATGGACGGAATGGTTGGGTCTGCGGGGACGAGCAACTGTCGAGAGAGCTTTCCAGGCCGGCGGCCCCACGGGCTCCAGGAATGAGGGTAATCGTGATGGTCGGTCATCCACGGCACAATCAGCCGGACGTCGTCGCTCGCGGCATTCATGCCGTTCGCGAGCGCGGCATGTATCCGAACGCACCGCAACACGAATGGCCCCCGGCCTCGCAGGAACCGATATCGGCCAGCGAGCTGCGCCGCCAGCTCGAATGCCTCTATAATGAAATCCAGCATTGCGAAGCCCTCGTGGAACTGCGCGGCTTCGCCCGTGATCAGGCCCCGATTCTCCTCGCCGCCATCCACAATCTCGATGTGCGGCGTAAGGCACTCATCGAGGACGTGCGACACACGTTGCAGTTGCTCGACTGGGGCTTGGAACGCTCGGGCACCTCATCGTCCATGGCCGTGGCCCGATTCCGTGAACACCGGCGGGTCAGCATGGAACTAGCCGACGAATGTCGTAAACTGCTGTTCGAGATCCTCTGGCGTGACATGGGCGGGCCAGGAGGCTGAGGCCCGTCACACGCCTTCAGATTCGTTCCTCCTTCGTCGCGACCGAAAGGCTGAAAGACCGGGCGCGTCATACCCATGACCCGCCCGGTCTTGCCCCATTTCGCACCTCCGCGAGGGGCGAAAAACAGGCCTCCGAACAGCCCGCCCGACGGAGTTTGCCGCCGCGGGGCATACCGTAGACTGAATACCATGTAAAATATTTTCACACAACTAGTTACAATCGAACTCCCGCAAAACGTCAGCCCTTTAGAACTTTCATGAAAAAAAATGGGTCCGCGACGCTTTTTAGACTTGTTTTTCAAAGCCAATCGTGATACAACCATGAGAGACGAACGGGTGGAAAGTAGCTCGGCCTTCGGGTCGTGTGTTGAGTGTGCCCGTCTCCGTCTGAGCCGATGAGCAGGTTTGCAATATGGGTTTTCTCAAGGTGGGATCCAGCAAGTCGCCGGGCCGGCTCGAAGCCCGTTCTCACTGCCATGTTGCATTGTTCGTCTGCTAGCACTTGCAATTGCGGGTCGGTCGGGGTAGAATGCGTGTAGACGCACCCCGTGGGGGAGGAGGTGAGTGGATTTTAGGAAGAAAGTCAACTCTCATCTGCTGCATAGTGTGTTCGGAGGGAGGTGCTGATCAAGGTGGTCAGTACCAAAGAGTAGAGCCCTCGAAATGGAGCTCCTTTAACAAGGTGTATTACAGAAGGAGGCTGAAATGAAGGCGATTAAGTTTGCTGGTGTTATTCTCGCATTGTCGGCCGTCAGCGCGATGGCGACCGATGGCGTGATAACGTGGAATGTCGCTGGGGCGACTGCGTACGAAACGACGGACGCCTACATCGAGTTCTTCGTCAACGTCGATGTCACGGGCAACAATCAGGGCCTGGCGACGTTCCTGTACGATATCGCGATCACCAAAGTCGCAGGGCCGGCGGGCGGCGCTGTAGTTGGTGGCTACATCAACAATTGGCCCACGCTGGATTGGGGCGCTTACCTCAAGGACACCCAGGGCTACAAGTCCGGGGCGACACCGATCAGAGGCACCATCATTGATGGCGGCGCGAACGGCGGCCCGGGCATCAACGTTCTGCCCTCGACGGGCACCCTTGACACGCCTGGCTTCATCGCCGACGTGGGCGCGGGCATCCTGGCCTGGGATCCCCTCATCCAGGGTACTAAGGCCTGGACCGGCACGCATCAGTGGGGCGTCGGTATGGCCAGCCGCAAGGATACCCTGCTCGTCAACCCGGCCGGTGACTACATGGTCAACTACGGCTACTGGACCGTGGCGGACTTCGTCGCGACCAACGGCGAAGGGATCTACAAGATCGAAGTACTGCCGAAGAATGGCGCCGTTCTTCTCGCCGAGAAGAACCTGAACGTGGCGGACACCGGTGTCACGCAGACGCTCGCCCTGAGCGACGTCGTCGGCAACTCGCTCATTTTCCAAGTGGGTGTACCTGAGCCGGCCACGCTGCTGCTGCTCGCGGGTGCGGGTGCGTTCATCCGTCGTCGTCGTCATGCCTGATCGCTCTGCGATTCTGGCGTAGCGACGTAGTCGCGCAAATAACAGGGCCGTCCGACTCTCGGACGGCCCTGTTTCTTGTTGTGTACCAAGGCGTCCCAAGGCGCGGCAGAAGACCACTGCTATAAACATCTTCGGCGATGGGGTAACGCCCTGCGGTCGGGCCGAACCGGGACGAAACGCCCCAGAGTAAAACCCTTACAGGGTTTCTGAGGACGTGGTGCGGCACCGGTACCCAGGGTGCGCTTCGCGACCCTGGGCTTTGTTGTTACAGCCCGTCGGGCTGCCAGGAATGGCCAAATCCCAGCGAACGCCGAAGGCGTTCCACAGCATAGCCCAGGGTCGCGCAGCGCACCCTGGGTTTGGGGCGCGACGACGGGTTCCACCCCACAATCAGCCAAACCCTGAAAGGGTTTCACATGTATCTGGGCGAGAATTGGTCGTCTTGGAGCGTACTCAACATGTGTACAGCAGTGGGCAGCGGACCCGCCCTCTCCTTTGCGATCCACGTATCCTTCGCGATGAGATTCGTAGGGCGGGTCAGCAGATCTGCAGCCTTCGTGCTTGTCGTGGTAAGTCCTTCTTCTCCATATCCCCCGGCGAATCGAATCGCGGATGCAGGCTACGACCACCGCTCCCGCCATCGACAAAGAACGAACAGAGCATAGAGGACGTCGGCGCGTTCAGCCCGCCGGCTCTGGTGTTCCTGCCAAAGCGACGAAGCCACCGACGGCGTCAACCCCAGCTCCCGCAGCGTCGAATCGCGAACTGTATCGAGATATGCCTCCCGCAACTCGCGGCGCATGAACTCGCCGATCGGCACCTCGAAGCCCATCTTCCGCCGCCTCAGAACCTCCGGCGGCAGCAGGCCGGCGTAGGCGTCCCGCAGAATCCGCTTCTGTTGCCCGCCGCGCCGCTTGTACTCGATGGGCAGGCCCGCCACGAACTGCACGACGGCCGGATCGAGCATCGGCACGCGAACCTCAAGCGAGTGGAACATGCTGGCCGTATCGACCTTCGCGAGCATGTCCGCCGGCAGACTGAACGCCAGATCCGCCAGCAGAATCGCCGACAGCGCATCCGGCTGCCCGGCGTCCGGCCCGAGGCCACGCCCGGCGTCGCGAAGCCGCTCAGCCAAGTCAATCCCACCCCCCTCGGGGCACAGGTCCTCGACAACGCCGACCTCGGCCAGACGCGACCACGCCGCGTGGCACTCGAACGGATCGTCGGAGCCGGCCCGGAGGAGCTTGCGCGCCTGGCGCAGGCGATTGAGCCAGCCGCTCGACTTGGCCGCCGGTGCCGCCGCGAGCAGCGGCTCAATCAGCCACCGCCGAAGCGGAGCCGGAAGCCGACGATACCGCCGCAGATAGTCATGGCCGCGGTAGCGCCAGTAGCCGGCAAACAGCTCATCGCCCCCATCGCCGCTGAGCGCCACGGTCACATGCTGACGGGTGTGGTAGCTCACCAGGCTCGTCGGGATCAGCGAGCTGTCGGCGAACGGCTCGGCCATGTGTTCGAGCAGCGGATCGATCGCCCCGAGCACGTCCGTCGGCGTGAGCCGGAACTCATGATGCTCGGTGCCGAACCGCTCGGCTACGGCCCGGGCGAAGCGGGTCTCATCGTATTGCGGCTGGTCGGCATAGCCGATCGAGAACGTCTTGACCCGTGAGCCCGAATGCCGGGCCAGCTCGGCGACGACCACCGCCGAATCCAGCCCGCCCGACAGGAACGCCCCAAGCGGAACGTCGGACAGTCGCCGCGCGCCCACGGCCGCCGCAAGCCGCGTGCGAAGCTCGACCTGGGCCGTTTCGTAGTCTGGCGGGCTCGCGGCCGGAATACGGTAGAACCGCTCAGGCGGCTCGATACGCCCGTTGGCGAAGGCCAGCCGATGCCCAGGCGCCAGCTTGCGGATGCCGCGAAAGATCGTCAGCGGGTGCTGCACGAAGCCCAGTGACAGATACAGGCGGAGGGCCTCGCGGTCGATTTCGAGCGAAACGCCCCGCTCGCGAAGCAGCGGCACCAGCGCCCGCATCTCGCTGGCGAACGCCAGCCAGGTCGCCGACGCGCCGGCCCCGCCATGGCCCGTGGCGTAATAGAGCGGCTTGATGCCGAAGCGGTCGCGGGCCAGCCAGCCAGCCCGCCCGGCGAGATCGACGAACGCGAACGCCCACATGCCGTTGAACCGGCCCAGGGCCTCAGGCCCCCACCGGATCAGCGCCGCCAGCAGCGTCTCGGTGTCGCACTGGGTGCGGAAAGCGTAGTCGCCCGCCAGCTCGTCCTGCAGATCGTGGAAGTTGTAGATCTCGCCGTTGTACGTGATGTGGTAGCGGCCGGCCGGATCGGCGAACGGCTGGTGCCCCGCCGGCGACGGATCGAGCACCGCCAGCCGCGTATGCACCAGGGCGGCGAAGAAGCCATCGGCCTCATGCCGCCAGAGCCCCGAGTCGTCGGGCCCACGGTGCGCCAGCGCATCCCGCGCCGCCGCAAGAGCTTGCGCCTCCACAGGCCGACCGGAATAGTCGATCACGCCGGCAATGCCGCACATGCTCCGCATTGTTCCGGCGGCGGCGACGGTTTGCAAGGCCGCCGGCGGAGCAACCACGAGCCGCCCGTGTACGTGCAATGCCCCGCGGTGAGGGCGATTGGCAATCTAGGCAAGCCGTGCACGCCACATGTGTGGCACATCGCAGACGCCCGTGCCGAGTAAGTGACAGTATCATTCCCGGTCTGCGCGGATGCGCGCGGTAGGTGTCGGGGGGGGGCATAAAAAAACAATGATTATGACGCATATTTCAGTGCCGCAGTGTTGCACTCGCCCCGCGAATGTGGTAGACTCCCGCGCGGTTCGTTTCAGGGAAGTGGAGATGGGCGCGGAGAGTGGGAGCATACCCCCCCTCACGACGGCTTCTGATTCATCCGGTGCCGGCCCGTCAACCGCTTCGCATGGTCCATGAACAATACACATTCTGGAGAAGGAGGCCGATGATGAGAGCAGTACAGCTTAGTAGCATAATTGTGGCACTGGTTAGCAGCGCGGCGATGGCAACCGACGGTGTGGTGACATGGAGCATCTCGATGCCCAATGCGACTATCGATCCCGCGGTGAGTACCTACGTGGATTTCCTCATCACAGTCGGCGTCACCGGCGACAACCAGGGGCTGGCGAGTTTTCAATATGACCTCGCGCTTACGAAGATCTCGGGGCCCGGCGCCGGCAGTTCCGTCGTCGGTCACCCGACGCTGGACTGGGGCAGTGCCTGGAACCCGTACCAGGCGTTTCCGACAGAGGCCCGCGGAACGATCGTGGATGCCGCAACGGCTGGCGGACCAGGGCTTGGCAGCGGATTTGTCAGCCTCGGAACCACGACCACAGACGGCTTCTTCGATGACATCGGCGCCGGCATGGGCGACCTCTGGGATCCGTTCCGTTTGGAGGGCAAGCGCTGGATCGGCACGCATCAATGGGGTGTGGGCATGGCCAGCCGCAAGGCGGACCTGCTGGTCGATCCAGCGGGCGACTATCTCGTCAATTACGGCTATTGGAACCTCACCGACTTCCTCGCGGCCAACGGCCCCGGTATCTACAAGATCGAGGTGCTGCCGGTGGCCGCCTCGGTCCTGAAGGCGGAACTCGACCTAACCTTTGGAAAATCGGATGTCACGGAACCCGCCGACCAGATCATCGGCGCCTCCCTGACCTTCCCGCCGATCGTCCCCGACCCCGCCACGCTACTCCTGCTAGCCGCCGCCACCGCGCTACTGCGCCGCCGCGGGGCGAGAAAAAGGTGTCAGGATGATTTTCTTGGTATTGCCAACGTGGATGGGTAGTGTTCGGCAATGGCACGGCCGCCGCGGATTACCGCACCGGGAGTGGCGTATCACCTGCTGAACCGTCGGGTGATGCGGCTACCGATCTTTTCGAAGGACGAGGACTACGCGGCGCTGGAGCGAGTGCTGGCGGATGGGCTGGATCGGCCGGATGCGCCGCAACTGCTGGCGTATTGTCTGATGCCCAACCACTGGCATCTGGTGGTGCATGCGGGGGACAACACCGACCTGTCCACGTGGATGCAATGGGTGGCGGTGACGCACACGCACCGCTGGCACGTTCACTATCACACCACCGGCGAAGGGCCGCTGTATCAGGGGCGATTCAAGAGCTTTCCGGTGCAGACGGATGACCATTTCCTGACCGTCTGCCGGTACGTGGTAGCGAACGCGCTGCGTGCAGGGCTGACCGACCGAGCGGAAGCGTGGCGATGGAACAGCCTGTGGGTTCGGCGAAACGGGCATGGGGCGTTGCGCAGGCGACTCACACGCTGGCCCGTTGAACCACCGTGGAACTGGCTCGCGGACGTGAACTGTCCGATGGCTGATGAAGCACTGACGGCATTACGGCAGTCCGCTGCGCGCGGCACGCCGCTCGGGACGCCGCAGTGGAAGGCGCGAATTGCCAATCGCCTGGGCTTGGCCATCACGCTGCACCCGCGCGGCCGACCCCGCCAACCACACGATAATGCATCCTGACACCTTTCTTCGTCAGGCCGTGGCGATAGCTTTGGTTGATGGCCTCGGGTAGAATGATATAGGTCCGCTCCGAAACGACGGCAGCCGGAGAACGGAAAAAGACTCACTTCGATTGCCGCGGAAAAGCAGGGTGCGACAGACGGGCCCCCATATCCGCAAACACATACGAGGAGGCACGCGATGAACAGCATCAAACTGGCAGGCGTCGTTTTGGTGTTATCCGTTGCGACTGCGCTAGCGACGGACAGCCTCGTCACGTGGAACATCTCGGTGCCCAACGGGCTGACACCAGGTGTTGACAACTACTTCGATTTCTTCGTGAATGTCGAGGTGACGGGCGACAACCAGGGCTTGGCAAGCTTCGAGTACGACCTGATGTTCAGCAAGTTTGTGGACGGCCAGTGGCAGACGATCGACGTTCACCCCACGTTTACCTGGGGCAGCTACTACGCGGCCAGCAGGGGCTACAAGTCGCCGGCGACCACTCTTTGCGGCACCGTCATTGAATCGGCGTTACAGGGTGGGACGGGACTCGGGAGCGGATACGCCGACCCGGGCAACACCTACCACCCCGGGATCATCGATGGCGTCCGTGCCGGCGTCCTGGTGTGGGATGCGCTGCGTCAGGATGGAAAGGTATGGGCCGGAGTAAACCAATGGGGCGTCGGTCTCGACAGCCGCAAGGCCGCTCTTCTGAACGATCCGGCGGGTCCGTACATGATCAACCACGGCTACTGGTCCCTGGCCGATCTCGGACCTGAGCCGTTCTATTTGAATGGTAACAAGTTGCGCATCGAGGTGGTGCCCGTCGCCGCCTCCGTCCTACGGTCTGAGGTCGACTTGAACGTGTCGCCGACGAACTTCTCGCAGTCGGTCGACGGGATGACCGGCGACGTCTGGTACTCGCCTGAACCGACGACGCTGTTGCTGCTGGTCGCCGCCGCGCCACTGCTGCGTCGGCGTCGCGACGCGACGCCATAACGGCAGTCCGTACAAACAGATGCGACAAGCAACCGCAGCGGCTGCTTTCTGGTGCCGCGTGCCGGAGAAGGCGAACCGCCGCGATAATTCATCCTGACACCTTTTTTCGGCCCGATGAAAACGTCGGCTGGCAGTGCAATCAGATCAACGGCGCCTCCGTTCTCTTCACCGTCCCCGAACCGATGACGCTGGCGACGCTGGCCCTGGCAGCACCGCTGGTGCGGCGTCGGCGTCGCGCACGGTAAGCGTAACCGGCACGCACGGTTGACCCGCTGGTCGGCCACGGCGCCGGCCGCCGCGAAAGCCACCACCGCTCCGCAAGGAACGTGGTGGCTTTCGTCCATCCGTAAGCCCTCATCCGCCGCGCGCCACCAGCCCGCCTGGTTGTGCCGTACCGAGGGAAGAGTGACAATGACCCCGATGGGCTTTCTGTATGTGTTCAGTCGTACCCGGCATTGAAATGCCGCGCTGAATCCATGCCGTCCCTCCGGGATGTCCGAACACTGAGCACGTACCGCCCACTCGTGCGAAAAGGAGCCTGAACATGCGATTACTCGCGCTGCTGGCCATGACGTTGGCTCTACTCGGAGCCGGATGCGGCGACGGCACGGTCCGGCCGCCGAGCAACCCCCTGCCCTCGCCGTCGAATGGCGGCACACAGACCCCGGGCGACCCGCTCCGGCCACAGGCCGAGTCGCTGGTCCGCGCCCTGCTGCCGGAGGCGATTCTCGTCGAGGTCGTCGCCACAGCAAGCAGCGGTTCGGCGATGACGGCCGATGACGTAGACACGTTCGAGTACCGCTTCGCCGCGGACCCGTTCGATCCGCAAGGCGGGACGGCCTGGATCGAGGCGCGAAACGGCCAGTTCCAGCCGGTCGCATGGTCGAGCCAGGCGATGACGAGCGTCGTGCTCGCGGAGCTGCCTGACTCGATGAGCCTGGCCGACGCGATCACGGCCATGCGGGCGGCGGGCTTTGACGAGCCCTTCCGGCGGGTCCTGTTCCGGCGGTTATCGGGCACATTCGCGTCGTTCGAGGCCACGTACGCCTTCGAGCGCACTGACGGCTTCGTCGTCATCGGCGTCGTTACGGGCGCCGTATCCGAAACAACGTTCCAGCCGGAACCTGAGTCGCTGATTCGGGAATTCTGAGCCGGCTCGGCGGCGGCGATTCACACACGCCGCCCCGGTGTCCACAAGGCAAACCGCATTCGGCAAACAGGAGCCAGACTCCGGCACGCTGCGCATGTACCGGCCTTCGGGCATGCCGGCACCACTCATACTCGGATCGGTGCCCAAAACCGTGCCTACGCGCGAAAACTCCTGGGCAGTCGCAAATTGGCGGCCGATGGGGCTCGCCACGGACAGTCAAGCCGGGTAGGATCTGGGAAAGGGACGAGCCCCCCGTAGCCGGAGCTGGATTGGATCCGCTCCATACCCGACAACTATACGGCTGAGGTACATCCATGAGGAATAATGCAATGAGAGCAATCGGGACCCGTCGCGGCACGCTGGCAACCCTGGCCTTCATCCTGCTCGCGGGCATGACCATCGCCGCGTTCGCCCAGGACGCCGCCCCGAGCGGCTCCGATAACCCGCAGCCCGCTGGCCAGCCGGTCATCCAGGTGGACAACGCCGAGCACGATTTCGGTTCCGTCTGGGCAGGCCCGAAGCTGACGCACACGTTCAAGATCACCAACGCCGGGACGGCACCGCTGAAGATCCTCAGCATCAAGTTGACCTGTGACTGCACGGAAGCGGCCAAGACACCCGAGAGCCTGGCCCCGGGCGAAACCGGCGACTTCCCGTTCGTGCTCGATACGAAGAAGGTCCGCAACGTGTATCGGCGTACGATCCTGATCCTGTCGAACGATCCGGTCACGCCCACGCTGCAGCTCGCGGTCAAAGGCGAATCCAAGCAGCGCATCAAGATCGAACCTGCCGGAGCGTATTTCGGCATCCTTTCCGGCAGCGAGCCGCAGACACGCGTGATCCGCATCACCAACAACATGGACGCGCCGCTGAAGCTGACGTTCGGTGGCCTGCCGGCGAACGCCCAGTTCGCCTTCGAACTTCAGGAGACGACGCCAGGCAAGCAGTATGAACTCCGCGTGGCCACGGTCCCGCCGTACACGCCGGGCGAGTTGCAGGCGCTCATCGGCCTGCGTACCAACCTCGCAGAAGAGCCGGCCATCTCCATCCGGGCCTATGCCCGCGTGCCGGATCGGGTGGATGTCGTACCGACGATGATTCTCGTGCCCAAGACGGAAGCCGAGGACAAGGGGCACACCACGCTGATGCGGCTGACCAACTACGGCACGCCCCCCGTGAAGCTCGTCGAAGTCGTTACGCCGAACCCGGCCATCACGTCGACGATCATCGAAAACGAAGCGAACAAGCAGTACACCGTGCGAGTCGAGTTCCCGGCCGGCTACGTGCCACCGGAGACAGGCGCGGCCATCACGCTTCGGACAGACGACGCTGAGAAGTCAACGTTCGAGATACCGCTCAAGCCCGGTGCCACCCGCTCACAACGTCCGGTCGCCACCCAGCCCACCGTGCGGAAACAACGACCGGCAATGGA
>JAFGKA010000462.1 GCA_016928855.1 Phycisphaerae bacterium
ATCGACCCGGGCAACGCCCGTTGGTTCGCACGAGAGAAGTTCACCGCCGACGACATGACCGTCATGCGCCAGGGAATCACGGATACCCTTCGCCGCTACGCCGGACGCGATTACCAATACGACGCTATGATGGCATTTCATGCGTTCGACAACTGGGGCTCCGGCGCGTCGCGGAAGCTGCCCGATGCAGCCCGACAATGGAACGAGGCCGGCGAAGGCCCGAAGATCGTCATCGCTACGCCGGACGCGTTCTTCGAACATATCCTGGCCGATTCCTCGGTAACATTACCAATCTACCGCGGCGGATTCGGCGGGGCCTGGGACCGGCTCAAGGTCGCCACACCCGCAACCTGGCAGCGCATGCAGGCCGCCGAAGCCGCGTACCGCCAGGCCAACCTGACCGCGGCGGACGCCCGCGTCATCGCCCTCCTGACGCTCTATGGCCACACGTTCCCGCTCGGCGCCGGCTGGCCGGGAATCCTGACCGAGGACCAGACGTTGCGGCACAACCGTGAACAGGGCGAATTCGTCGCCGCGCTGCGGGTCGAGGGCCGCCCGTGGCCGGTGCGCGGTGAACCAGCGCCGTTGCCAGCCGCCGGAACGGGCATGCCCGCGGCCAACACGCTCTATCGTGCCAAGGGAGTCTCGATCTGGCAGGCTGTCGGTGACAACCTCGAGCCGGTTGAGCCGGGCGCGTGGACCGCCCTGCCGCCTCGCCGCACCGCCGACGACACGTGGCAACTGCGGCATCGGATCGATCGCAAGGCCCTCGGCACGGAGCGCACGTCGATCGTCTGGGCTTGGCCGATCCAGACACCCGCCGAGCAACTGCGCCCGCGCGTGCGAACGGCGACCGGCTGGATGCAGATCCCCGACGAGTTGCTCGACCAGCAGTTCCATAACGGATGGCTCTCGCCGCGAGCCACGCAGTTCGACGGCGTCGAAGTCGCCGCCGACGTACCGCTGGCCTTCTGTGTATCGCCGAAGGCCTACCCCAACTGGGTCTTCGCACAGTGCCTCGGCCAGGGCTTCAAGGCCACATTCAACGGCGGCGCGCAACGCACACTGACATTCGAGGAAACCTACCCCTACGAACCGCCGATCGCCGAGTTCACGATCGAAGTGCGACCGTTGAATCCGGACGGCGACTGAAAACAACCCTACTGTGAGGAGCGAATGATGGACGCCAATTCGGAACGAAGATCAGATCCGAAACGACAACTGTCCATGCCGTCAGAACCGCTCGCCCGAGCCTCGTCGGGTATCACGCGACGAGGGTTTCTCGGAACGGTCGGTGGCACGGCCGCCTTGACGCTGATGGCACAGAGCGGTTCCGCACAAGCCGCAGCGGATCGGCGAAACCCCGAGCTGGCCGGCGGGTTGCCCAAGGGGACGGCGCTACGCGTGCAGCCAGTACTGGTGCACCGCCTGTATACGCGGCAGGAAAAGACGAGTTGGCGCGGTTACGGCGGGCTTCACACACAGAACGACGTCAACGCCGAAATGCAGCGCATCACCACGGAACTCAACTCGCTCGCGACCGCCGCCGAGTTCCCGATCGAGTTGAACCCGCTGGCAATCGTCAGCAGCGACACGGACGTCGGCCGCGCCGCGAGTGCGACGTGCGATGTCCTGCTCGTCTACGCCGCCGGCGGCCAGCAGAACTGGCTCGAAGCGCTCGCCGCCAGCGGCAAGCCGAACCTGATGTTCCTGCGGCATCGCTCAGGGCCAGTCTATCTCTGGTACGAGATCGTCCACTGGCATTTCCTGCGCAAGGGCGGCGACGCGATCCAGGAAACGAACCTCAATGTGGACGACATCGTCGTGGACGACTACGCCGAGGTGCTCTGGCGGTTGCGAGCCCACTACGCCTTGAAGAACACCCGGGGCACGCGCATCGCCGCAATCGCGGGTCTGGAATCCTACAGCGCCCTCGGCACGCAATTCGGCCCCGATCATGCACGGAACGTATGGGGCTTCGATATCCAGATCGTCCCCGACGCGGACGTGCAGAAGCGGATCACGGCCGCACGCGCCGATGCGGCGGTGGTGACGCAAGCCGAACGGCAGGCCGACGCACTGATCGGCGAAGCCAACGTCACGCTGGCCACGGACCGGCGATTCGTCGTAAACTCGTTCCTGGCGCTGACAGTCTTCCATGACATCATGAAGGAACTGAACGCCACCAACCTCGGCGTAGCCAAGTGCATGGGCTCGTTGATCGGGCTGCTGGACACACCGCCGTGCCTCGTACTGAGCCTGCTCAACGACGAGGGGGCCACGGCATTCTGTCATGTCGATTTCACGCACACGCCCGCGGGCGTACTGCTGCGGTGGATCTCGGGCAAACCCTCGTTCGTCTGCAACTCGCACTTCCCGCATGACGGCGTGATCACGCTGGCCCATTGCGCTGCCCCCCGCCGGATGAACGGACGCGACTTCGAGCCGACGACCCTCATGACGCATTATGAATCGGACTATGGCGCCGCTACACGGGTGGACTACACGCGAGGCCAGACGACCACCACGATCATCCCGAACCTCGGCTGCACGCACTGGTTGGGCTTCCGCGGCCGGATCGTGGATGTGCCGTCGCTCGACATGTGCCGTTCGCAGATGGACGTCGCCATCGACGGCGACTGGAAGCGGCTGCAGCGCGAGATGCAGGGCTTCCATACCATCACGACATATGGCGATTACCTGCGCGAGACCGGCTTCGCGCTCAAGCGTCTCGGCATCGGCTGGCAGAATATCACTACGCCCGCGTGAATCAAGAGGCGGAGGAATGACCGCGCCACAGGGTGGCCCGCGGTTAACGATGGCATCCCTGAGCGGCTACTTGAACCGGAACCGAAGCTCCGCGTAGACCATACGCGGCACCTCGGCGTTGTTGACGAGGACGGTCCCGCCCTCCTGATGGTTCCGGTCGGTCAGATTGCGTACGCCCACGGCAATCGACGCCTGATCCTTCCAGAAGGACTGCTCGGCCCGCAGATCCAGGCGGACATACGGATCAATGCGCTGGGGCATGAAGGGATTGTCCGGGTTCGGCGCCGTCACGCCGCTGACGTAATAGGCGTAGGCGGACAGATGTAGATCGTCCGTCACATCGTACTGCAGGCCGGTCATGAACTTCTGCTTCGGCGGCGTCATGAAATCCGTGTAATGGAACGGAAGCGTCAGGTCCGCCTCACAGATCTGGAAGGTGTAGTTGCCCAGCAAGGTAAGCTGATCCGTCAGGGCATAGCGGGCCTCGAGTTCCACGCCGTACAGCCACAGGTCACCAGCATTCTCAATATTCGCGTTGAGCAAACCAGGGGGGCCGATGTGCGGCACCATCGCGCGCACGTCGGCATTACCATGCGCGTACAGATCAATACCCAGATGCAGCCGATCGAACGGCTTTCCGCGATAGCCGATTTCGTACGCAATCATCGTCATCGGGTCGATGTCACGATCGGCGGTCGTCCGAATCACGCCGTCGCCCTGCGGCACGTTGTTGAATCGCATCGCCCCCGGTGGCATGGCGAACGCCCGCGAGACGGCCCCGTACAGAAGCGAGCGATCGGTCAGCGTGTAGGACAGCGCCGCCCGGCCGCTGGGTTGAAACCCGCCATAGGAGTCGTAGTCCCATCGGCCGCCGAGTGACAGCGTCCACTTGGGGGCGAACTTCCACTCGTCCTGAATGTAGATTCCCGCGACATCCGTGCTGACGAAGTTCTTCGTCAGCATGAAAGGATCAGCACTGCTGGCGTCGACGAGGTCCACGCGGTTGTCGATCCCCCACGTGATGACGTGGTTCTCGGCAGGCGTAAACGTGTGGCTGAACTGCAGCGCGAGCTGCTGATAGCGGTAGTCGATGGGCTTCATGCCTGCGCAGGCGTAGTAGTCGTTCACGAACCCTGTGAGCGTGAATTCGTTGTCGTCGCGGATCCGGTGCTGCCACTGGCTCATGAGGTAGGAGGCCTGCGAACTCGAATTCTTGGCATTGAAGAACCCCGATGCCGCCGGCAGCGAGCTGACACCGTCGGCGGTGCCGTTCCCTCCGGAGAAGGTAAGGGTATCGTTGCTCGTGGCGTCGTAGATGGCGTGCACGTTGCTCCGGCCGATCTTGTAGTCATCGTCGAGGTCTCGCAGGAGTGAGCCGCCGGTCTCGAAACCGTCACTGCCCTCGTATTCGCCGGAAACGCGCATCCGCAGTGGGCCTTCGCTGAAGGCATAGCCGAGGTGCTCCTTCTGCATCCCGCGCGAACCGCCCATGCCGGCCACGGTGAGGCCGAGTTGGTCAATCGGGTCCTTCGTGACGATATTGATCACACCGTTGTTGGTGCTCGAACCCCACGCGACGCCGCCGGGCCCGCGGACGACCTCAATGCGTTCGATGTCTTCGATCTGGAACGGCCAACTGGCCCACAGCGCCCCGCCATACAGCGAATCGATAATCTGGCGGCCGTCCACCAGAATCAGCGTCTGGTTCACAAAGAAGCTGTGAAGCCCTCGCGGCGAAACGGCAGCGTTCGCATATCCCTGCTCCGCAACGTCCACGCCGGGCACGAGCCGCAAGGCGTCAGGAATCGAGCGGGCACCAGATCGCCGGATATCCTCGGCCGTGATGACCGAAACCGCATACGGCGCCGTCTCAACGCGTCCCTTGCTGCGGCTGGCCATCACGACCATCGGTACTTCGAGCGTCAACAGCTCGATATCACCCAGTGTCTCGTCTTCGATGACGTCACCAACGTCATCGCTCTGGGTTGCCGACGACTGGCCGGCCACAACCATCTTCGGCGGCTCCACACCCTCGACGGCTCGCGGAATGGCGATAATGGTCGGCACAAGAAACGCAAACGGCAGCCGAATCCACACCACACTGGCAATCGGTGAACACCGTATGGATCGCCAACTCCGGAGATCGTTTCCACACACCATGACCGTGTGCCCTCATCACTGTCCGAAGCGGACAGGAATATCGAGCAGAACGTCCTTGCCCAATCGAATGCCGATCATCTCCGCTGTACGTTCATTGACCGCCGTCAGAAGGCGACTCGGAAAACGCGTTCCGGGCGTAGCGGCGGTGGCATCCGTCAGCAAGCCCAGAACCACGCCGCTGATCTCTTGCGCCGTCGCCCCCGGATCCGCATAAACAGCCGCGAACGCCCCCGCCTTGACGACATTCGGCGAGAACGCCCAGACCGGCTTGCGGTTTCTCAATCCCCACAGCAGCAGGCGCTGCGCCGTCGGCGAATCATAGACCTCCGCATCGGCGATCATCAAAACGCCATCGCATCCCTTCTTATCGAGCGCCTCAATGGCGGCCGGGAACTGCTCGCGCGAGGCGGTAATCGCATGGACCGCGAGCTCTTCAGCACGAGCCGCCTGCGCAATGACCTCAACCGTCTTCTCCGTGCGAGTACTGTGCGGCACGCCCAGCGTCCGGACTTCCGGACTCAGTCGCTTGATCCACCGCAGTTGCTCACGCGGATCGACGTCGATCGCTAGGCCGTACAACCGCTGCTTCGGAATGTCGGCCGCGAATGGCCGATCCTCGATATTGGGGACCATGCAGAAGACGACCGGTGTATCCTTCACCGTATCAATCGCCAGCGATGTTGCCGCCGTACCAACGGCCACCACGACGCGGGGCTTGCTCTCCCGCAACCGTGCCGCGGCCGCATCCGGCTCCAGGCTGGTATCGGTGGTCTCATGCCTTGAATCGGAACTGCCCGCCTCAGCGTCGGAGCTATCCGCCTTGCCGATACGGAACTTGATAACGTCACAGCGATGGCCCGCCTGAACCAGGTGTTCCTGGACGGATGCCGCGACTTTCTCGTAGGCATCGCTGGATGTGAGAAGAAGGGCAACCTCGCCGTCGTCCGCCTCAGCGGTACCGCCCGCCAAAACGAGGAGCAGCCCGGCCAAAGTCCATCGACACAAGTACCACCGTTGCGAGAACACGGCTCGTCGCATGGGAGCCATTGACGCTCCTTGGCGCTGTTGTCCCGAAAGACAGAACACGGCCTTCACTTCACGCCGAACGGACGACCCCTGTCACCCGCCGCGCCGGACCACCGGGGCACTCCACGGAGGAAATGTCGCAGCCGTCGATCAAACCCGTTTCATCCGTTGAAAACGGTAGCTGAACGACGATTTCATCGCCCGCCCCATCCCGAGACGCCGCATCCGGAGGATAGACGTCCGAAGGGCACACACATCATATTATCGGTCCATTGGGGACGTGCAATGTAGTGCTTCCATGGTCGCCACAGATTTCAGCGGTACTGTAATTCCACAACAGCTCGTCTGGGGGCCGAAGTGGTTCATCATTGCGGCCGGCCGTACGCCTGGTCAAATAGCCGGTGATTGTTGATCCCAGTCACCCGCCCGTTCTATCTGGGATTCCGGTCCTCGACGCTAACGTAGTCGTACGGCTTCGCCAGAGCTCACCGGCAACCGTCTTCGTTGTACTGCGGGAATCGCAAAGACAGACCCTGCTGTCTTCCCTGTTCGCGCCTCAGTCGCTCCGGCCTCGGATGTAGTCGGTGTGCAGTTAATCGACGTAGCCTTAGCTGCGCCGGTGCTCGTTGCAGGCCACCTTCTGAAGCCCATCCGTCCGTTCTCTGGCGAAAGGCCGATGCTCCGCCGCATCCCCGCGCTCTTACGACTGCCAACCCCACACAGTGTTTGGATTGTACTTGTTTTCACCTCTGACAGAACGCCAAAAAGTCACGTTATCGGAACCAGGCAAAAACAGAGACCGCGACGTCGACTTCGGCGGGGAACGAGAAAAGGAGACCATTCACAGCAAGAAACCATAACTCATTGAGAAGAAATATTTTAACGCAGTGTGCGTTGAGCCCTCCCGCCCGCTAATCGGTTTCTTTCATCGATGAAGGGTTTTCCTGTCTATCCAAAAAAAAGATTCTTCGGGGCGTAGCTTGCGGAGCACACCCCGCTCTCGCACGCCCTTGCTCTTCGGCATCGTGTTCGGGTCGTGGGATCTGACCGATGGCCCACACGAACGACGGCTCAGTCCGTCGAAGCGTCGAGACCTGACCGAAGGTCGCGTACACGCTGGATCAGTCGTTCAAGACGTTCGCGGGTCGAACGAATGGGGGCCGTCAATCGATCCATCCAATCCGAGACCTGGATCGACAGGCTCATCGATGGCTCCAGGCTCTCGTCGGATTTCATCCGTTCCAGCAGACGATCAACCCTGCGACGCGTTGACCACCTCAGATAGAACCAGATGAACAGATAATACACAGCCAGGAAGGCAACGTTCTCAAGCAGGTACGAGACACCGAAGACCCGGACGGCCAGCAGCGTAAGATCCTTGATGCCGTCGGGGCTGAGCCATGCTTCAAGAATCGGCTGTACGAAGGGAAACCAGCAGGCTGCTCCGACGGTAATCACGATGCGGAGGAGCCAGCCGACGACGCCACCGCCGTGATCAAATCGTCGACGAACGTGCTCCTCTCGCCGCTCGAGGGCCTTCACGAGATGATGCCGCAGGTCGTCCGCGGCCCGCTCGGCCGAAGCCTCCTCCCAGGGACCGGTCGGATGGTATAGATTCGTCATTTGCGGGTGTGATTGCCGCAGCCGAGCGAAGACGGTGGCAACCGCATCGCCTAACGATTGGCCGTCCTGTTGCAGGTACGACTCAATCAGCGCCGCCGGGTTCTCAAGGGTCCGCTGCTGCGAGAGCGGAAACCGATAGCGCAGCATCAGGGCGAGCGGCTCCAGGATGACGTGGAGGATATTGACGAGAGGCCACCGTGCCACGCGCTTGCTCATCGCCTCGCTGGCCAGCGTCAGTCTGAGACCCGCATCGTCCATCAGCGGGCCGCTCAGTCGCTCGCTCAGCGGGGCGCCGATCCGCAGGACGATTTGCTCTTCCGCATCGTTCTGCAAACGTCTCAGATTCTCGACGCGACGATCAAGGTGCTGCTGTTCGATCCAGTTCACCAGCGAAAGAACTCGCTGCCGGGCGGCCAGTTTACGCGAACGGGCGACCGCCTCGAGAGACTTCTCTTCCGTCAACAGATCACGGAGGGATTCGAACTCCGCCCGCTCAGGTGCGACCGCGCTGATCATCCAGACCTTCGGCGTTTCGATCTCGAGCGCCTCCGCGAGCCGACCCGCGTATTCGTCGCGCAGTTCCTCGGCCGCGGCCTGACCCTCACGATCGATAATCTGATCGACTTTGTTCAGGCAGAAGACGAAGTTTCGCGGATCGTTGCCCGCGGCGACCTCCTTCAGCAGATCCCGCGGCTTGCCGTCGGCATACTTCTCGATGCTCTGCATCCACACGGGAAACAGCATGTGCCGGAGCATGCGCCGGGTGATACCGCGATGAAACTCGTAGAAGCTGTCGATGTCCGGCAGATCGAGCAACACCTGCCGGCGCAAGGCTGGTATCTGATGCGCCACGATCTCGTATTGGCCCGGCACTTCGTCATCCAGAAGCAAAGCCAGATCCGCTACCTGTGTCTCGTGAGCGTAGGCAACAACTCTTTCGGTTCCAGGCCCGTAGGCACTCTCGGCGGTGATGTCGCGTCCCACCAAGGCATTGACCAGCGAACTCTTGCCGACATTCTTCCCCCCGATCAGGCCGATCAGATAGAACCCATCGCCGTCGCCGCCCGTGATGGTCGACTCGGCCAGCACGGCCGCGTCATCGTCAAGTACACTCGGCGGCGACACGCCGATCAGATCGACGGCTTCCTCAACGATCTGGCGAACCTCTTGCAGCAACGTTGGCGTCTCCCTTTACCGCCTGGCTCCGGCGGCCTCATCCTGGCGTCGGCTCTACCTCTCGACACATTCGGCGATTCGACCGATTGCCTGTTCCAGTTTCAACAACTCGTCAGACCGTGGCGCCTGCCGATCCAGCCAGAGCCGCGCCCTTTCCACCTGCTCCTGGCCGAGGTGCTCGAATCGCCGTTGAATGTTCTGGTTCGTCTTGCGTACGCGCGCGGTCACTTCGTTGCTCAGCTTCTCCGTCAACCACGTCGCAACGCTGAAACCACCGATGATCAGCAGATCGATCGGGCCGAGGAACGCCCCGTGCGCCGCCACGACAAGCGCGAGGAGATACGGTGCCGCCTCAGACAGCTTGACGATCCGCTGGCCACCGGGGAGGTGCTTCAGCAGCCGTTCCAGAGCACGCGTATCGCGTGGCGACTGGTTGGCGCGGTCCTCAAGCCATTGGCGAAGATCGGCGAGTTCCTCTTGGGCGATCTGCGCCGCTTCGTTCGCATCGATTCGAGTGGCCGCGAACCATTCGGTGTCATTCTCTATCCATGCTTCGATGATACTGCTGCTTCGCAGGACGTCTTCAATCCGGCTCTGCAGTACAACCAGTTGGTCCGAGAGTGCCGCGGCGAAATCGGGCGGCGCCGGCCGTGGGGTCTCCACGGACGCACCTGACAACGCCCGGGTATCCAGCTTCTCGCCGCCCACGAGAACATCCCAGGCCGTTCGTGGCATTCGCGCGAGCAAGCCCGGCATCTGCCGGATGCGTTCGAGCAAGCGCCCGGGGCCCATAAGATACAGAATGCTCTGCTGCTGCATGCTCCGACGAAACTGCTCGGCCAGCGGAGCGACGTCGACACCGGTTCCGGCGGCTCTGAGCGACGTCAAAACGGCCAACACGCGATCCACCACACGTCGCGTCTCCCTGAGCGGCATGAGGACCTTGTCCTGCATGCGATCAACGACATCGCGGCCACGGCCGACCAAGCCGCGTTCGCGGTCAGCGGCACCCGGCGGGGAGAGGCCGGCCAGCGCCTCGGTCAGGGCGCGAAAATCGCAGCGGTCGGGCGCCACATACGAACAATCGTCGCGCGGAATGGCGAACACCTTCGCGTCGGGCCACGCTCGTTCGATGAGTTGCTCTTGAAAGTCATCGAGTACGGCCGATTCCTCGCACTTGTTCATCACGAACAGGCCGGGCACCGCGTACCGGTCGGCGAGCCGGTAGTAGCCCGGCAATTCCGTCATCTGGTACTTCTCCGGTGTGACGACGAAGAGAATCGCGTCCGACCAGCGAAAGACCAGGTCTGCCACGGCATGATGATCAGGACTGTCGCCGTCGAGGTCCGGTGTGTCAATGAACGTCAGCCTGGTCGTCAACGTATGGCCGGACAAGACAACGGTGATGCGGGTGTTGTCGCCGCGAACAGGCAAATCACCATCGACGACCACGCGTTGGTCAAGGCCCAGCCACTGGTCTGGCAGGCAGTTGGCATCCGACGTAATGGCAACGGGCCCCGTCGTGAATGTGCGACGAAAGGAGGTGGCGCAAATCTCCCGACCCAGCAGGCGGTTGACCAGCGTGCTCTTGCCGGCGCCGGTTCCGCCCAGAACCGCGACGAGAAGCGATCGATGCTCCGAGCCTCGCAGATGAAAACGCAGTGCCGCCGCATGAGACCGCCACGTATCAACCTCGTGCCGCACGGTCTTCGACATTCGAGGGCGCAACACGACCAGCAATTCGTCCGTTTCGTAGAGCGCACTTGCCAATCGGTCGGTTCTGATCGCCATAGCGATAAGCAGACCGAGCAGGGAGGAGAATGTCAAGCGAAACCAGCAACGGCAGGTCGCCTTGCCTGACGGACGACGGGGCCTTCGATCGCGACGGGGGCGTTCTACACGGCTTGGACTCGGCCCGGCGGCGTTGTCGGGCACAGTCATTTGGGAAGTGTCAACCTGGGCAGGATACTGGTTGACACCCGGGGAAACGGGCGTTAGACACTATGCGTTCGTCATGAAGAAACTGTGGCAATGGCGCCCGGTATGGAGCGCACGTCCCTGATCATGCAGGTCGTTGAGGCTATCGTTGACATTTCGGCACAAGCAATCGAACACAGGAGAATCGAACATGAAGACGTCACTTGTTGTCTGTTGTCTGTTATTGGCGTCGATGGTTCTGTTGACGACCTACTCAGGTTGCGCGCCCGCCGATGGCGGTGGCGGTGGTGACGGTGGTGGCATCGATGGTGGCGGTGGTGGTGGCATCGACGGTGGCGGCGGTGGTGGTGGCGTCGATGATGGCGACGGTGGTGGCAGTGGTGATGACACGATCGTTAGTGCCCTGATCAAGACCGGCATCGCGTTCGAAAACTCGGCGTATCGGGCAAGCGGCAAGCTGGCGGTGGGAGAGGATCTGATCGTTTGGGGTCTCCCGGACGACGGTGTGTTCTATCTGGTCCCGTCGACGGCGGACATGAACACGGCCGCCGGCACCAAAATCGCAAACAGTGAATTGCTCTTCGGGTTTCGCGACTTCGCGGTGGCCGGCAAGAAAGTCGTCCTGGTCCGCAGCACCAACGAAGTGGCCGTCTTCAACACCGTAACCGGAGGCGAGGCGGTGGATATTCCGGGCGGTGACATTACGCTGCATGCCCTGCCGACGGAGGCCAACGCACCAGGGCACATGATGGCCGACGGCTGTCTCGTGGCCACGATCAACGACGCGTCCACGGTGACCGACGGAAACGCCGTCAAGGTCATCGATCTAAGCGGGGCGACCCCCACGGTGATCAGTTGTGCGCAGCCAACGGCTTTTCTCGCCACGTTCGAGCAGGTCGCCGTCGACGCGGAGACGCGGCAGGTGGTGGCGTATGCCCGAAACCCGGGCGAGTCCATTTACCTGTGGGATCTCGACAACCCGAGCGCCCAGCCGGCCCAGTTCGATCTGTCCGGCGACAACGCGGTCAAGACCACCGTCCAGATCCAGTTGGATGGCAACTACGTCCTGTACCGGCAGGGGTTCACGGACGCGACCGCCCTGCTCAACCTCACCAACGGAAACGTAACCGCCTTCACCAAGAAAAGTGAGTATGCGGTCAACACACCGGTGGCCTTGAACGGCGGGAAATTCGGATTCTTCGTAGCCCAGGAAAGCGCGGACAGCATCTTTGGCGGTACCGCGATCCACCGCAGCGCGATCGGCGCTGTCGGGGACGCGCCGGCGGCGACGCTGGCCAGCCAGACCACGGCGATTCCAGCGGCAAGTGCCTGTGTGCAGCAAACCGTCCCGTACGGTTATGACGGATTAATGGCGATCACGCCCGATGGTACACGCTGGTTCCTTTCTGGGACCGGCTTCATTGATTTTGACTTGGAGTATTTCCAGATGAACGACGGCACCGGGTGGACGCTGTTCGCCGACGTGGAGACGTTGAGCGGATGGTTGATGGCCACCGATGTGGCCTGCTCCGCCGACACGGTGGCCTTCCGGGCTCTGCGACAACAGGTCACCTCAGGTTGCCTGACGAACGACACGTGGGTCCTGGGATTCATTGTCCTAAACCGGCTGGACTGAACGACACGAAACCTGAACGATGAGGATTCGGAGAGCCGGGCCAGGCAGAAGGCGTCCACCTGCCACAAGGCGAAGACGTGGTTCATCAATGAGCGATGACTACGGATCCTGGCTCGGCGGATCAAGCGGATCTACACGCTGCGTTGCCGGCTCGCTGATGGAGCGGCGACCCATAGAGAGAGACTGAACCGGACGGCTCTGTCTCGCTGTTCGACGACGCTTGGGCATATTCTCCCGGCGATTCGGCTTGACGCTCAAATCGCCCAGGGTGCCCGCATCGGCCGTGAACGGAAGCCGTTTGCGTCGGCGTCGGCAAACTCGTTCTTGGCGGGGTCGTATTTCATATCCCGCTTGAGCCACATGCAGATGTTCGCGGCATGCACCGTGGACATCGAGTGAAACATGACCTCGGCATTGGCCACGGCCGGCTTTCGCGAGTGGACGCAATCAAGGAAGTCGCGCATGTGGTTCATGGGACGACCGGTCCGCTCGATGTAGTCCTTCACGATTTTGTCGAAGTCTGCCAGCATCGCCGGATTGGACACGTCGGGCTCTTTATACCCATCCGCGGCGGCGACCCATCCGTCGGGGCCCTCGAACCGCATGCCGCACGAGCCTTTCCACCAGCCTTCGCGGTGCAGGATCATCTTGGCGCCGTTGGCAAACGTCGTAACCATGCCGTCCCCGGTGGGGTTTTTCACGTATTCGTATTCAACCGGCGACGTATCCAGCATGTTGAGGCCGGCCTGCGCCTGGGCGAAGGTATGGGCGCCCCACTCGCCGATGCAACTGGTGTGGAAATCGTAATGACCACGCCAGCCGCCGCGGACATACGACGAATTGAACGGCCGCCACGGGCACGGGCCCAGCCAGAGATCCCAGTCGACCTCTTCCTTCGGCGGCACCGGCTCGGGCGGCAGCCACTCGTGAGTCATTTCGGCCGCGTCCCAGGGCGCGATGTGCGCCCGGGCCGTATGCACCTCGCCCAACCGGCCGCTGCGGGCCATCTCAAAGCAGAACACGAAGTTGGCTTCGCTGAGACGCTGTGTACCGGTCTGGTAGATGCGTCCGTGTTGCTTGGCCGCGGCCACCACCGCCTGGCCCTCCGCGATGGTCATACACGAGGGCTTCTCGCTGAAGACGTCCTTGCCGGCGCGCATGGCCATAATGGCGGCCGGGGCGTGCCATCGATCGCCGGTCGCGATGAGCAGAGCATCAATGTCGGTGCGCTTGGCGAGGAATTCGCGCATATCCGCGTAGACAGCACAATCGTTGTTCCCGTACTTGTCGTCCACAACCTTCTTGACGGCCTCGCGCCGCGACTTCTGAGCATCACAGACGGCGACAAACTGGACGTCCTTCTCCGGCAGCATCCACTTCAGGTCGTGCGTCCCGCGCCCGCCAATGCCCAGGCCGCCGACGACGATCTTCTCGCTGGGCGGAATCGCACCATTTCGGCCCAATACCGACGATGGCACGATGTACGGGGCCGCCAGCGCGCCGCCGACAAGCGCCGTCTGCTTGAGCATCTGCCGCCTGGTCAGCCCGCCTTGGGGCGACCCGGACGAGGCCTTCTGTGATAGTCCCGGCTTCCCATCGCCACGATTCTGAGTGAGGTGTTTCGAAGACATGGGGGCGATTATACGTTCTCACCGCCACGCTGCAAGTGAAATCCGGACGCCGAAGCGCTGGATACGAACCGAAGGCCGAAAGGCTTACGGAGGCTCCATTTTCAGCCCCTGGCGGCCCGCTTTGCTACTCGATCGCGATCCTGGCCCAGTACGCTGCCTCGTGGGACCAGCCGTTGGCCGCGTTGATCAGTTGCAGTGTGATAATCCGGCCGGCATATTCGGAAAGGTCCACGTCGATGCTCGCCCAGCCATCCGTCGTGGTCTCCTTGCCGATCACTTGGCGAACCAGTTCCCGGTCGGCCGTGACGATCAGGAGCCAATCCCCCTCGGGATGGTGCCCGACCACGAGACGCAACGTCGTCTGCTTGTCGGGCACGATGTCCACCCGTCGCCCCAGAACACAGGGCATGGTCTCGCTGAGCGGGTGGGTGACCAGAACGTTCTGCTTTCCTCGTTCGTCCCGAATGCCAGGCGACATCTCTGCGCCACAGTCCTTGGCCATCCAGCCGGGAGCAAATGCCGAGAGCGCTGCGCTGAGATCCACGCGGGTGCTCTCACGCGGAGCCTGTGGCGGAGGCGTGCTCTCGGCCATCGGCTTCTGGGGACTCTCACTGGCCGGTGGCTCAGGGTGAATCCGATCGGCGGGGCAGCCACACGTCGTGACGACGATCGCACTCCCGAGTGCCAGATAGACTGCTTTACACAACATCCATGCTCCTCCTCATCGAGGTACAAACTCAAGCCCCGATCAGCCAACGCGTCGCCGCCGACCTGCGGCGAGAGGCCCAGGCGACAGGACAAACTCACTACCGGAACACTCCACGAAAAGCGTCCGTGATGCCTACGGGCAAGGTAGCGGCGCCGCAAAGTCGTTTCAGGCAACGAACAAGAACAGAAAGCGATCGATCCATCGTAAGTCGCTTTCCGATAAGAAGTTATACGAAGGCGGCGATGGGATTCGAACCCATGAATAACGGATTTGCAATCCGTCCCCTTAGTCCACTTGGGTACGCCGCCAAGTGCGCCCTTGGTAAAGGGTTACAGCACGAACTGCAGGATACGGCCTGACCGCAGGCGGGTC
>JAFGKA010000463.1 GCA_016928855.1 Phycisphaerae bacterium
ACGCCTGACAGATCTGTTTGACGGTTGCCTCAACAGTTTCACTCATGAAGTACCTCGATCTCCAAACGAGCCAACACTTCAACCCAATCGGTCGCCAGTGACGCTTGGGTTCACTGTCTGTTCCATCCGACGCCGTATGATGCACCGCCCGTCAAGCAGCCGCGACCGGCTCCGTACCCTCAGAACCGCTCGACCGCGGCAGGCGGATCGTGACCGTCGTGCCCTTTCCCGCTTCGCTGGCCAGATCGAACTGGCCGTTCATCGCTTTGATCATCGAACAAACGATGGTCAGTCCCAGGCCGGTACCCGGCGAGCCCGACTCGCGTGCCGACCGGGTCCGGTAGAACTCCTCGCCGATGCGCGCCTGATCCTCTTTCGCGATGCCGATACCGGTGTCCTGCACCTGAAGCACGAGTGCTTCGCCTTCGCCCCGCAGGGCGACCGTGACGCGGCCTCCCTTCGGCGTGTACTTGATCGCGTTCGAGATCAGGTTCTCCGCCAGCATGGGCAGCAGGCCGGGCTCGGCGTGGATCGACGGGACCGGCTCATCGATCGCCACGTTCCATTGCAGTCCTTTTTCGGCCGCGGCGAGCGCCTGAGCGTCCAGCACCGCCTGCAGTCGGTCAGCCGGCTGAATCCACTCGCGCTGCGGCTGTCGCGTCACATCGCGCGTGCGCGACAAGGTCAGCAGGTCATCCAACAGATTCAGCAATTCATCGCCGCGTACGACGGCGCGTTCGATCCGATTGCGCTGCTCGGCGGGTAGCTCGCCCACCTCGCGCAGCAGGACCCGCAAGAGACTCTGCTGGGCGGCCAGCGGCGATTTCAGGTCGTGGGAGACCTTCCGGAAATACTGCGTCTTCGCGACATCCGCATCACGGAGGGCCTGATTGGCCTGTTCCAGCTCGCTGGCCCGGACGGCCAGTTCACGTTCCAGGCGGATCACTTCCTGCTCCCGCTTGCGGATTGTCGCGGCGATGGACGTGCCGAGATAGACGGCGATCATCAGCGAACTCGCAAACGCCAGCAGGACGACTGCGACGAATTGGGGGTGGCGATGATTGCCCTGCAACGCCGCAACATCGGCGTGTGGAAGCCAGCCGCGCATCTCTGTCAGCGCCAATACGCTGTAGAGCAGGATTGCGAAGGAGGCCAACGCGAAGACTTCCCGTGCCGGCAGCAGCAGCGTCGCGATTACCATATGGAACAGGTAGTACGCGAAGAACGGGTTCTCGACGCCGCCGGTAGCGTTCAACACGAGCGTTAACGCGATCAAGTCGCAGGCGATCTGCGCAAACGCCACAAGAGGAGTCTGGGGGGGGCGGTCGGGCGCCGTCGCCTCGCGCGCGCGCCGCTCCATCAGGGCGAACACGACATTGTACGCCAGAATCGCTCCGCCGATGACCACGAGCGTCCAACCCTGAATCGCTTCGACGGGCCACGCCCGCAGCAACAGACCGATCAGGCAGACCGTGCTGCCGAACAACCAACGCAACCGGATAAACCAGCGCAGGCGCGCGATCAGCTCATCGTGCTCGAGCGCCTGCAATCGCATGTGGTTCAGGTTCGTGGTCATCAGCAAATCCGGGGCAACTCTTCCCCATACGGTTTCTGGACGACGCGGCGGCCGCCCGCCGTCGTCAATAGCTCCACCAGCGGCGGCTGGGCGTCGGTGACGCGGCCGACGATGGCCGCGGCGGTGCCCAGCGGATGATTCCGGCATGCGTTCAGTACGGTCTCGGCATCCGCGCCGCGGACAACCGCGACAATCTTGCCTTCGTTCGCGATGGTCAGCGGGTCGAGCCCGAGCATCTCCGCGGCGTGCCGCGCGGTGCGTGACAGGGGGATCGCCGCTTCGTCGATCTCGACACTCACACCCGCGTCGCGGCTGATATCCGCCAGCACGCCGGCCACGCCGCCCCGCGTCGGGTCGCGCAGGAACTTGATGTCCGCGCCGCTCGCGAGCAGCGCGGCCGTCAGTCCGTTCAGCGGCGCCACGTCGCTGACGAGGGCCGACGCGAATTGAAGGCCCTCGCGCTTCGACAGAATCGCCAGCCCGTGCTCGGCGATCGGCCCGTTAATCAGGATCACGTCGCCCGGCTCGATCCGCTTGACGTCGAGGCGAATGCCATCAGCCTGTTCGCCGATGCCGGCGGTGTTGATCAGCAGCTCCTCGCCGTCACCGCGGCGTTCGATGACTTTCGTGTCGCCGGTCACGATGCACGTGCCGGCTTCCTTCGCGGTCGCGGCAATCGACGCCACGACGCGATCGAGCAGCGCGAGCGGCAGGCCTTCCTGGATGATCATGCCGAGGCTCAAGCCGATCGGTTGCGCCCCCATCATCGCCAGGTCGTTCACCGTGCCGCAGACCGCCAGCCGGCCGATGTCGCCGCCGGGAAACTCGAGCGGCTGCACGACGAAGGAATCGGTCGTCATGACCAGTGTGCCGCTTCGTCGGCCGAGCAGGGCGCCGTCGCCGAGCGCGTTCAGCGTGTCGTTGCCGAGCGCTGTGACAAAATGCTGCTGGATCAACCGGTCGGTCAGCTCGCCGCCGCCGCCATGTGCCAGCATGATGCGTTCCTGCGTGTCCGACGTTGTCGCTCCGTGGATGTCAAGGTTTGCGGCGTGTTCGGTCATGTCGCATTCCCTCCCTTGCCCGTCGCGGCGCGGGCATCGGCCGGTCGGTACTTGTACCACGCGGCGCAGGTACCCTCGCTCGAAACCATGCACGGGCCGACCGGATCCGTGGGCGTGCAGCGGGTCGCGAACAGCGCGCAGGCCGCCGGTGTGACCTTGCCTTGGATGACTTCGCCGCAGCGGCAGCCGGGCGGATCCTGGTCTTCGCCGAGTTCGATTTCGAAGTGGCGAAGCGCATCGAAGCGCTCGAATGCCGGCCGCAGCGCCAGGCCGCTGCCGGGAATCACGCCGATCGCGCGCCATGCGGCGTCGGCCGGCACGAACACGCGGTCGATCGTCGCCTGCGCGACGCGGTTGCCCTCCGCCGAGACAGCCACGCCGTAGACGTTTTCCGATTTCGCCTCGCCCGCGGCGATCTGCCGGAGCAGATGCACGAGGCCTCGCATGATGTTCGGCGGCTCGAAGCCGGCTACGACACACGGCTTATGATGCCGCGTGACAATTGGCTCGTAGGCGTTGGCACCGATGACGATGCTCACATGCCCCGGGCACAGAAAACCGTCGATGGGCACGTCGCCACCGGCCAGCAGCGCCAGCATCGCGGGGATCACGAGCTTGTGGGCCTCGACGATGTAGAGGTTTTTCACATCACGTTGTTCGGCCTCGAGCAGCATCGCGGCCGTGGCCGGCGCGGTGGTCTCGAAGCCGACGGCGATGAAGATGATCGCGTGGTTCGGATGCGCTTCGGCCAGCTCGATCGCGCCGCGCGCCGAGTACACGACGCGAACGTCGGCACCCCGCGCCCGTTGCTGTTCGAGGCTGCCGAGCGCCCCGGGCACCCGCATCATGTCGCCATACGTCGCGAGAATGACGTCCTTCCGGCCGGCTAACCGGATCGCCGCGTCGATATGGCGCTGCGCCGTCACGCAGACCGGACAGCCCGGGCCGCTGATCAGATTCACGTTCTCCGGAAGCAGTGAGCGCAGCCCATTGCGGAAGATCGAGACGGTATGCGTGCCGCAGACCTCCATGACCTGCGCGCGCCGGTTGAGCGTGCGCGCCAGTGCGTGGAGTTCCTCGGCGAGTTGTCGAACCGTCTCAGCCATCCGTGGGGTGCTCCGGTATCTTCAATTCCTCGAGATACGACCACGTCTCGCGGGCTTCGTCTTCCGACACGCTCGTCAGCGCGAAGCCGGCGTGCACCAGAACCCAGTCGCCCTGCCGGACGTCGGGCGTCAGCACGGTGCTGATCTCGATGCGGTTGCCCTGGAAGTCCACAACGGCTTCGTTCTCACGCAGCTCGACGATCTGTCCAGGTACGGCAAGACACATTACCAACGTCCTTCCATGCGGGCGGCGGCCACGACGGCCTGGCCCAGTGCGAGTCCTCCGTCGCCGGCCGGCACGCGCCGGTGGGTCAACACGGTCAGACCCTGTGCCTGCAGCCGCTCCGCTGTCCGCGTCAGCAGAAGCTGGTTCGCGAAGCAGCCGCCCGACAACGCGACCGTCCCGAGCTGCGCCCGCTCAGCGGCCGCGGCCGCGGTATCGGCCAGTCCTTGCGATAATCCTTCGTGGAAGCGTGCGGCAATCTCGTGAGGATTCCGGCCCGCCACGACATCCGCCGTGATCGCCGTCACCAGCGGACGCCAGTCGAGCACCAGCATATCGGCCTCGTTCGCAACTGCAACCGGGTACGGTTCCACGCACGCCTCGTCTCTGCTTCCGCCTTCTGCCTTCTGCCTTCTGCCTGTTTGCATGTATTCTTCAGCCGCGGCCTCCAGCGCCATCGCCGCCTGGGCCTCGTGGCCGTTCTCGTCGCACAGACCGGTCAGAAACGCGACCGCATCGAACAGTCGGCCGAGGCTCGACGTCGGCGGACAGTTCACCTTCCGCGCCAGCATCTGCTCGACGGCCATGAATCGATCGCCGTGCGCGTCGCGGAGCCGCTTGCCCAGGACGACCGCTGCCTCGGTATCGTTGAGCTGCCTCAACAGGCTCAACGCCGGTCGGAACGTCTGCTTTGCCGCGGCGTCGCCGCCAGGCAGCTCGAAATAGCGCAGGTGCCCGACGCGCCGGAAGTCGATCACGTCGGCGACCATGAATTCGCAACCCCAGATGGCGCCATCTGTTCCATAGCCCGTACCGTCGCACGCGACGCCAAGGATCGGGCCGTCAGCGCCGTTTTCGGCCATGCAACTGACGATGTGGGCGTGGTGGTGCTGGACCGCCTGCACCGGCTTGTCCTGCCGCAACGCATGCTGCGTTGACAGATACGCCGGGTGCAGATCGTACGCGACGCACGCCGGCCGACATCGTAGCAGGCCGGTCAACCGCTCCAGCGCGCGACAGAAATGGCGATACGTTGCCGGCGACTTCAG
The DNA here is from genome assembly GCA_016928855.1 of Phycisphaerae bacterium. Classification (GTDB taxonomy): domain Bacteria; phylum Planctomycetota; class Phycisphaerae; order UBA1845; family PWPN01; genus JAFGKA01. Next base: position 5,016 of record JAFGKA010000463.1, read on the forward strand.
GTCGCCAAGATGCTCGCTCAGCACGGCGTCATGGCCCTGCAGCAGACAGACCGCGCTCTTCAGTTCGCCGCCCACCGCCAGCACCGGCCGGCTCGCCGCGCGGTCAAGCAGGATCGCCGCCGGCGCATAGCCGCGCGCCCGGCGGATCGGCACGACGGCGCGATCGGTTGCGATCACGACCGAGTCATCAACTGGCCGGCAAATCCCACGATCATGCAGCAGGAACGCGTCAGTCAGGCCGCCCAGTCGCTCCAGCGCTTCGTCGTTGTCGCAGCACAGCGGTTCATTCGAGGGATTGCCCGAGGTCATCACCAGCGGCGGCAGCGACTGCGCGAACAACAGATGGTGCAGCGGGGCATACGGCAGCAGCAGCCCGATATGGGCCGAG